>NZ_JBOZPB010000005.1:0-230864 GCF_050848685.1 Shewanella sp. MF08487
ACCTTTTAGAGCAGCATCCGCTAAAAGCCAGTAAACCAACCAAGATAAGAAAGGCAGCATGGAATGACGATTTTAGGCGCGAGATTTTCTTTGGTTAAGAGATTTAACAAAGCTTAATCCCGCCCTGCTCCATTATTATGGCAGGATACTATGATGACCGCAGGGTTCCTGCCACTCGATAGCGCAATATTCGACTTCAAACGAATTATCTTAGTAAGCCAAGACAACACGGATTGACCAAGCATAACGAACAAATCCAACTAACAACTTTGCTCACTCTGGCTTTGGGTACTGCAACGTGAACTAGACCTCTTGCTATAGGCTCAAAAATTAACGACTTAAAACTCAATACAAGGAAACACGCCCTATGAGTCACCTCAATTTGACTAATACTAGCCTATTCATTTCGATGCTTTATTTAAGCCTGATAGCCAATGTGTTCGCAGCGCAAAGCATCGATAAAAAACTCAGCATAGGCCATGATGTTCAACTGCAAATAAAAGTCCAACGTGGGGATGTAACCATTCAAACTTGGGATAAAAACGAAGTCAGCGTTAGCGGTACATTGGATGAATTGAGCGAAGGTTTTATATTCGAGCAACAGGGAAATAATCTTAATATCGAAGACAAAATGCCCCGCCACTACAATAGCAAGATTAACACTGGCTCGCAGCTCACCATTAAAGTGCCAAAAACAGTAAAACTCAGTGCCGATACCGTCTCTGCTAATTTGCAACTCACGGACATAAAAGGTGAACTCGAGTTAAATACTATAAGTGGCAATATCAGCGCCGAAGCCGTTGACGGTAAAATCCAATTAGAAACCGTATCGGGCATGATTCAAGATACTGATAGTCAAGGTGAAATTAGCTATCGTCTCGTGAGCGGTGATTTAACTAGTCAATCTCGGGCCGAAAAGGTCACAATTGAACAGGTCTCTGGTGAAGTGAATGCAAACTTGAGTGTTGCCAAGGAAGTCACCCTCAAAACGGTCAGTGGCGACGTGCAAATATCACTGGCAAAAAATCTTACAAAAGCCAATTTAGACAGTGTTAGTGGCGATATTATGCTGACTTTTGTTGATATGCCCGATGCTAGCTTTGATTTAAATGGCGGCCCTAGTGGAAAAATCAATAACGCGTTAATCCAAGATAAGCCTGAAAAACAAAAATATGCACCACGTTCAGAGCTTGTATTCCAAACTGGCTCAGGCGCTGCCAAGGTAAAAATGAATACCATCAGTGGCGAACTGACACTAAAAAAGCGGTAATCACTCCAGCTTTTAGCACACAAAAATGCCGCCACGAGTAACACTCGGGCGGCATTGTTATATCAAGTTAGCGAACTTGAACGATAAATTAGACAGATGCGATTTCTTCAGCCGTCAAATATCGCCATTCACCCAGTGCTAAGGAGGGGTCTAATTCAATTTGCCCAATGCTTTCACGGTGCAAATCTGCCACGTGATTACCCACAGCGGCAAACATACGTTTCACTTGATGGTACTTACCTTCGGTGATGGTTAAGCGCACTAATTGCGGCTCAATAATCTCCAATAGCGCAGGCTTTGTTAAACCATCCTCACCGCGTAATTCAACACCCGCAGCAAATAGCGCAATTAAGCTAGCATCAACCGGATCGGCCAGTTGCACTAAGTAACGTTTGGCGCACTCTTTTTTAGGTGAGGTGACTTTGTGTGACCACTGGCCGTCAGTCGTGATGAGCACAAGCCCTGTGGTATCAGCATCTAAACGGCCGGCAATGTGCAAGGTTTCAGGCTTTGGTACATCGAGTAAACTCAATACCGAAGGATAGGTCTCATCAATCGTTGAGCAAATCGTATCGACTGGTTTATTAAGCATCAAATAACGCACGCCCACTAATGCTATCCGTTCGCCCTCAAGGCAAACGTGCATAGCTTCACTCACTTTAAAGCCCGAATCTTTAACAACCACACCATCGCAAGTAATGTCACCGCGATGCAGGGCTTTTTTCGCTAATGAGCGAGTTAGTGAGGTACTCTCACAGATAAATTTGTCTAAACGCACGTTAATACTCAACTTCAATAAAGAAAACTGCCATATTATGAGGCCGACCACTTCAAAGGGCAAAACATTGCTACTGCCAAGCGATGCCTCCAGTAAGAATTATTAGCTGTCGTTAAGGGAGAAATGACATGACAGAATACCAAAAGATGATCACTGGCCAAGAATATGATTGCTTTGCCGGCGAACTATTAAGTTTAAGAGCTCAGCAACAACGACTAAATCGACAATTAAATCAAATGATTGAGCAAGATAATCAAGATTACGCTCAACTCTGCCAACAACTCATTCCCCATAAATCATCAACGGCGACAATATCTACGCCTATTTTTATCAGTTACGGCCTCAACCTCACCCTTGCCGATAAGGTGTTTATTAATATGAATGTCACCTTGCAGGATAACGCGCCTATTGTGATTGGTGAACAAACGATGGTTGGCCCTAATGCCCAGTTTTACACCTCGAGTCATCCGCTTGATGCCAAGCTGCGTTGTTCAGGTTTAGAAACCGCAAAAGCCATTAACGTAGGTAAACGAGTATGGATTGGCGGCGGCGCAATCATAATGCCGGGAGTCAGTATTGGTGATGATGCGATTATCGGTGCTGGCGCCGTAGTGACAAAAAATGTCGCCGCGAAGAGCGTCGTGGTAGGTAATCCTGCTAAACCAATTAAGCAACTGAGCTAACCTATTTTAAAATGTCGGACTAAATGCTCGCTAACCTGAAATAGCTTGCATACGCTAGTGTTACCTAGAGTCATATCAATCATCTAATTGGTAACCTTTAGTTACATATGACTCAAGTTAATCCCACGATATAAAGAGTAATGATCTTGTTTCAACTCACACTAAAGCATTAACATACGATTCATTACGCCTGAAGCAATCCCATTTTGCCAAAATAACAGCCCCAATAATGGGCACAATAATAAACCCGAAGGAAACAACATGAGAAAAGTACTTATTGGGGGACTGTGTGCCTCACTTATCGCAGGCCTGACTGCCTGTAATGACAAGCCTGCCGAGGTTAAAGCACCTGAAACGGCTAAAACAGCCACCGCAGCGGCAGTAACTCAAGCACTAGGTTCTGGAATTGAATTTGCTAATTTTGATAAAGCGATTCGTCCACAAGACGACTTCTATAAATACGTTAACGGCACTTGGCTAAAAAATACTGAGATCCCAGCCGATCGCACTAGCATTGGCGCTTTCTACGATTTACGTGAAAAATCACGTGACGACGTAAAAGTCATTATCGAAGAAGTGGCTGCAACGCCCAATCTCGCCGTTGGTACAGACGAGCAAAAAGTGGCCGATTTATATCGTTCGTTTATGGATACAGAGACACTCAATAAACTGGGAGTCACACCAATCCAAGGCGAATTTGATGCTATTAATGCCTTAAAAGATAAGAATGAATTAGTGAAGTACTTCGCTCACAGCCAAATCGCTGGCGCGGGTACTCCAATAGCATTTTATATCGATATCGATGCGAAAAACTCTAGCCGTTACGCAACGCATCTCTATCAATATGGCCTAAGCCTGCCAGAAAAAGACTACTACTTTAACGAATCAGAACGCTTCGTTAATATCCGTAAGGCATATGTCGCCCATATCGAAAAAATGTTTACCCTTGCGGGTCTTGCTAACCCTAAAGCCAGTGCTGAAGCTATTTTAGCGTTAGAAACCGCCATTGCTGCTAAACATTGGGATGTGGTTGAAAACCGTGACAGCACGAAAACCTACAATCTATATCAAGTCAAAGATCTGCCAACACTGGCACCGGATATCGATTGGGCTGGCTACTTAGCTGCTCTTGGCGCTGACAAGCAAACCGATATCATCGTTAACCAACCTAGCTATATCCAAGGGTTAAACGAAGTTTTAAAAACGACTGAGTTAGCCACTTGGAAAACCTATATGCAATGGCAAGTGCTGACGCACGCGGCGAGCAATCTGAGTGAAGCGTTAGACAATGAAAACTTCGCTTTCTTCTCTAAAACCTTAAACGGTCAAGAAGAACAAGAACCTCGTTGGAAGCGTGGCGTTGCAGCCGTCAATGGCGTTCTTGGTGAAGTCGTGGGTAAAGTGTATGTCAAACGTCACTTCACTCCAGAAGCCAAAGACCGTATGCAAGCACTGGTTGAAAACCTGCGTGGTGCTTACGGCGACAGCATCAAAGAATTAGCTTGGATGAGCGACAGTACTAAAGTGGCTGCGGCGGATAAATTAGCAAAATTCAACCCGAAAATCGGTTACCCGAACAAGTGGGAAGATTACAGTAAGCTAACTATAAAGGCAGACGACTTAGTCGGTAACGCTATGCGTGCCAGCGAAGTTGAACATGCTAAATCATTAGCCAAACTGGGCGCACCAATCGATAAAGACGAATGGCACATGACGCCACAAACGGTTAACGCTTACTACAACCCAACCATGAACGAAATCGTCTTCCCTGCGGCAATTCTGCAACCACCATTCTTCAATTTGGCGGCTGATGATGCAGTCAACTACGGTGGTATTGGTGCGGTAATCGGCCACGAAATGGGCCATGGTTTTGACGATCAAGGTGCTAAGTTCGATGGCGAAGGCAACATGCGTGACTGGTGGACTGAGCAAGACTTGAAAGAGTTCTCTGCCCGCGGCCAAGCGCTGATTGCACAATACGACGGTTACTTTGTGTTTGACGATTTGCACGTCAACGGTGGTTTAACGCTAGGTGAGAATATTGGTGACTTGTCAGGTGTGACTATCGCTTATCGTGCTTATAAGAAATCGCTTAACGGTCAAGAAGCGCCGGTCATCGATGGCTTAACGGGCGATCAACGTTTCTTCATCGGCTTCACGCAAATTTGGCGCGCAAAAGCCAAAGAAGAAGCCATGCGTAACCGCGTAGCGACCGATCCACACTCACCTGCGGAATTCCGCGCACTGGGTGCACTATCTAACATGCCAGAGTTCTACACCACATATGATGTGAAACCCGGTGATGCTATGTATATCGCACCAGAAAAACGTGTAAAAATTTGGTAAGCCAGATTTAAATCGCCACTCGGCTGCATAAGCTGAGCAACAACAATGGCGCTCACTGTCACAGGTGGCGCCATTTTTATTTGGCTAAACTCCTCAATCCTGAGTGATGAATGTGAGCCCCATGCGCAAGATGAACAAGTCTTAATGATTGATTCAGCTTTAATTAAGCAAAAGAAGCCTATGGTGGATGGGTGACCTGTACAACTCACCCATAAGGAAGTAGGCCGCATGACTAAGTTATTTCGTACCTTTTTTATTTTTCTACTCTTATTATCGAGCCGCGCTGGTGTAGCAAATTCTCTCGACGTCAGTGACACAAAAACAGAACGTGGTAATTACAGTGCAAGACAGGCATCAAGCCACGATCTACAAGGTCTATACGCACTCAGCAGTCAGACCTTTGATGCGCCTCGTCAAACCTCGAATGACTTATCCGTTCTCCATCACCAAGCCTATGATGCTCAGGCTGAACTGGCTCAGTTGCTTACCCGAATTACCCATCATTCACAGACGCAAGTGATTATTCCTCCGGTGAAGAGTTATCAAAGAGCTGCCGATAAAGTGGCGACAAAATTTAACGGTGATGCCAGCCAAATTACCGACCTGGCAAGGGCAAGTATCGTGACCGACAGCATTCAAGATCTCATGCAGGCTTACCAAGCCTTGAACGAACAGACCCAAGTGGTGAAGCAAAAGAACCGCTTTGCCGAACCCAAAGCATCTGGCTATCGCGATCTCAACTTGCTGGTACGTTTACCCCAATCGGGCATGATTGCCGAGGTGCAATTGCATTTGCAGGATATCGCCGATATCAAAAACGGCCCAGAGCACAAGGTATATGAAAAAGTGCAGACGATTGAAGCTAATGCCCGTAAACAGCAAAGGTTACTCAGTGAGTTTGAACTCGCGCAGATTGCTAAATTACGACAAGAATCACACAAGCTGTACCACAAAGCATGGCTTAACTATAAACGGGTCGATGAAGCCAGCTTATTAAGAGTCTCAGTCGCTTAACCCGCAATCGTTTCCACTGTTGCGCTGGTCTCCCGCAAAGGTGCCAGCGCTTTTTTTATATTTACAGTGCCTAAAAAATCATCTTAAAAATAAGCTGAAAAAAGCACTCTCTCGCATCGAACGTCTTTTTAAGTATATAATCCCGCGCCATAGCCCTATCAGCAGGAAATGCCATGCACGACATTATTGAGCAACTCCAAGAACGCAGCGAAACTGTGCCAGTGCCACTCGAATTACCCACATTTGAGCAGCTCGTCGAAGTCGAAGAGCAAATCCTGATTTCATTGCCAAGGGAGCTAAAAGAATACCTGTTGTATGCCAGTGATGTGATTTACGGCACGATAGAGCCAGTAACAGCATCGGATCCCTACTCGCACACCTATCTACCTGAAGTCACTTGCTATGCTTGGTCTATTGGCATGCCAAGGGACATGATTGCCATTTGTCAGCAGGGCGATGCCTTTTACTGTATCGACCAAGATGGCCAAGTGCATTTCTGGAAAAACGGCGGCTTTACCGATATCTATTGGGAGTCGTTCTGGGAATGGGTTGAAGAAATCTGGCTAAAGATTAAATACTAATTTTACTTTCACTGCATTGAGAACACGATTATGTCTAAAAACATTGGCTTGAATGCCATCGAAATGAGCTACTTACGCCAATCATTGAGCTTAAGTGCGGCTCAAGTTGGCACGCTAACTAACCATAGCGAAGCCGATGTATTAGCCTGGGAAAGTAGCGAACAAGCGGCACCTGAGCTGGCGCAAAAGAAACTGCTTGATATTGATGACATCATTGAGATGCAAGTGCTTAACACCTGCGATGGTATCGAAGAACTATTTAAGAAAGAACCTAAGCGTCACTTAGCCTTCGTGGTCTACCCCACTCAAGCGGTTTACACACAATACAACCCCGAATTCTTAAGTTCACTACCTTTTACTGAGCTGTACAACACGGCAGCTTGGCGCATCAAGAAAGAGTGCAAACTGGTCTTAGAAGTCGATGTGAGCTTAGTCGCACTGGACGTGGAGGCCTATAAAGCCTTCCGTGAACCGACCAAAATGAGCGAAAGCCGCGAAAGTCGTGCTAAATGGGCCGCTACGCAGCTTTAATTCAGACCTATACAACACTAAAAAGCAGCAATCATGCTGCTTTTTTATATCTAACATAAATTGTCAGATAAGTTATTCGTTATTAATGGATTTCATAGCAAACTAATTTTTATGAAAATCTGTATTTTACGCTATAAGTTGCAATGTATATTGCTCTGCATACAAAAACGGCGCCTTTAATCGGCGCCGTTTAACATTAAGATCTTTGATTCATCATTTAGAAATTCATGGTGAATTTAGTGTAAACGTAGCGTCCCATTGGGTTATGTACTGAAATCACATAGCCGTAAAGGTCAGTATCACCATCACCAATGGCAAATGGTGGCTCTTCGTCAAAGACGTTGTTCACGCCTAAAGTGAGCTTGAACATGTCATTGAAGCGGTAAGTACCTGACATATCTACCAACAATTGCGCATCAATAGTACGCGACTTATTGCTTTCAAAATCGAGTACACCATCAAAATCGATATCGGGAGTATCTTCAAACTCACCGATATAACTTAGATTAATGTTGGCGCCAAAGTTGTCCATAGTCCAGTTAGTAGTGAGTAACCAACGATGTTGAGGAAACTTATATTCGCCAGTGTAATCTAAGCCGTCTTTTTCGAAGTTATGTAAGTAACTGTACTCTAGACCGAATTTTAAATCGCCATAGCTATCTAGCTCAAAACCATAATGGCTAGATACGTCCATCCCTTGTACATCTTGAGAGCTTAAGTTTACAAAGCTTGAATGGATGATACTAATCGGACCTAGAGTTTGCCCCGCCTGCGGTGTTAAACGCTCACACACAGTGCTACTTTGATCGTTACAATTTGCAGTATAGATATCGCCTAATGGTTGTTTATCAATTTTGTTATCTTGCGTAATGCTAAAGATATCAAAACCCACATCAAACTTCTGGCTTGGTGCCCAGATCATACCAACGTTCCACGTCTCAGACTCTTCAGCATCAAGATCTGAGTTGCCTTCAAATTCAGTGTTGTAATCTAAAGCCTCACAATCCACATTATCGGCAGCGCAGCGGTAAGTATCTATAAAGAAACTACTTTCACGAGATGGACCTAGGCCAATTTGTGCTAAAGATGGTGCACGAAAACCCGTAGACCAAGAAGCGCGAGCTGTTAACTCATCAGACACGCCCCATTGGAAAGCAACCTTAGGGTTAGTCGTTGAACCAAAATCACTGTAATGGTCATATCGACCCGCTAGTTGCAGTTCGAAGTTATCGGTTATCGGAATAGATAATTCCATATAAGCCGCATATTGCTCACGGGATGCTGCAGCAGAAACCGCCTCAGTACCAAAAATCAATCCACGTTGGAATTGCTCATCCGGCACATCACTTACATCTTCTTCGCGATATTCAGCTCCGGCCGCCATCATAATGTCGCGACCACCTAGGGTAAACGCTTGACCAGAGATATTAGCCGCATAAGACGTCATATTCGACAGGCCTTGGCGCACTAAGCTAGTCGTAATGGCATCAATCACTTCTGGTGAGTTAATCGCGCCACCAAATGGGTTATAACGACCGGCATCAATTTCACGTTGTAAGTAATCGGTTCTTACCCAACCTTGGCTACGATCACCCGTTTGAGTTGACTCACTACGACCTTTTTGAACAGAAGCTTCCCAATCCCACTCCTTTACGACACCACGTAAACCCGCCACTAAACGTAAGCTGTCAGATTCGATATCCCAACGTCGCGCGCCCGCATCAACGGTACGAAAACGGCCGATTTCAATATCTTTGCCCCAAGGATTATTTGGGTGACTACCGGGAACCGTTAATCCAGCATCTTCATCAAGAGGCGTTGGTGCACCGCCCGCTTCTGAGGTGTTGTGCTGAGCCGCTAATTCAAGGAAGGCAGTTAAATCATCATTGAAATGGTAATCAAATTGACCAATAGCACCGACACGTTCAGCGGATGGGATCACCAAGTTATATGAACCATATTCAAATAAACAACTGCCGCTCGCAGTTGCACTATCAGCAGGACAAGCTGGATCGATGGTTTTCACCCCATCTACATAGAAATAACCAGGGAAACCACGGGAAGATCTAAAGTCCTCACCCCCATAAGGTGATTGGTTTGAAACCCCAAAACGGCCTAAGTCAGTTGCAGCCAAAGTATCATTTTTAAAATAATCGAGAATAATCGATGCATTGCCTTTTTCGGACTTAGTTCCCCATACGACACTCGCGGTTTTTTCGCCATAATCCGTACCAGAGCTGTCGCCTAAACCAAGGCTGACCTCAATGCCTTCAATGTCTTTTTTGAGGATAATGTTAACCACACCCGCAATAGCATCAGAGCCATAAATAGCCGATGCACCGTCCTTAAGAATGTCGATACGTTCGATAGCTGAAACGGGAATATTATTGATATCAACAAATGAATTAGTAATGCCTTCGGCAAAAGCACTCGCCGCAACACGGCGGCCGTTAATCAAGACTAAGGTCGCATCAGGGCCTAAGCCACGTAAACTAATGGATGCACCACCGTTAGCCGTAGAATCTTGACTGTTTCCTCGGGTAGAAAACGCGCCAGCACCGTTCGCCGGCATACGCTCGAGTAATTGCTGTAAATTATCAAATCCCATATTAGCAATATCGTCTTTGCTAATGGATTGAATCGGTGATGGGCCTTCGATATCGGTACGTTTAATACGAGAGCCTGTTACTTCAATACGTTCAACTTTTTCAACACCGTCAGCGGCTTGGACTACTGTAGGGGCTAATGACATAGCAATGGCAATGGCACAAGCACTGGGTAAAATCTGAGGTCTTTTCATACACATCCCTTGTTTTAATTATTTTATAAAACCAAAGTTAACTTTTATTTAACTTTAAATTAACAACAAGTAAGATAATGAGTTACAAGAGAAAGTCAATCAGATAAAAGTAGAAGTGATACTTTTATTACATGTTAAAACAGGACACGTTCTCTACTAACAAACTGAGAAAGAACTCAGAGCCTTTAAGTGATATCTGGTCGTAAATCATCATATTTTAATAACGAGAATAAAGAGGTCGTATGCAAGAAAGTATTATTCATCAAGCGGAGTTTGAAGCTAATTTAGGCTGGTATTGGTTGCTTTCTGGGGCCGCTTATTTCAGCCTCAGCATAGTCGGTATTCCTTTGTTATTGCTTTGGTTTCCGATAGGACTGTGGGGGACTCGCCGTTATATTAGTAATATGAGTGCCCAGCTCACCAGTAATAAGTTGATTGTGTGCCGTGGAATATTAACTCGTACCGAAAACACTGTACCTTTGGATAAAATTACCGATATGGCATTGATCCAAGGCCCAATTATGCGTCTATTTGGGCTACATAAACTCACGGTAGAAACCGCAGGGCAATCGGGCACTGGCGCCTTGATAAGCTTAATTGGCATTGTTGATGCGCCCCAGTTTAGAACCCGCGTATTAGAACAAAAAGAACGTCTTGCTCAGACATTGCATCCAACAATTCCCTCGGTGCAGCCTGATAATGCGTTATTACAAAACGTTGTGGAGATGGCTGCAAGCCTAAAACGCATTGAAGCCTTGCTCAGCCAAAAATTAAACGGATAAATTGAATAAAACGACTTTGAGTGTCATCACTTTACCTTTAAGGTTGGGCCACTAACCCAGCATGAGCGCAGCGGCGCTTATTCCAATCCTAAGATTAATTTTCAACAGGTATTTTTGATAACGATATGACTGAATCCTCGGTAACTTCTCCTTCATCCTCTTGGATGACACACCTGACTCTGGGCATTAAAGCCATGGGGCCAGGCATTCTTATGGCCGCAGCAGCAATTGGCGCATCCCATTTAGTTGCCTCCACTCGGGCGGGCGCCGAATTTGGCTGGCAATTAGCTTGGGTTATTTTAGGGGTTAATTTACTTAAGTATCCCTTCTTTGCCGCAGGCGCACGCTACACCGCTGCCACAGGGGAAAGTTTACTACACGGCTATCTTAAACAAGGCCGAGGTTACTTACAGCTATTTACCGGACTGAATGTCATCGCCGCTGTTGCTAGCACGGCAGGGGTTTGCATGCTAACCGCTGCTATGTTGACTCAATTTATCCCGCTTCCTATCGATTGGTTAGCGCTGTTGGTCTTGTTGAGCTCATTGGCTTTATTAATTTTAGGGCATTATCAATTACTCGATAAACTCACTAAAATCATCATGTTTGTTCTAACACTTACCACATTAATTGCTGTTGCCTTGGCTTGGGATCATGCTCAGCCATTAGCGAGCAATTTTGTCTCTCCTTCACCTTGGCAATGGGCCCATGTGGGATTTCTGGTCGCCATGATGGGTTGGATGCCAGCACCGATTGAAGTCAGCGCTTGGAATTCTCTCTGGTTGCTCGAAAAACAAAAAAGCCAGACGGTCACGAAAGCGCAGGCACTGCTCGACTTTAACTTAGGCTACATCATCACAGCAGTCCTCGCGATCGTGTTTTTGTCATTGGGCGCCTTAGTGATGCACGGCAGCGGCGAACACTTTTTAGATTCCGGCGCGCAGTTTGCTAATCAATTGATTAATCTTTACAGCCAAGTGATGAGCGGCGAGAGTCGTTATCTTATTGGTATTGTGGCATTTCTGTGTATTTTCAGCACAACAGTAACAGTGATCGATGGCTATAGCCGTACCTTAGATATGGGCTGGCAGTTACTCACCTTAAAGACCAGTTCAGACAAACGTCTCACAGGGATCATGCTCGCTATCAGTGCCTTTAGCTTATTGCTGATCCTCTTCTTTAAAGGCGCACTGTTACCGCTACTCGAGTTTGTTATGATCTTGGCCTTTATGACCACAGTCATTTTTGCTTGGTTAAACTACCGTCTAATGACCAGTCGCCAGCTCCCCAAAGCCGATAGATACGGCGCGAAGATGAAGCTACTATCTTGGTTTGGCCTGAGTTATTTACTGATTTTTGCTGCACTTTTTGTTTATTGGTATGCTTTTATTAAATAAACCCATTAATTTGAGAGTATAATAGCCGCTCTTAAACCAGACAGCGCAGCCGCGCCAAGAGATGACCATGATTAATAATGATATTTTGCGCCGTTTGCGCTTCGTGTTTGATTTTAGCAATGCAAAAATGATTAAAATTTTTGCCAAAGCTGGAAGAGAAGTGCCTGTCGAAGAGATAATTGATCTTCTACGTAAAGAAGAGGAAGAAGGTTATAAAGCTTGTAACGACACGACCTTATGTCAGTTTTTAGATGGTCTTATCATCGAAAAACGTGGTTTACGTGAAGGGGCTGAAATTCCAGCACCTGTTGCACGTTTAAATAACAACTTAATCTTCAAAAAGCTCAGAGTTGCCCTCGAAATGCGTGAAGAGGATATTGTTGCCGTATTGACCTTAGCCGAAGTGCAAATGGCAAAGTCTGAACTCAGCGCTCTGTTCCGTAATCCAGAACACAAAAACTTTAAAGAGTGTGGCGATCAAATCCTGCGTAACTTTGTTCGCGGTTTATCGCTCAAATACCGCGGCGTTTAACGCTAGGCTTTAAGCTGGCTGAATAAGCCACGCGCTTTTAACATCAAACGCAGCTAAGGCTGCGTTTTTTATATTTAGTTTCACCCAAGCAATAACGCCCTCTTAATGCCTCATCTCATGAGCTTTTTTGTTTAAAACAGCCCACTTCTTGATTACTGCAAAAAAATGACAAATACCTTGCTCATCGGACAACAAAGATCACGTTTCATGATAACCTTACGTGACTTACAGCACGTATCGAACCACTTAAACAATAACTAAAAGGTTACCCATGGACGATAATAAACGCCCCCTCTATCTTCCGTTTGCAGGACCAGCCATTCTTGAAGCCCCGCTAATTAACAAGGGCAGTGCATTTTCTGAAGAAGAGCGTATTTTCTTTAATCTCGAAGGCTTAGTACCCTATGCCATTGAAACGATTGAGGAGCAAGCTTCTCGCGGCTACGACCAGTTTAGAAGTTTCACTAACGATCTCGATAAACATATCTACCTACGTAACATTCAAGATACTAACGAAACGCTATTTTATCGTTTAGTACAAAATAATATCAGTGAGATGATGCCGATCATCTACACCCCGACTGTCGGCTTGGCTTGTGAACGCTTCTCGAAAAACTATCGCCGCAATCGTGGTTTATTTATCTCCTATCCAAACAAAGATAGAATTGATGACATCCTCAATAACTCCACTCGCCAAAAAGTAAAAATTATCGTTGTTACCGACGGTGAACGCATTTTAGGCCTTGGCGACCAAGGGATTGGCGGCATGGGTATCCCTATCGGTAAGCTATCACTCTACACCAGTTGTGGCGGCATAAGCCCAGCCTATACTTTGCCGATCACCTTAGATGTCGGTACCGATAACCAGCAACTGTTAGATGATCCTATGTATATGGGCTGGCGCCATCCGCGCATCGGCGGCGAAGAGTACGCCGAATTTATCGAAGCCTTTATGCAAGCTGTACACGTTCGTTGGCCAGATACACTGATCCAATTTGAAGACTTTGCTCAAAAGAATGCCATGCCGCTGTTAGAGCGATATAAAGATCGCTATTGCTGCTTTAACGATGATATTCAAGGTACAGCTGCGGTGGCAGTAGGTTGTTTACTCGCCGCTTGTAAAGCTGCTGGCACAGAATTAAATCAACAACGTATCGCTTTTCTCGGTGCGGGTAGCGCCGGTTGTGGTATCGCCGAAGCTATTGTGGCGCAAATGGTGTTAGAAGGCATCAGCGATGAACAAGCTCGCACGCAAGTGTGTATGGTTGACCGTTGGGGCTTATTGTTAGACAACATGCCTAACCTATTACCCTTCCAGCAAAAGTTAGCGCAAAAATGTAATGATATTCAAAACTGGAGCAATTTCAGCGATAATATTTCGCTGCTCGATGTGGTCCACAACATTAAGCCAACCGTCCTTATTGGCGTATCTGGCGTGCCGGGTCTATTCACCGAAGAAATTATTCGCGCTATGCACAGCCATTGTGTTCGGCCGATTATTTTCCCCATGTCAAACCCCACTAGCCGTGTTGAAGCAACACCTAAAGACATCTTACATTGGACGTCTGGCCAAGCATTAGTGGCTACGGGTAGCCCGTTCGAGCCTGTGATTGTTGATGGTGAAACCTTTGAGATTGCCCAGTGTAATAATAGCTTTATCTTCCCAGGTATTGGCTTAGGGGTTTTAGCCTCGGGTGCACGCCATGTGTCTGATGCCATGTTAATGGCTTCAAGCCGTGCATTAGCAGAGTGCTCACCACTGGCAATTGATGGTACGGGTCCATTACTGCCAAAACTTGAAGATATCCATGCAGTAAGTAAACATATCGCCTTTGCTGTTGGTAAAGTGGCGGTAGAGCAAGGTTTAACGCTGCCAATGAGCGATGAGATATTGCAGCAATCAATTGAAGGCAATTTCTGGAGTCCAGAATACCGTCGTTATAAACGCACCTCATTCTAACCATCTGTTTGTTCCCGCTTAAGTAGCGACAAACTGGCTTAGTCAAGAAGCGTTAAAAAAGCCCCGTCACAGTAAAGTGACGGGGCTTTTTATGTTGAGTTTAAGCTTTCTTTTAATCTACCACTAAGGCGCCATAACCTGCTTAAAGCTATTAAGCATGGAGCGATCAGTACGCGCTTTTTTCAATTTGCGTAAACTTTCTTTGAGCGACTCATCGGCTAAACGTAAAAAGATACCGTTATATTCTTGTTCTTGAATTTCACCATCGCTATCAGCTTGTTCAGAAATTTCTTGAGCGACACGACTCAGTTGTAGCCAAGCATTGGCGATATAAAAGCCATGAAATGCGGCTTGATCCATCAGATTACGGGCGCTGGCGGGTAAAGACACCCAAGCTTGAGCAAATTTGCCTTCTCGGTCTTCTAACAGTTCGGCGCACAATCCTTGATACGCCACTAATAATCCTTCTGGCAATTTTGCCATTGGCAGCACTTTATTGGCGACATTGTAAGAAATCTGCTCGGCAGTTTCACGGTACGCAGCTGATAATTCACTCATAAAAGTCTCGATTAACCTTGATTAAAAATATATTTAAAACTGACCACTGACATACAAACCATACACCCCATTACCCGCGACTGGCGTTAAGGTAATGCTGTCATAGGGCTGGGTAAAATACCAACCCGCAAGTGCGCCAATCGCAGCGCCGGCTAACACATCTTCTAAATAATGTTGGTCGCTCGCCACTCGGGTATAGCCGACATAAGATGCGGCAACATAAGCAGGCAAACCATATTGCCAGCCATAACGTTGTTGAATAAACGTCGCGGCCATAAAACTGTCAGAGGTATGTCCCGATGGAAACGAATCATCACCACTATCGTCAGGGCGGTCTTTACTGACGCCATATTTTAGACCTTCAACAATTAATCGACTCGAAACTGCAGCCTGAATTAACTGCCAACTGCCGTCATAACCGTCTTCATAAAATAAAGTTGCACCCATAGCGGTAGCGGGAAGTAATAAATGCAGCACATCGCCTGAGGTTTCTAAATCAGAACCTGCCCAGCTCGAGCCACTCACCATTAGCAGTGCAACATAAAGTAATTTTTTCAATGGAGATCCTTTTTAGCATAATATCCAGCGCGCAGTTTATACCTTGATAACTCGCTGAATGCAAAATTGCGGCCGTTCTAAATCAAAAAAACTAAACGAGTAAATTCAGCTCGATGAAATGGTGCAGTAGAGCCCCATTCAGACCACTGAGTAAACTCGTCGCTCATAACTGAAAAATGCTATCATATTGTCACCTAGTAAAAGGCTCCGCATCAATCCATGTCGACTTTAGCCCCTCCATCCCCAAGCCAATCTTATGCCAGCACCTTGTCGCGCCTCGCGCTGCAAATAAAAACCTGGGGAAAAGCGCTCGGATTTGCACAGGTCGGTATTTGCGATACCGACTTAACCGCCGAAGAGGCTAAGCTACAAACCTGGCTAGATAATGGCTATCACGGTGAAATGGCCTATATGGCAAATCACGGCATGATGCGGGCTAGGCCACAGGAATTGCATCCTGGCACAGTGCGGGTTATCTCAGTGCGGATGGATTATTTACCCCCAGAAGCAGGCTTTGCCGCTAATCTCACCGACCCTAATTTAGGCTATATTTCGCGTTATGCCGGTGGCCGCGACTATCACAAATTGATCCGTGCTCGACTTAAAAAGCTAGGCGATCAAATCAGTGCAGAGTTAGTTGCCCTCGGGTTTGATGCGGCTGATTTTCGCCCCTTTGTCGACTCAGCGCCAGTACTTGAACGCCCGTTAGCTGAAAAAGCGGGTATCGGCTGGACAGGCAAACATTCACTGATCCTCAATCACGATGCAGGCAGTTGGTTTTTTTTAGGCGAACTACTCATTAACTTACCGCTACCCGTGGATATTCCGATTCAAGAAGGTTGTAATACTTGCGTTGCTTGTATTACGTCTTGTCCAACAGGTGCAATTGTAGCGCCTTATGTGGTCGATGGTAGACGCTGTATTTCTTATCTCACCATTGAACTGCAAGGCGCTATTCCCGAAGAATTTCGACCACTCATGGGTAACCGTATTTATGGCTGTGACGATTGTCAGTTGGTCTGTCCAATCAATCGTCAAGCGCCGCTTACCGCCGAAACCGACTTTCATATTCGTCCCAAGCTAAAACAACCCGAACTACTCAGCCTGTTTGCTTGGTCCGAGGCCGAGTTTCTTAAACAAACTGAAGGCAGTGCGATTCGCCGAATTGGCCATAAACGTTGGCTGAGAAATATCGCCGTTGCGCTCGGTAATGCACCCGCAAGTGAAACCATTATTGCGGCATTACACGCTCGCCAAGATAATGAAGAGGTTGATGAAATAGTACGTGAGCATATCAATTGGGCACTGAATGCCCAACAAGCACGCCTTGCCGATAACGAATTGATTATGCAGCAAAAAGCACGCCGTAAAACTGAGCGCATGGTACGTATTGTTGAAAAAGGTTTGCCACGCGACGCCTAAGCTCTGTTGTCTCGTATAAAAAGAGGTTTGGTAACATGCTGTTGAATTGACAATCGTCGTTATCATGACCCAATACTGACATTAAATACTGACCATTCTCAACTCAGATTAATAAATCAATAATGGATGCCAAGGCATTCATTATTGATTGTGACCAAACACATTTTATCCGCGCATGTTAAGTGAACGTATTAACCTAAACGACAACGTAACTCCCGTGTTGCATCAACCATGGTTTTCAGTGCAGGTTCAACTTCATCCCAGATGCGCGTTTTAAGGCCACAATCTGGGTTGACCCATAATTGACGTACTGGTACTTTTTGTGCTTCCTTTTCAATTAATTGCACTATCTCATCCAAACTGGGCGTATTGGGTGAGTGGATATCATAAACACCGTGACCGATTTCATTCGGGTAGGGGAAATCTTCAAATGCGTTTCAAAGTTCCATCCGCGAGCGCGAAGTCTCAATGGTAATCACGTCAGCATCCATCGAAGTAATAGCGGCAATTGTGTCGTTAAACTCGCTATAACACATATGGGTATGAATCTGAGTTTCATCAGTCACGCCTACGGCGCTGAGTTTAAAGGCATTAACCGCCCAATCTAAATAGACCTGCCACTCACTGTGTTTCAATGGCAAACCTTCACGAAAAGCCGGCTCGTCAATTTGAATAATGACGATACCCCCATTTTGTAAATCCACCACTTCATCACGGATCGCCAACGCCAATTGAGCGGCTATCGCATCACGGCTAATATCTTCACGGGCAAATGACCAAGGCAAAATCGTTACGGGCCCCGTTAACATCCCCTTGACAGGCTTATCCATCAGACTTTGGGCAAACTCAGCCCAATCTACCGGCATCGCTTTGGGACGACTGACGTCACCGTATATCAATGACGGCTTAACACAACGCGAGCCATAACTTTGCACCCAACCATTTTTGCTAAAACCGACACCAGTTAGTTGTTCACCAAAGTATTCCACCATGTCGTTACGCTCAGCTTCACCATGCACCAGCACATCAATGCCCAGTTTTAATTGGCGATCAATAGTATCGCGGGTGACTTGCTGTAATTGCTCTGTGTACTGAGCATCGTTTAATTCACCTTTACGCCAACGGCTACGCAAACTACGAATGGCAGGCGTTTGCGGAAAAGAGCCAATAGTGGTGGTAGGTAATAATGGCAAACGATATTTTTGCAGCGGCACACTTTGGCGCACGCTAAAACCATTAACACGCTCATAATCCGCCGCAGTTAGTGCACCAACGCGCTCAATAACCTGTGTATCCGCCAATTGTGCTTTAGCTTGGCGACGGGCGATGCAAAAAGCGGTGATTTTTGTGCTTCATCTGAGCTAGGCACTAATAACAGTTGGCGAATCTTACCCAGCTCTAACAATTTTTACTTAGCGAATGCCAATTGTTTACGTAGAACAGGCAGAAGCTTGACTTCAACATCTAAATCCACAGGGCTGTGCAGCAAAGTTAACGCAGATAAAGGGAAAAATAACCGGTAGAGACACAGAGCTTATCCCGAGTTCAGGTTATCTAGTTGCATATTCTATCTTCCTTTATTTGAAATGAGCCCCATTTGGCACGCGCATCCACTCGGTTATATTCTCTTGGCATTTTAAAACATGTCTGCCTAGATAAATAGCATTAGGCGTCTGGACGTCTAGATGTTTATTGTGTTAGTCTCTATCCCAGCAACCGAATTGATTTCAAGCACAACATGAGCGAAATTCACTTGGAGTGAACATGATCGAACTAAGACACCTGCGCACCTTAATGGCACTAAAGGAAAGTGGCAGCTTGGCGGGCGCAGCCAAAAAACGTTTTGTCACTCAGTCCGCCCTCTCACATCAAATTAAAGAATTAGAACTGCGGATTAACTCGCCTATTTTTGTACGTAAAAGTAAGCCGTTGTCATTCACCCAAGAAGGTGCGCGATTATTGCATCTGGCCGAAGAGATTTTGCCTAAGGTGTTAGAGACCGAAAGTGATCTAAAGAATGGGCTTGAAACCGAAATTAATCAGTTACGAGTCGGCATTGAATGCCACAGCTGTTTTCGCTGGCTAATGCCTGTAATGGAGAAGTTTAGACAACAGCACCCACTAGCAGAGTTAGACTTGTCTAGTCGTCATCTGTTCGATTCGCTTAACGCCCTAGAAATGGGAGAGTTAGATATTGTGCTCACCTCTGATCCTGTACCTGGGCATTCATTGGCTTATCAGCATTTATTTGATTTTGAAGTGAAATTAGTGGTAGCTAATGATCATCCCTTAGCGAAAGAAGCTTACATCACACCAAAACAATTGGTGCACTTACCCATTATCAGCTATCCAGTGCCACTGGCGCGTTTAGACATTTATCGTCACTTTTTAGAACCTGCTGGCATTGAGGCCGGCGAGCAAAAAACCTGTGATTTAACCATGATGCTACTGCAACGTATCGCCTGCAAAGACGGTATAGCCGCGTTACCGAACTGGTCGATTAATGAGGGACATGGTTTGAGTTTAACAACGGTAAAACTAGGCGCAGAAGGTTTAAAACGTCCCTTGTTTGGCGCCTATCGCCGTCATAGTAACAATTCGGTATTGATTCAGCAGTGGTTACAATTAGTGGCAAATGAAGGGTTATCCCGTCAAAACAACGGTAATTAATTCGTTATACAATAACCAGCCCACGGAATGCAGGCTGGTCAATTACTTTAAATTAATTATTTAATCAATGAGTTATAGCGTTTTCGAATGGAATAATTACAGCGGATTCATCAGTAAGCCACGAGTAGATAATACGCGGCGCAGGATTAACCCTGCTGAATTAGGGTTAGGTGTTTGGCGCAGATTATGTGCAATCATAAACTCTTGACGTAAATCTTGATCTAAATCTAATGCCTCAAAGGCCTCTATCGTTAACGTCTGTTGCTGATTATCAATCACTGATTTAATCGCACTTAACGGGAACGATTGTTCGGCATTAGCATTTAAATAAGCGAATGCGGTTAATGCGATAATAAGGCCAAATACACTAAATAAGGCTAAGGTTTGAACTTCGTCGGCATCAACGTCAATACCTTCCATACCGACTAAACTGTCTACCGCATCCGTAGCAATATCTTCTGTTAGCTTCCAATAACCATGGACCAGCTTTTTATAGGGCTGAGGCAACTCATCGAGGCGTTCTTTGAGATAAAACGTAAAGGCGTAGCGGTAGATATTCACTTGGCCTAGGCGGATCAGCGCCTCTTTTAACGAACGCGCTTTGTGGTTTTCAACTACAGCCGCCTGCGCCGAATTACTGCGCATTAGCATATGGGCCGACAATGCAGGATCGCTCGAGACAATATCAATCACGTTACGAATATCGCCTTCAGCAAGGATCGCCTTTTTAAGTGGAATTAAAATTCCTCGGCGGCCAATCACTTGTTCTTCATTGGCAATGATAGCGCTAACTTGAGAAAAAACCTGTTGCTCAAGATCAGTCATAAGACACTTTACACCTGTTAATTTGCATTAGTATTGGTTCGGTTACAGCCCATATCATACCAAAAATACGCATCATTTCAGCTATAGACAGCACAGTAATGTCATTATTGAAGCCCATTTTTTATTCAAACTCACTAATAACTATAAATAACGACAGTTAATACACATAACTAAAATCATATTCAAAACTATCGTGCTTTAAGATTTATTCTTTGAGCTAATACCAATCGTATTAAATATCTGTTCATTCAGCGGGAGTTCAACGCGCTTTAGACAAGGCAAAAGCTTGGAAGGCATAGTGGTGCTCTGTCAAAAGCCTTACACACAGTATAAAGCGCTTTGCCATGTAGTTAAATGCCGCCCTTTGGGAGCCTCACAGGCATCCCACTCCCGTGTTGCATTGACTTAAAAGGGAATAACCATTCTGCGTCAATGCGCCTTGGATTGAGATGCCTGTCAGGCTCTGAACTGACTAGATATTTAATGTGATTGGTATAAGTGTAAAAATAAAAAAACCAGACTCAGTCTGGCTTTTTTTAAACAATTTGTCGAGATTAGAAACGATAGCCCACGGTAAAACGTATGTCACGACCGCGGCCTGAGTAGTAACTATCACCCCAAGCGCCGCCATAGTAACCTGAACTGACATAATCTTTATCAAATAGGTTATCGATGCGCAAACTCGCCAGCCAAGCATCGCGGGTATAATTAAGGGCTAAATTACTCAGTATATAACTGGCTAACTTATCACCTTCATTGCCATTATCGCCTTCGATAAAACGATCACCGGTATAAATCGATTCAGCAAATACTTGGAAATGTTCGGCAACATCCATGCTGATATAACCGCGCCCGGTATGCTGCGCCACCCAAGACAATTGCTTTCCATCGTTTAAACCGTCAGTAAATTCAGCATCGATATAGTTATATTCCAATCCTAGCTGCAGCGCTTGAGTAATCTGCCAATCCCAATCGGTACTGGCGCCATAGCGACGTGAAGCATCAGCATTGACATTAGCACCTTGGAAGCTGCCGCCTTCTGGCGTTGGTGCACTGGGATCAAACACGATTTCATCTTCTAAATCGAGACGATATAGGCTAACTCGTAATGTTTGGCTCGTAAGAGTCCAATCCCAGCCCGCTTCATAGGAGCGGCCTGTTTGCGGCGTTAAGCCAAACACACCTTTAGGGGTATAAGCTTGCTCATCGACTTTGGCAAAACGGAAGTTATCATCGGCACGTAAATACAGTCTATGCTCGGTGCTCGGACGATAGTTTAGCCCCAGTTCAAATGCATGGGCATCTTCATCAAGGTCGATACCCAGAGGATAGGCTTGACCATCTTTTAATTCATCTTGAACCCAAGCATAACGACCACCCACAACGTAACTTAACGTAGGGCTTAAAGGCACAGTGGCATGCACATAGGCACTTTGCATTTGCTGCACATTGCTACGCTGCATGCTATCAAAATCGGCCTTACCACGACTGATATCTAAACCCGTCACTAAGTTCAGCTCACCTTGGCGCGTAGCATAATTACCTATCGCTTTGGGGCTAAACATCAGCATTGAACGCGTATTTTGACTATTAGCGCCCCAGTTCAAAGAGGAAACTAAGGTATCGCTATAATCGACATCTGCAGCAAGCGCCCAGTGTTGATTAAGCTGGTGCTGATAACCTGTACGCGCCGCGGTGGTCATTTCATGAATATACTCTTGGGTATTATCAGAATGGCGTGGATTGGCTTTAAATTGCGCCTTGGTGAGTGAACCTGGGTTTTCACGATCATCATCGTAATAACTGGTTTCAATAAAAAATGAATCGGTCGCAGTTTTATACTGAATACGCCCTAAAATAGAGCCGGTTTCGTTAGCATTGTGCTCACGATAATTATCGCCTTGATTGTAGCTACCCGTTAAAAAGTAGCGCCAGTCTTTGTTGATGGCGCCTGAAATATCGCCACGGCCTTCATAGGTATCAAAGCTGCCACCAGACAACTGCATGCTACCACCGTTATTTTCAGGGGATTTAGTAACAATATTGATGACACCACCAACGGCTTGATCGCCATAGAGTACCCCTGCACTACCAGATAAAATTTCGATACGATCCACTTGATTAAGCGGAATGGCATTAAGGCTAGGCGCTGCGATATCGATATTATTGAGACGACGACCATCAAGTAAAATCAGCGTATTATTAACAGCAGTGCTGGCGCTAAAGCCACGCATTGCAAAGCTAGTTCCAATATTATTATCCGAAATTTGAATACCGCTTTGACCACGTAAAACCTCAGTCACGCTAGTGGCACCACTCATTTCAATCGCGGCGGCATCAATCACATTCACGTTAGCAGCAATATTTAACGGGGTATTATCAGAGCGGCCAATAACGACGACATGCTCATCGACTTTAGCTGCGCTGGTATCGTCAGCCGCCATAGCGGGCGCGATAATTGAAAAACTGCACAGGCTACTCATTAGCAGCGCGATTTTTGTTGGATTTGTTCCCATTTTACCTTTAACTCCTGCAAGGAAAACGGGGCATTAGCGCCACGATATGCATCATTCAGTACCAAAACTGACATTGACTATCGCATTTTGAAATCTGCCCACCGAAATCTCAAAAACACCTTTAGGGCCGGTCTCCGGACTTAAGCTAGGTTAATCCATTGCGGATTAACACGAGACTCATGGTTCATACTACGTCTATCGAGTCCATATTAGACTCTTCGCTCACGTACGGCCGTCTCTCACTTTTTACCGTTGCGGGGGCAGTGCCTGCATTTCACAGGCTTCCCGATTATCTCGCTGCCTTAGCAGGCGAGCACCTCAGAAGGTTGACTTAATATTCAAACTGGGGTTAAAAGCAGCATATTGCGTCTTGTAACCCTTAGTACATTAAACAGACTGCCATTTGGCAGTGAACGCGCGCATTATAGACGTCTACATGGATAAAAGTCCATTAATCCACATCAATCCTCGCAGTGATTACTCTCAAGCACTATTGTGCTCTTATGCTTAAAAATATCGCCTAAAATGCAGGTTCCAAACGCAGCGGCGCCCATCAATCGAGAGCCCATCAGCATCAATAACTGAAAGATATTTAGTAGCTTATTAAACAAAATACGAAAAAGGTCACACTTTATCATTAGAGTCACATACACAGACTAGCGTCCATCATAGGGCATGTTATGCTAGGCCGCTAGAACAGCTGTTTAATGGAAGTAACAGTATGACTCGTCAAATTATTCTTGATTGCGATCCCGGGCATGATGATGCCATTGCACTTATCTTAGCCTTAGCTCACCCAGAACTTAATCCCCTTGCCGTAACGACCAGCGCAGGCAACCAAACGCCAGATAAAACCCTCAATAATGCCCTGCGCATTTTAACCCTGTTAAAGCGTAGCGATATTCCCGTGGCGGGCGGTGCCATTAAACCACTGGCACGTGAATTGATTATTGCCGACAATGTCCACGGCGAAACAGGGCTTGATGGCCCCGTATTGCCCGAACCCAGCTTTAGTCCACAAGCGATGACGGCGGTTGAGTTGATGGCGCGGCAAATTCGCCAAAGCACTCAACCCGTAACCTTAATCCCAACTGGGCCACTGACTAACATCGCACTGTTATTGGCAAGTCACAGTGAATTACACCATAAAATCGAACGCATCGTATTAATGGGCGGCGCCGCGGGCGTGGGTAATTGGACTCCTGCTGCCGAGTTTAATATTTTTGTCGATCCTGAAGCGGCGGATATGGTCTTTAAATCCGGGATTCCTATTACCATGTGCGGACTCGATGTCACCCATCAAGCGCAAATCATGGATGAAGATATAGAACGCATTCGCGCTATCCCAAATCCAATAGCCAAGTGCGTCGCAGAGTTACTGGATTTCTTTATGGTTTACCACAGAGATCCTAAATGGGGCTTTATTGGCGCGCCATTGCACGACCCCTGCACTATCGCTTGGTTGCTCAAACCTGAATTATTCGAGGCACAAGATTGTTGGGTCGGCATTGAAACACAAAGCGAACTGACCTTAGGCATGACTGTGGTTGATCGCTATCAACTCACAGGTAAACCCGCCAATGCCACTGTATTATTTGGCCTAGATAGACAAGGCTTTGTCGATTTACTGGTCGACAGTTTGCGTGTCTACGATGCCTCTTATCTCAATCGCAAAGATTGCTAACAGTGAGCGTTTTATGAGCCAGATACTGATTATCGGCAGCGCTAATGCTGATCATGTGATGAAATTTGAATACTTGCCCGCTGCGGGGCAAACCTTGATGAGCCGTGAATATCGGCTTGAACAAGGGGGAAAAGGCGCGAATCAAGCCGTCGCCTGTGCTCGCTTAGCCAAACCAGGCTCGCGCATTGATTTTATCTGCCATCTTGGGCAAGACAGTGTCGGTGATGATATGCGTCAGAACTGGATTAAAGACGGCATTAGTACTGAAGGTATCAGCCAAATAACCGGGCTAAATACCGGCACTGCGATGATCTTTATCGGTGACGATGGCGAAAATACCATTGGTGTTGCAGCCGGTGCGAATGCCAGTCTGTCACCCCATGATTTAGAGAATCATACCGAGCTCTTTGCCAGTGCCCAATATTTACTAATCCAACTAGAAACCCCCGCTGCCACAGTGGCAAAAGCACTACAACTGGCTAAAAAGCGCGGTATTATTACGGTATTAAACCCAGCCCCTGCAACGGCTCTTGGCAATGATTGCCTCAAGTGGGTCGATATTATTACCCCCAATGAAACAGAGGCTGAAGCCTTAAGCGGTGTGGAAATCAATGATGCCGAAGATGCACAAATGGCTGCACAACTGCTGCATCAGCAAGGTGTAGGCATTGTGGTGATAACCTTAGGCAGTCGTGGCGCATACATTAGTAGCACCGATTTTACGGGACTAGTCCCCGCGATCAACGTGCAAGCCATAGACACAGTTGCTGCTGGTGATACCTTTAATGGCGCTTTAGTTGTGGGCTTGAGCGAAGGCATGTCAATTGCCGCTGCAGTGGGGTTTGCCAATACCGCCAGTGCTATTACCGTGACGCGCCAAGGTGCGCAACGTGCAATTCCCTATCGTCATGAGCTCCTATAATTAATGGGTATGACGTTAAGCTAAATGCAGTACTAAAACGAAAGTTGCATATACATAATTTACAAACAGATTTCATTCCCATTTAATGTAAATTGCTTATGCTCATATGCGCATGTCTGAGTCAAAACGGCTCGACTACCTTTGTTCCAATAAGGAAGTTCCAGATGAAAGCATTACGTAGCGTGACCAGTACGAGTATCATTGGCTTAGGATTACTATTTGCTAGCCAAGCAAGTGCCAACGAATGTGAACTGAAAATTGCCGCCACCGATGCAATGCAATTTGACACTAAAGAGCTATCTGTTCCTGCAAGCTGTAAAGAAGTAACCTTAACCTTAACTCATTCAGGCACTTTGCCAAAAGCTGCTATGGGCCATAACTGGGTATTAGCTAAAGCGGCAGATATGCCAGGTGTGGCAACGGATGGTATGAGTGCAGGTGCTGATGCAGCTTATGTCAAAGAGGGTGATACTCGCGTTATCGCTCATACGCCATTAGTGGGCGGCGGTGAATCAACATCTATCACGTTTAGCACTGCCGGCATGAACGCCGCCGAAGCTTATCAATTTTTCTGCACTTTCCCAGGTCACTGGGCAATTATGCAAGGCAGTTTTAAAATCAAGGCTTAATGCTTAGCTTAGTACGCTAATAAACGCTGAAAACACAAAAGGCGGATCCTAAGATCCGCCTTTTGTTATGTATCGCCAGATTGGCTGTGAGGTTCGCGTTGAACGTTCCATCACAATCAAGCTAAGCTGATAAGACAATACGAGTGAGGGTTACTCTTCGTCGAAATCATCTTGATCAAGATCTTCGGCATCAGTTGCCGCTTCAGCCGCTAATGCCGCCGCTAATTTTGCTTTAGCTTGTTTCTCTGAACGGCGCTTATTACGTTCAGTTAACGTACCTAAAAACACTTGTAATTCAGTCAAGCCCCAAGCTTGCGCTTCGGCTTCAGTTGCAAAACCATCGTGGCTTTTAGACACTACAGTTTTGGTTGATGTCATGCGACGAGTGATTTCAGTTTTCCAACCGTTGTCGCCCTGTGTTACGCGCAAATCGTATTTTTTACCCTTGCTCATTCTGCTCTATTTCCTAAATGATGCTTGTCACGTTTGTCTTATCAAGCTAACCCAACGCTCATCATAAAACAAAAGGAGCGCAGTGTACTTGATTTCGGCCTAGAAAGATCGACCAAGTGAAAATATTCATGCTAGTTTCAGCAACTCGCTCAATGAAGTGAATACCTTAACCGTTGTGTTAAGTTACCACAGTGATGAACGGCGCTCGGCCGAAACTTTATTTACACTTTAAAAGTCTGTTAAGATTCAAACAATACTAACGAATGCGGTTCAGTCGTAACCCCAACTTTTTGACCAATATTTAACTGCATCATCTGACTGCGTACCTCCACATAATACGCTATCGATGCCGTCTCAACTTTGACCCAATAATGACAAAAAGCCCCTAAGAAACGCCGCTCGGTAATCATACCGACGCCTTGTTCATCGGCATTAATCGTTAATTGCTGTGGCCGTAAAAATACCATGCCACTAAATTCATTCAAGAACGCTAATGGTGTAAGACTGGTTAAATCACCGATGGGAGTCGCCACACTATGTCTATCCAGCACTGCGGCAGGTAAATAGTTACCACTGCCTAAAAAGTCCGCCACATAACGGCTATTGGGTGCTGAATATAAGGTTTCTGCACTGCCATGCTGCACTATGACGCCTTGGCTAAGAATGGCTAATGTATCTGCAAAAACAAAGGCTTCGTCCTTACTATGAGTAACAAAAACTGCACTTACATTACGTTGTTTTAAGATGCTACGGATTTCTGCCATCATCTCATAGCGCACTTGGGCATCGATGTTAGAAAAAGGCTCATCCAGTAATAGTAACTGTGGCTCGTAGGCGAGTGCGCGCGCAATTGAGACCCTTTGCTGCTGACCACCAGATAACTCATGGGGATAACGCTTAGCTAATCCTTCGAGTTTAACTAAAGTTAGCATGTCATCTAACCGCACTAGACGCTCAGCGGCCGACAATTTAGCCACACCAAAGAGGATATTCTCCGCCACAGTTAAATGCGGAAAAAGAGCGTAGTCTTGGAAAATCATACCAATACCGCGCTGCTCACTGGGCACAAACGCACTATCTCCACTCACCACTTGGCCATTTATGTGGATTTCACCTTGGCTAATCGTCTGTAATCCGGCAACCGCACGTAGTAGTGTGGTTTTACCACAGCCACTTGGGCCTAATAGCGCAAGGATTTCCCCTTGGCCCAGCGTTAAACTCAAGCCTTGAAGCACTTGCTGGCCCTGATAATCACTATGAACTTGCTGAAGTTTAAGCGTATTTGTCATCAGCTATGTTGCTCCAATGAACGGTTTAAATAAATAAGCGGTACCAGACCTACCAGTACAATAACGACCGCTGCTAAGGCGCCGTGCTCGAGCTTCTCATCGGATACAAACTGGAATACGTAGGTAGCAAGATTTTCAAAACCGATAGGTCGCAGTAGTAATGCGGCGGGTAATTCCTTCATACTTTCAATAAAAACTAATAAAGCACCAGCAAATAGCCCCTTGGTGAGTAAAGGAAAATGCACCCGCCACAGAAGTTGCCTTGGGCTTTGCCCCATAGTAAGGCTCACCATATCTAACGATGGTGAAATACGTTTATAACTGTTTTCGACACTGCCTATGGCTATCGCGACAAAACGCACACAAAAGGCAAAAATCAATGCCACCACACTGCCCGTTAAGATAAGTCCTGGGCCTTTTATACCCATCACATCGGCTACATCGTTAATGGCAAAATCAAGCATAGTGAGCGGTACTAATACCCCAATCGCCAACACAGTACCCGGTAAGGCATAACCCATTGAGGCTAAACGTGAGGGTAAAGCATCACTCGGTCTTGGGCTACTACGTCGCACAAACATCAACAGTAAGGCGATTAAACAACAAATTAAGCTCGTTATAAGCGCAAGGCTTAAACTGTTAACACTCAATTGCCAAAAGCGTTCATCCCAACTTTGCTCAAAATAACCAATGGCATAAGATAATAAAATACTAAAGGGCAATACAAAGGCGAGCAATAACAACGTGCAACAAAAGCTGAGCGCGACTGCTGTTTGTACCGCCGTGAGTGGATATAAATCTGTGGCTTGAATGCGCGATTGCTTCTGAAATAGCTGCTGCTTACGGCGAGCAAAGCGCTCAAAGCCAATGAGACTAAATACCACCAGCAAAATAATCGCCGAGAGCTTAGCTGCGGCGGTTAAGTTACCGTAACCCAGCCAAGTATCGTACACAGCCGTCGTTAAGGTGGGCACCGCAAAATAGCTAACCGTGGCAAAATCGGCAGCCGTTTCCATCGCCACTAACGCTACACCAACGGCGAGCGCAGGCCTTGCCATAGGTAAAGATAAGCGCCAAAAACTTTGCCATGGCGAACAGCCCATAATGCGCGAAGCATGCGCCAAACTTAAGGACTGCTCCATAAACGCGGTGCGCGCTAAGAGATAAATATAGGGAAATAGCACCAGCGATAACATACAAATTGCACCACCTAAGGTGCGAATATCGGGAAAAAAATAATCCTGCGGTGAGCTCCAGCCAAATATCGACCGTAAACTGCGCTGCACTGGCCCCGCATAATCGAGTAAATCAGTATAAACGTAGGCGACAATATATCCCGGCATCGCTAGGGGTAATAAGAGCGCCCATTGCAGATAACGCCTGCCGAAAAACTCACAGCGCGCGGTAAGCCAAGCACAAGGTATCGCCAGTAGTAACGATCCTAAACTCACCCCTAAAATCAGCAGTAAACTATTACGAATATAAGTCGGTAGAACCGTTGCCAGTAAGTGACCGAATACGGCTTCATCAGGCTGTAATGCTTGAAATATAAGCGCAAAAAGAGGCAGCACCAGTAATGCAGCCACCGCATAACCAGCAAGCGACCAGCTTCTGGCTAGTCCTAAAATCATGTCAGTCCTTAAAGATTACAGCGCCAATAAATGGCGCTGATAAACTCATCGATATTATATGTCTAAAACCAGAGATTAGAGATCAAACTGCACTTCATCTAACAGTTTTACCGCCGCTTGGTGGTACTCTGCCAATTTAAAAATAGGCATTTGATCAGATTTAAATTGCCCCCAAGAGGCCACTAATGGCGAAGGCGCAACATCCGTTTTTACTGGGTATTCCATATTGATATCGGCATAAGCCTTTTGAGCCACATCTGCTGATAAAAACTCCATCAATTTAATGGCGTTTGCTTTATTGGGGCTATAGCGGGCTAATGCCATACCTGACACATTAACATGGGCACCGCGATCGGCTTGATTGGGGAAGTTAATCGTTACGGCTTCTGCAATAACTTTTTGATCAGGATCTTTCAGCATGTTGCCATAGTAATAGCTATTGCCTAAGGCGATATCACATACACCTTCTTTAACTGCAGCAATTTGCCCCCTATCGTTACCTTGTGGCTTACGCGCTAAGTTAGCCTTTACTCCTTGTAACCATGTTTTCGCTTCGGCCTCGCCATGGTGAGCAATTATCGAAGCAACCAGTGCGATATTGTATGGATGCTTACCACTGCGAGTACAAATTTTACCTTTGTACTTAGGATCGGCCAATTCCTCATAGGTCATTTGCTGTGGGCCTAAACGATCCTTCGCGGTATAGAGATTTCGAACACGCATCGTTAGGGCATACCATTGGCCGTCGGGATCGCGGTATTGTGCCGGTATATTATTTTCTAGTAGCGTACTTTTAACTGGAGAAGTAAGATCTTTATCGACCAACTCTACCAAACGAGAAAAATCTGAGGTCAATACTAAATCAGCCGGTGATAAGCGGCCTTCACGGGCGATACGCTCAGCAATACCGTCTTTAGCAAACACCACATCCACACCAATACCCGTTTCGTCAGTAAAGCGTTGAATAATAGGTTCCACTAAGAAGGCTTGGCGATACGAATAAACCGTTAGCTTATCTTCTGCATTCGCCGAATACCCTATCGACATGAGTCCAACAACCGCTGCACAAGTTACCCATTTCATGACTGACACCCCATAGTTATAACGTATTCGATGAATTAAAAGACAACAGCATTAGTGATAATGCTTATCAGTTAGTCAAGGGTAATAGATACTAAATAGGAGAGCAAGAGGCTATTTAACATTTTGTTTTTAATGGATTAAAGTTTAAAATTGGCGATTATCTCAAACCTAACTAAACTGAACCTTAATTTGCATAAAATATTTATAGAGGTCGTTATGTTTACTATGTTATTGCTCGGTATCGCCGCACTAGCGCTCGTTGGGTTCTTTAAACACTATAATAGCACCCCAAAACGGCATAAACCTTATGCTAAAGTGAGGACTCCACACGCTAACGAATCTAAATCACAGCCGCTTCAACCCGATAACTTCCACAGTGTGAGCATAGTGAATGACGCTCATTGCTGTGAGCAAATAACCGCCATATCAGGTAAACGATTTTTATCAAAAGATGCACCTGAAATCCCCATGGAAGAATGCACAGTAACAAACTGCCAATGTCGCTATCAACACTATGACGATAGGCGTCAATTGGGCAATGACCGCAGGGTAGGGTTTGGAGTAACTCGAGATTTATTCGGCGCTTTTGGAGAACAAAACCGCCGTGACAGGCCTATGGGTAGACGCGCAACCGATAGCTGAATGATTTGTCTTAGTACCTAGTATTAGTACCTAGCCTTAGTACCTAGCCTTAGTACGGACGAGTTTGAATAAAAGCAGGTAGGTCACGTATCTCACCAAACCAAAGTGCTGTGGCGGGAGCTACTTTACGCCAATCTAACTCAGAATGCCTAAAATCCACATAATCGAGCAGGCAAATTAAAGCCAGTTGTGGTGCTTGGATCGTTGTTTGAGTGATCACGGTTTGAAGCTCAATTTGCATTAACCCACGCAGCAGTGCTTGCTCAAAACGAGAGGTCCAAAAAGCGGATCTTACCCCTTCTTCTTGTCGCATCTGCTCTTGACGCAATTTTACAGCACTATCGATTAGGCCTTTCACTAAAGAATACTGGCACTCCAACACCCAATTACCGCTTAAAGCACCAAACATCAGCCGATCACCCAATTCAGTATCGAGATAACGCATAATGACTTCGCTATCAAATAGCGCCACTCCATCATTGGTGATAAGACATGGAATTTGCCCTAATGGATTGGCATCAAGCAATTCGGCTGTATTATCAAAAGGATTAACCAATAACTCTTCAATATTATTAATCCCCAAATATTGGATTAACACGCGAACACAACGGGCATAGGGCGATGCTTGAGAGCTTAACAACCTCATTAAAATATCCTTATATTAAAATACTTAAATTATTAAATATGCTGTTTAAGCACAACGTAAGCGAGTGTAGCATCACTATTTGCAAATGGAGATCACCAGTATTTCTCAACGGTGATTTGTCCAGGCGCTCGGCGCAGATTCTTAGCCAAACCTTTGTTAAGTAAAGCTGCTTGCGCGCCGTTAATCATACCGGGATTACCACAAATCATCACTTGAGAATCGCCAACGCTTAACCTTATCCCCGCTTTATCTTCAATTTCACACGACACCAAACCATCGGGAATACGGCACTGTAAAGCATCGGTAATCGATTCACGGGTCACACTTAAAATGAGCTTAAACTGCTCAGGGTATTGTTGTTCTAATCCACGCAGTTTATCAAGATAAGCTAAATCCTGTGCCTCACGCACACCGTAGACTAACACTACCTTTTCGAAACGTTGCCAAGGCTCGGCTGTATCGAGCATAGACAGAAAAGGCCCTACTGCGGTTCCTGTTGCCAAAAACCACAAGTGTTTACCTTGAAGTTTGCCTTTAGGGATCTCATCTAAGGTCATAAAACCTGTCGCGGTGGGCGTAATGTCAATTTCATCACCAATGGACAGCTTGTGTAACTGGGGAGATAGTAGACCGTCTTCTACCGCAACGGCGAGTATTTCGGCATAGGGTTTATCGGGAGAGTTGACTAAGGAATAGGCTCTGGCGACTCGTTTATCGCCTTGCATTTGGCTCAGCTTAATAAACTGACCGGGTATGAATGGGGCTAACTCGGTGGCTATTCGCAGTGAAAATAACTTATCACTCCAATCAATACGCTCTATAACTTGTCCACTAATCCACATAACTTGCCCTCAAGCGAAACGTTAGATAGACCCTAGCATAGACTGTTATCCACACAACAAAAACCCCTTATTTCAAGGGGCGCTTTACCTAAAAATGTTTAATAAAACATTAGCTTTAACCGGTTTGGGTATCTTGCGATTTTGGCTTAATACTATCTCTAAAAGCTTGTAGACCGTCTTGTACTAGAGCATAAGTTTTATCAACACCCGTGGCGATATCTCCCTGCAGCACTTTAAGGCCAGATAAAATATCCTTTGCATCCTTAAAACCACTATCAATAGCACCACCAATAATGCCCATAAAACTCTCAAGTTGGTCGTCTAGATTCATACCTGAATGTTGCTGCTGATGAACACTAAAAAACTTAGTCGCAAAGCTCACTATCCGCTCTGCGGTGGCTTCTGGTGAAGTATCGACGCCATTGTCGTAAGCGGTTTGAATGGCGTTCTCTCCCATCGTTGGCGCTAACTCTTTATTAATCGACTCTATCGCAGCACGATAAAGTAATACCATAGACTGATCACCGGATTTAATATTGACGTCCTGCTGCGCCGATAAGATCGCCTGATTCATCAGTTGTTTACTTGTTTGCTGAGCGGTTTGCTTAGCGGTAACTTTAGGTTCTTTTAAATCACTCACATCGGTATTCTTAGGCGCCGCGTTTTCAGCATATTTTTTCTGTGGCAAAGCTGTACTTTGCACTTGGGGAGATTTATTAATTTCCATGATGGCTTCCATTCAGCTCAAGTTAATTTGATTATCGGGTTAACTTAATTATCGACCAAAATTCAACCAGCTTTAGTAATTTTTAGAATTGAAGTACCATCGAAGCCACAAAGTTCTGATATACCCTGCATAAGTTAGCTATTTTTATGACCGCTAATACATCGCTGTTGCCAAACTGATTACCCATAAATGCTAATAAAGGATATTACACAATGGCAGTAAGTCGTCTCATTAATCATGTGCTTAAATGTTATTCACTGATGTGTATAAAACGATTTAACCTACTGGCGTTTATTATATTCATGAGTCTAAATATCGCGCCGATTAGCCAAGCTAATGCGGAAAATCGATTGATAATTATTATCAGACATGCCGAAAAAGCTGATGTGTCAGCGAAGGATTCACCCTTGTCTCCTCAGGGAGTAATACGCGCGACGTCACTGATTACTACTCTACATCGCACGCCGCTATCGCAACTCATTGCAACCCAGTATCAGCGGACCCAGCAAACGCTTGCGCCCATAGCTGAAGTACGCCATTTACCGGTAACAATAGTGGAGGTTGCCAATCCTATCGAACAACATATCCAGCATATTGTTGAGCAAGTGCATGCCGTGCAAGGTAATACACTGATTGCAGGCCACTCCGACACTGTGCCACTCATCATCAAAGCCCTTGGCGGGCCTGAAATCCAAGCGATTAATGAAGATGATTACAGCCAGCTGTTTATACTCTCGCTTAATGATGGACAACCCGCGAGCTTAATCGCAACCCGTTACGGACAAGAATAAGGAAAATAATATGAGTGAGCTCAATGGGTTTATGTAGGGGTTGGATCTGTTTTCTGGGCTCTTTTGGATTCTGGTAGATCTTGGGGTTCTAGTAGTCATAGATATGTATATCGCTGACAAAATACAGACTCAGCAAGCGGTTAAGCATAAATATCTCGTCATTAGCCACTTTAGATACTTATTCGAGAAATAAGGCGAATTATTAAATAATACTTTTTTGCCTAAGATAGGGAAGAACTTCCTTTTAATCGAGCAAAATGTAGCAGGGTATCCCGCGCAACTAAAAATATGTATAGAGGCATAGTGTTCAGTTTCACTCGACAAATACTATGCGCATATGCCCAGCAGGCTTAAACCACGCGCGGCGACTGGACTGTAAAACTTTCGTCTACACTGTATCTAGATAAGGTATATTTGAATCTGTACCACAAAAGAGGTAAAATCCGTGAGGTAAGACAACATTTTGATAATCTTACCTACACAAAACATAAGGAAATACCTTGAAACCTAGTTTCTTAAGCCAGCAGCCACTCAGTAAAACGGTCAGCTCGAGCTGTAAAAGCTGCAACCGTTTAACGGAGATCGAAGGCGAGATGGTATGTTTTCGTGAAGGACAGATTATTAGGCTCACTCTAATTGATGAATCGACACCTAAACTAAATCTATTATGTGAAGGTTGGAAAGCAGCAAAGCTAAACGACAAAGCTTGATTTTTTGTTGCGCTGAGCATTTCTAGCATATAGGTTTTCAGGGGTATTGAGACTAACAACCGCGCTCGACTTCCTACCTTGTGTTTTTACATTACCCATCCAGCCTTTACTCACCTAACGTCGACCCATACTATAACTTGCTGGCATATTCATCTCACGGATAACCCCCGCAAGCACCATTTCTGCATTGACCTTTGCCAAGGTAAGACTGCGAGTCGTCACTAATAGCCCCGCATTTAACTCAGCGTAAATACGTTGTAATGAGCCATAGTCGACACCGCGATCTTTCAATGTTGCCATAATGGCATACCAATCAGTGGCGACTTTTTCTTCTTTGCCTTCAATATTCACTCTCAGTGTCATATTTTTCATGCTTGAATCTCTTCCGATTGATGTATTGCCATTGAGTATAGAGAGTTCAAGCTGAATAAAGACTGAATTATTTTGGGCTATTAGCTGCTTAGGTGCGCATGCTGCTCATTTTGTATTCGCCATAATTTGGCATATAAGCCATTTGCTAAGAGTAATGTCTGATGATTGCCTTGCTCAACAATCTCTCCTTGGCTTAATACCACAATTTGGTCAGCATCGACGATAGTCGATAATCTGTGAGCCACTACTAGGCTAGTGTGCCCCTTAGCCACTTCACGCAGAGCCGACAAAATAGCCTGTTCAGAACGGCTATCAAGTGAAGATGTCGCTTCATCAAAAACCAATACAGGTGAGCCTTTTAAGATGGCCCTTGCGATTGCAACCCGTTGTTTTTCACCGCCTGAGAGCTTTAAGCCGCGTTCGCCCACTTTTGTGTCCCATCCCTGAGCAAGTGAGTCAATGAACTGTTCTAAGTGTGCCAGCTTAATCGCATTTCGTACCTCTTCGTCGCTCGCACTCGGTCGGCCATAACGTATGTTCTCAACTAACGAATCGTTAAATAGCACAGTATCTTGCGGCACTATGGCAATCGCGCGTCGCAGTGCGTCTTGCGTAAGATGACGGATATCTTGACCATCAATTTTAATCGCGCCTTGGTCTACGTCGTAAAATCGAAATAACAGTTTAATCAGCGTCGACTTACCCGCGCCGCTATCGCCTACGACGGCGAACTTTTTACCCGCTGCGACCTTAAAACTCACATCCCGAAGAATGGGGCGCTCATCATAACTAAAACTCACCTGTTCAAAAGACAGCTCTCCCTTTGAAGGCTGAAAATCTAATGCTTGGGGTGAATCAACGATCATCGGGTGCTTATCGAGCAAGCTGAACATGCGTTCAATATTGGCTAATGCACCGCGAATTTCGCGATATACAAAACCTAAAAAATTGAGGGGTAAAAACAGCTGCATCATAAAGGCATTAATCAATACAAAATCACCTAATGTCATATCGCCATAGGTGACTCGGTAGGCCGCCAACGCCATCATAGCCGTCATTGCTAAGGCAATAATGACAGCCTGACCACCATTAAGTGCAAACAAAGATAAACGGTTTTTACGTTTTGCTACTTCCCACTGCTCAAGCGCTTGATCGTAACGACTAGACTCGTATTGCTCATTATTAAAATACTTTACGGTTTCATAGTTCAATAAACTATCGATAGCACGGGTATTTGATAAGGAGTCAGCCTTAGCGGCATCGCGTACGTATTCGGTGCGCCACTCAGTCGCCACCACTGAAAAAATAATATAAGCCAGCACAGCCACAAAAGTGATTGCCGCAAAAGCGATACCATAGTTGAAGAAGAAAATGCCGATAACCATGACAATTTCAAGTAACGTGGGCACAATATTAAACACCATAAAGCGCATGAGAAAACTCACACCGCTGGTACCGCGTTCAATATCTCGGGATAGACCACCGGTTTTACGCTCTAGGTGAAAATCGAGATCAAGACGGTGTAAATGCTCAAATACGGCCAGTCCTAAGCGCCGAATCGCCCGCTCAGTCACGCGACCAAACAAGGTATCACGGATCTCCCCTGTAATTGCAGTCAACAAGCGCACTGCGCCATAGGCTAAGACTAACCCTACCGGCACACTCAGTGCTTGCACCGTTTTATCGGCATCTAAAGTATCAACCAAGTGTTTTAAAATAAAAGGTAACGCAAGACTGGTGAGTTTAGCCACAACCAAACATGACATTGCTAGTGCTATACGGCCTTTGTATTCCAACAAATAAGGCCAAAGTAACTTCATCACATGCCAGTTTAATCTCTCAACCGGACCGTCTAAATAGTGCGTTGGGCGCATGGAATATAACCTTTAATGAGTTAGATTAGCTGTAATAATGCCGAGCTAAAATAAGCAGTGTGAGACAGGTAAAGCGTGAATAAAATAAAATAGATTCCATTCTCCGACCGCCCGACCAGCTTACTGTGTGAGGCTGGTTATCTTAACCTAATTCAACGGTAAAAGTTGATGCATCTAGCTCAGCTTTAATTATTCATATCGAGCAAAATGATACCGCGGTCAGTATTCTCATCGATGCTTATAATTTCAACAGTAATCGCCGATTAAAATAGAATATTAGCGCCATAATGCTATTGGTAAGCTTTTATCAAGATAACTCCAATTACTGATTATTTTTCGTTTTCGCGCTAAGTATCGTCTAAATAGTTATGAAAACAGCCAGGATTTGTTAATATCGCCCTCTAGTTTGGGTGATTGTAACGCCTTGGCTATCGCGATAATATTAATGTATATCCATTAAATTAAGATCAAAGGAAGCGTTATGTTTGACTCGGCTAAAGTTCAGTACCCACCCCTACCACTGATCCAAACTTGGGTGTGGATGATGATTGAATCAGGCAACCCAGAGATCCAAGATAAAGGAAGAGAAAACCTTATTGCCGCCTTTGGTAGCTTAGCCAAAGCCAATGAATATTTAGCTGAAATAAGCACAATCTAATAATAAAAAAATAGTAAAGGCGCTTATATAGCGCCTTTATCCAGCATGATTAAGCTTAACTTTTTTATTAAAATTAATTCTGCCGGCGTTCAATAATGCTCTTATTTAAGATGGCTAAAAGTCGCTCGGTATCATCCCAGCCAATACATGCATCGGTCACACTCTGGCCATAGCATAATGTTTGACCTTCTATTAAATCCTGACGACCTGCGACGAGATGACTCTCAACCATCACACCAAAAATAGCCGTATTACCCGCGGCAACTTGAGAGGCTACATCCTCTGCAACCACCATCTGGCGTTGATACTCTTTACTGCTATTAGCATGACTAAAGTCGATCATAATATTATCAGCAAGCTGAGCTTTTAATAATTGTTCGCTAATTTTAGCTACATGCGGTGCACTGTAATTTGGCTCACGACCACCCCGCAAAATAATATGACAATCAGGGTTACCCTTAGTCGAGACAATTGCCGAATGGCCTAGTTTAGTCACAGATAAAAAATGATGTGGCGCATTGGCGGCACCTATCGCATCGATTGCAACCTTAATCGTGCCGTCAGTCCCATTTTTAAAACCAACTGGGCATGAGAGACCCGAAGCTAATTCTCTATGTACCTGTGACTCTGTTGTACGGGCACCGATAGCCCCCCAACACATTAAATCTGCCATATATTGCGGGGTGATCATATCGAGAAACTCACCCGCTGCTGGCATACCGCTGTCATTTAAATCCACTAATAATTTACGCGCGGTACGTAAGCCATCATTAAGTTTAAAGCTGTTATCCATGTAGGGATCGTTAATCAAGCCTTTCCAACCCACTGTGGTTCGCGGTTTCTCAAAATACACTCGCATTACAATTTCGAGTTGATCTTTATAGCGTTCACGCAGCGCAACTAAACGCTGTCCATATTCTAATGCGGCCTTAGGATCATGGATTGAACAAGGTCCAATCACCACTAAAAGGCGATCATCTGTCTTGGCGAGAATATTGTGAATATTATTGCGCGCATTAAATACTGTCGCAGAAGCTTTTTCGGAAGCAGGAAATCGTTCAAGAATCGCAATAGGAGGAAGTAACTCTTTTACTTCTTTAATGCGAACATCATCATTTTGGTAATACATAATTCTACTGCTCCAACGCTGGTATTTTAGGCTATTTCTATCGCTGCAATAAGGGATCTCAACTGCAATACTGAGTTAAATTTATCGAGTCTGAAACGTCAATGCAACCAACTTGTTTCTATTTGAAAAAATCAAATATAACTGATTGTTTTAATATATTTTTAAATTCAGTAACTCTAAAAGTTGCATCTAATGACATTCACACTCAATCGTTCATTTCACGGTAACTGCAGAGTTAACCTGCTAGCTACTGTTGAGGTGGATCAATCTCAATATATAACTCGCGCTGCTGATAATTATATGGCCGATAATGATGTTCACCACAGGAAAAATATCGATAGGGACGTATTACAGTAATGCAGCCAAGGGGTAAAGCCTGCAGTATTTGAATTTGTTGCTGCCGACGAATCGACTCCTGCCATTCAAAATCTTTAAGCACTTGATCGCGCACCGCAAAAGCATCTACAGGCTCACTCGAACGATTAACGATCACTTCGCCAGCAACAACAGTCGTTGATATCAGACCCGAGATAACTATCAAAAAAAGGCTTCTAACTCGACGAGCTGCGTTTAAATTCCACCGCATAATTAGCTCCTAAATCATCGCTATAATATAAATTCGTTTAGTCAGCAGCTTAATACTCAGCCGACTCGTTTGTTCTACATTGACTCTCAATAAAAAACGACATCCATAAAAAAACAGAGCCGAAGCTCTGCTTTACTATCCCTCGAACCACGCTATGCATCAAGGTGTTTTATCAACTCGCACTTTTCACTGTGACGAACTCAGGGTACGCATCAATACCGCAATCAGAAGAATCCATACCGTTATATTCCTCTTCCTCGGTAACGCGGATCCCCATAGTCACTTTAATCACATACCAGACTATAAATGATGAGCACAATACCCAAGTGAAAATCAATGCAGCCCCAGTGAGCTGTGCACTGATCGTCGCGTCACTGTTGGATAATGGCACACACATTAACCCTAGGAATCCGGCCACACCGTGCACTGAAATTGCGCCAACAGGATCGTCGATTTTGATGCGATCTAAACCCACTATCGAAAATATAACAACAGCACCGGCCACTAAGCCAATGACCCCCGCCATTAATAGCGATGGAGATAATGGATCTGCAGTAATGGCGACTAAACCAGCGAGAATACCGTTGAGTACCATAGTGAGATCTGCTTTGCCCCAAATCATCTTGCACACAATAAGAGCCGAGATTGCACCACAAGCGGCGGCGGTATTAGTGTTAACGAACACTTTAGCGACTGAGCTGGCATTCGCCGCATCCGAGAGCATTAATTGCGAGCCGCCGTTGAAACCAAACCATCCCATCCACAAAATAAACATCCCTAAGGTTGCCATAGGTAAGTTAGAGCCTGGTATAGGATTCACTTGTCCGTTAGGACCATATTTCCCCTTACGCGGCCCCAATAATAATACTCCCACTATTGCAGCCGTCGCTCCCGTCATATGCACGATACCGCTACCCGCAAAGTCTACAAAACCCAGTTTAGTGATAAACCCTTGTCCCCACGTCCAATAACCTTCAACAGGATAAATAATCCCTGTCATTACCACGGAAAAGAACAGAAAAGCCCATAACTTCATCCGTTCAGCCACAGCCCCAGAGACAATCGACATCGCCGTGGCAACAAAGACGACTTGGAAGAAGAAATCAGCTTCGAGCGCATGACTTGCGTCTGCAGATTGAGAGCCGATTAGCGTACCTAAACTAGGTAACCATCCCCCTTCAGCGTTATCTACGTACATAATGTTATAACCAACGAGCAAGTACATAACGCAGGCAATTGAATATAAAATCACGTTCTTTGTTAATATTTCAGTGGTATTTTTAGAGCGGACTAAACCCGCCTCTAACATTGCAAACCCCGCGGCCATCCACATAACCAAAGCACCTGAAACTAAAAAGTAAAATGTATCAAGCGCAAAGCGTAATTCAGTGACTGTATTGCCTAATTTTGTTAACTCTTCCATTGTTAGCCCCTTATAACGCTTCTGTATCGAGTTCACCCGTACGGATACGGATAGCGTGTTCTAAATCAACAACAAAAATCTTACCGTCGCCAATTTTCCCGGTATGGGCCGCGGTGGTAATAGCCTCTATCAGCATGTCCAGATCCTCGGCCTTAATCGCTATTTCGAGTTTTACTTTTGGCAAAAAATCCACCTGATATTCGGCGCCTCGATACAGCTCTGTGTGCCCTTTTTGACGGCCAAAGCCCTTAACTTCGGTCACTGTCATGCCCTCAATGCCGATTGCAGCAATAGCCTCTCGGACATCATCCAACTTAAATGGCTTTATGATTGCGCTGACGAGTTTCATTTTGACCTCCAAAAACACGATTGTTATTAACTTGTATCAAAGACAATTCAATCATTAGGCCATATATTTAAGGTGTTGATTTTTAATTATTAAAACTATTGTAAGTTATTTTTTTAGGCGATGACTGCACCATAAAAGGGCAGTGAAAGATAAAGTCTGCTCTTTTAACGAGCAATGCCGCTACGGTAACCATTCGACCTTAGGCCTATTGGTAACAGGGCTAAATTGGGGTTTACTGGGTAAGTAGAAAATGAAGTAAGAACTAAACCACGCAGTCCTAATAACAAAGATAAGACTAAGATAAGACTAAGATAATCATCAAGCGCAGAAGGAAGGCCCGATGTTAAAACCCGAAGAATGTGTTCTTGTTATCGTCGATGTGCAGGGAAAACTCGCACAAATCATGGATAACAGTGAAAAATTGCACCAACAGCTACAGACCTTAATTCAAGGTGCACAATTATTTGAAATCCCCATACTCTGGTTAGAACAACTACCCGATAAACTTGGCACCACCAGCCCTGAGCTACAAACCTTACTGAATAAAACCAGCTCCCCTATAGCCAAACAGCATTTTAGCGGCTGGCACTGTGAAGAGTTTGCACAAGCACTCACGAAGGAAAATCGCAAACATGTATTACTCGCAGGTATTGAAACCCACGTTTGTGTTTACCAAACCTGTTGCGATCTTATCGAACAACAATATGCAGTGCATATCGTTGCTGATGGCGTCTCCTCACGCAGTGCCGATAATAAACAACTTGGGATCCAGATGATGACAGCACAAGGGGCACAGTTAACCAATGTGGAATCGTTATTATTTGAATTACAGCACCAAGCACAGGGTGATCGCTTTAGAGCATTAATCAAACTCATAAAGTGAGTTTTATACCCAATAAAAAAGCCCTCAATATCGAGGGCTTTTTAGTTGAGTATGGTTAACTCAGTTTAAAATATGACTGATTATTTGTAGGTTGCTTCGCGTTTTTTCGCTTCTGCATCCCACTTAGGTAACACGTTTTTCTTGAATGCTTCTTTCTCTGCATTCATTTTTTCCATGTCCATACCTAATACAGCTTGTGCTTTAGCTTTAGTCGAAATATCTGGAACGGCCACTGGATCTGTGATGCCTTTTTTACCCAGTAACTGCGCTAACTTAACCCGCGCATCAGCAGCTTTATTGACTGATGTTCCCAGCATACGCAGTGCTTCTTCCGGAGCATGAGCCGCTACGCCGTGAGACGCAATAGCTAAGTCCCAACGCCATTGTGAGTGACGGATATCATTCAGAATTGGTTTCATTTCTTCTTCAGTTGCGCCAGCTTTCCAAGCCGCAGCAGCTTCAAAGTGTGCTTTGACTAATTGCTCTTCCGCTTTCAACTTCATTTCTTTAACTTTGGCTTTACGCTCATTCGTCACACCGACTAAAAACTCTTTAGTTTGGTTGTGGCAAGTTGCACATGTTTCTTCAAAACGGTCAAATGGATTGCCCACTTTATGATCAGTAAACTTCTTACCTGCTGCACTGGTCACTTTTGGCATGTGGCAATCAACACAACTCACGTTATTCATACCGTGAATGCCCATTTTCCACGTTTCGTACTCAGGATGCTGAGCTTTTAGCATAGGTGTTTTAGAAAGAGCATGTGTCCAATCTGAAAATTGGATTGAGTCATAATAGACTTCCATTTTGTCAACTGTCATTCCCATATCCCATGGGAATTTAACAAAATTCTTTCTATCTTCGGTTTTCTCAAAATAATATTCAACGTGGCACTGACCACAAACCATTGACTCTTTATCTTGTTTTGAAGCCTTGCTAAAAGGTGTACCTATCGCTTCAAAAGCACGTTCTGCATAAGGGCGTGAAATACGCAACTTTGGAGAACCTTTTTCATGGCAATCACCACAGCCAATAGCATTAGTCACTTCAGGGCCACCCTTAGCCCACTTACCTTTGAAATAACCGTCTTCGCCTTGCTCCTCAATCATACGAGGTACATCTGGGCTCTTACAGCTCCAGCATGCCATAGGCATTGGACCATCTTCTGCATCTGCGGGGGCACCTGTACGTAGAGTATTACGCATATCGGTTATCGCATACATGTGACCACGTGGCGCATTATAATCTTTAGCAAAACCATAACCTGCCCATAAGATCACCATATTTGGGTCTTGGGCAAGCGCATCAACTATCTCTTCACTTTTATCCGTGTCATGCCAGCTATTATATTGATTAGCAAACTTATCTTTATAAACTTCGTTACGAGGCTCAGTCTTGTCACTCGCCATTGCGCTCGCCACCATGAAGCTGGCGGCAACCAATGCACTCAATGCAAAGGACTTACCTGTCATCTTCTTCATCATCTTATCTCCGCGTTGCATTATTGTTATAAATACGACATCTCCATTGTCAAACTTAGTGATTTAACCCTGCTAAAAATATACCTCTTAGTGAGTATATAGTGTGAAGTTTGCGCTAGATCAAAATGTAATAGTGTTGTTGTTCACATTTCTGTGTTTTTGTTAATGTATTACATTATTTTCTAATGTAAAAAACCACTGTAAAACGCGGCAACAACAGTGGACACCTGATGGACAGCGGAATAATGAAGCGAGGTAGTCTTACCTCAAAAATATTAGGGTTAATGTTAGTGCTTATTCTGCTTTCGAGTAGTTTATCGACCTTTGCTATCATCAATTTGTCTTACAGTTTGGGCGATGCCAAAGCCATTAACGCTTCTGGATCGCTACGCATGCAAAGTTACCGACTGATGTTCTATGCCAATGCAGGTAGCGATAATGCCCAGCAAAAAATAATAGAGTTTGAAAATACCTTACACTCTGAAGCATTACAGCCTGCAACGGGCTGGTTAAGCCAGCCAAAAATTGCCAACCAATATCAACTCGTAGTCGATAAATGGTTAGTGATGAAACACTACATAGAGCAGGAAAACTCACGCGATTATGTGACGTCTTTAAAGGACTTTGTCGATACCATCAATTTATTGGTACTCGAAATGGAGCAGCACGCCGCCTTTAAACTTAAGTTACTTGCCGTCAGTCAAATTTTAGGCTTAGGTCTAATGTTAATTATTGCCTTTGTCGCCGTACGCTTTACTCGCAAAAAAGTGGTGATCCCGCTACAAAAACTCATGGAATCGGCAAATACCATTTCAAAGGGTAATTTTGAAATTGAAATGCCCGAAACTGAATATATTGAACTCACGGCATTAAAAAATGCGCTACAAAAGACCGCTAAAGAACTCGCGACTCTGTATGGTAATTTAGAGTCTCAAGTAACTGAAAAAACCTTGGCACTCACTCGGGCCAATAACGAGCTGGCATTTTTGTATGATAATCTAATCACACTAAATGCGAATAAACTTGATTACAAAGCATTAAAAGCCGCGCTAAATCAGCTAAAAGATTATGAATCACTCGATTATTTACGACTCATTATTCAGTACCCCGAACAAGAGATTGAGGTGATTGAAGCCGATGGCGGCTGGCCCAACACACCACAGGATAGTACGCGTTTCCCACTGCAATTTGAGCAAGCTAATCTAGGTTATTTAGAGCTGATCTCTGACCAAGCGCCTAATATTGCACTTTTTCGTAATTTCGCCATTATGCTCAACCGCTCTATTGTGATCCACAATGCGACAGAACAGAGACAGCAATTAGCCTTAATGGAAGAGCGCGGCGTGATTGCCCGGGAATTACATGATTCCCTTGGACAAGTGTTGTCTTTCTTAAAAATCCAAATTAGTTTACTGCGTAAAAACTTAGATTACAGTTGCCGCAGCCCTGCAGTTGAAAATCAACTCACCGAAATCAACGAAGGGGTGAGCACTGCCTATGCGCAGCTCAGGGAGTTACTCTCCACTTTTAGATTAACAATCAAAGAGCCTGATCTGAAAAGTGCCCTAGAAACCATGCTTGAGCAACTTAGAGCAAAGACAGAGATCAAGATCACTTTAGACTATAAACTGTCGCCACAATGGCTTGAGGCAAAGCAACATATCCACATATTACAAATCACGCGAGAAGCCACACTCAATGCCATTAAACACGCCAACGCAAGCCTGATTAACATACGTTGTTATAAAGATGAACATGGTATGGTCAATATCAATGTGTGCGATAACGGCATAGGTCTCAAATATTTAAAAGAACGAGATCAACATTTTGGCATAGGGATTATGCACGAGCGAGCGAGTAAACTCTCTGGTAGGGTTATTTTTAGTGATAACGCGCCCACTCACTTCGAGCCAGAAACAACAGCTATTGGGCAAGGATGTAGTAAACAAGCAGGTGCACTCAGCCCCGATAATCCATTAGGCCCAACGCAGTATGCCAACGGCTCAATCGGCACTAGAGTGACGCTTATTTTTCCCTCTCAACAGGAGCCTTCAAATGGGTAAACCTTATTCTGTTTTGGTGGTCGATGACCATCCTCTTTTACGTAAAGGTATCTGTCAGCTCATCGCCTCAGATACTGATTTCAGCCTATTTGGTGAAGCCGGTAGCGGTTTAGATGCATTAACCGCCGTCGCCACCGATGAGCCCGATATCATCTTGCTCGACCTGAATATGAAAGGCATGACAGGCCTTGATACCCTCAACGCGATGCGCCAAGAAGGTGTGACTTCACGCATAGTGATACTCACTGTTTCCGATGCCAAACAAGATGTTACCCGTTTACTACGCGCAGGTGCCGATGGCTATTTACTCAAAGATACTGAGCCCGACTTACTGCTCGAAAAACTCAAAAATGCCATGCTTGGCCACAGGGTAATAAGCGAAGAAGTTGAGGAATATCTTTACGAATTAAAAGATGCTACCGATGAGCAAGAATGGATTACGACCCTAACCCCAAGGGAGCTGCAAATATTGGAGCAACTGGCAGAAGGATTGAGTAATCGAATGATTTCAGAGCATTTACACATTAGCGAAGGCACGGTCAAAGTACACGTGAAAAACCTACTGCGTAAAGCTAATGCTAAATCGAGAACCGAAATGGCTGTGCGCTACCTAAATCAATAATATCTTGAGTATTCACTTGCGATAACACGTAAAATAAAGGCAATCAGGTGATTGCCTTTATTTTTTATTTTTAGAGCAGACTCAATATAGCGCTTCAATAAATAATTACAGGCCTTTCTCAACAAACTGTCGCCAGCTCAACAACGCTTGCTCAAAATCCTCCAGCCCGCAATAGGCTTCAGACTCGGCATCATAAAGCGACATAGCCTCTTCTAACTCATATTCTTGCTCAAACCCTAAGGTATTAGCAAAAACTCGCGCCTGTTCACGCTCTAACTCTAAGGTAAAATCATTACCAACCAGACGCCATGAGCCCAGTTTATCGTTTTGAATTTCCTTAATCACATCCAATACTTGCTGAATTTTGGCTAAATCAGGCCCTAACTCTTCCGTAAACCATTGTCCAAGCACTTCATGATCCATGCTGAAACTGGCTAAAAAAGTGCCCGTTAAACTATTACGCCGAAATTCGAATTCCATTTGATGGTCTCTCTATGTTAAGCCTACTCAGGCTAATTTTAACCTATCCACAGCTAAGTTGCTTAGCTTCAGTCTGCATATCAGATTTATGTGTGTTGATATTGACCTCTTACCGCTGCACATAAGTACTGACTTCATTTTCGTCGTAAAATCAGTTAGCTTGTTTGCATGATTTTGAAAGTTAAATGGAATGCGATATGCACGATGGATTTATCTACAGTTTAGTGCTTAGCGGTGCCCAAGCGGGTACGACCTTAAGCCTAGAACAAATTGAGGAATGGGATCCAAAGGATGGCTTACTCTGGTTGCATCTTCGCTATCGCAATAAAAAAGCGCGCCATTGGATACTCAATAGCGGCCTGCCAAAGGTCGAGAGTGATGCTCTACTGGCGCAAGATACTCGCCCCCGCGCTGTCATTGCTGACGAGGGGATATTACTGGCATTACGGGGAATTAACCTCAACCCCAATTCAGCTCCCGAAGACATGATAGCTGTGCGTATCTTCGCCGATAAGCAGCGGATTATTTCGACCTGCGATCGCGAGTTGCAATCAGTTAAAGATGTGGCGGAATTAATCATTGAAGGCTCTGGCCCGACAACGACAGGCGATTTTATCGTTGCAGTGTGTGAGCGGCTCACCAATCGAAAAGTCGAATTTATCGATAAACTCGAAGAGCAACTGTCTGATTTAGAAGAGTTGGTTGTCTCGGGTAATGTAAAGGATTTGCGTACCGACATCGCCGAGTTACGTCGTCAAACCGTGGCTATTCGCCGCTATTTAGCCCCGCAGCGAGAAGCTTTCTCAAAAATGATTGCAGAACAATTTAGTCTATTTACTGACACTGAAAGACTCAAACTCAGGGAGATAAACGATAAGCTTATCCGCACGATAGAAGATCTCGATGCCCTGCGCGATAGGGCCAATGTGACTCAAGAAGAATTACTCAGCCAACAATCAGAGCAACTTAATAAACGCTTATATTTCTTATCGTTAGTATCGGCAATCTTCTTGCCGTTGGGCTTTTTAACGGGTTTACTCGGGGTCAATATTGGTGGCATACCGGGCGCGGACAATACCTGGGCCTTTACTACCTTCTGCGGCATATTAATCTCACTCGTTGCGCTGCAAATGGCGCTGTTTTATCGATTTAAATGGTTATAGCCCCCCCAATAACAACAACGCCAATCGATTAAGATTGGCGTTGTTTATTACCGATATTAGGCATTATGTTGCGGGTAACTCGAACACTTGAGTCATGACTTTGTAAAGCTCAGTCCCTTGATGCACGGATGCCGAAGCAAAGTGTAAAATAGGCACGCAATCTTGCGGCAAACTCAAACTTTTAAGTTCATCCACCGTGCCGTATAAATCCATTCGCAATATATTCACTAATGGTTGTCCCGCCGCCAATGGCTCACCCACAGGTGCGAGGTACTCCACTAACCCAGCACTTGGCGCGTGATACTTTTTATAATCTTTAAGATAACAACCAAAACGCGGCATTTTGACGGGGGCTACGGTTTGCGCAATCACGCCTCGATGGCTCAAATACGCCAAAATACCTTGGGCATCCAGTCGTGCATCCTCAAGACACACTCGCTCTTGGCTCGCCAATTCTAAGGTTAATGCCGACACTGCAACGGCTAAATCCCGCCCCTGCGACCTAGCAACATCACTCAATTGCCACCAAGGACAAAATGCCGCTTCATCCATAGCACCGCCAAAACTATTGGGGATTACCAACGTGTAAGGAATCGATAAAAACTGGGCAGCGGCTAAGTCATATTCAGGACAATACAAATGTTTACAAGACTTAGGGCCTGTGTGTAAATCGAGTACGATATCGGCGCCGTGGGCCATAATTTGCAGGTTGACTGCAAGCCGATGGCCGGTGGTAATGCCCCATTCATAATGCAATTTTTGCTGGCAGGCTTCAATTAACGTACTGCGATAGGCTTGAATCAGCTCGCTGTCACTCAACTTGGCATGTTCGCGATACCAAGTAGGCAAATCAATAGCGTGATTCAAATACTCACGATTCCAGTTTGCTCCCGTAATAGGGTCAAAACGGCCAAGGGTAAACTCGCCACTTTTTTGATTAATCCCCAGTGGATTAGCCAGTGGTACGAGTGTAATTTCGCCGCGAATATCACAATGTTCAAGCTGTTTCATCAGCTGATAAATCACCGCATTACCTTGCACCTCAGCACCGTGCACATTGGCCTGAATATACACTTTTGGGCCGGTTGCCTTATCGGCGCTCGGCTTAAAATGGTAAATAGGGATAGTGAGCGCCTGCCCTGCGGCAAACTCCCCTATTTGCAGAGACGATGTTGTCGGCAACATATTAAACGCCTTCGAACAGATTTTGGTGCAACGATTTAACCACTTGCGCCGCTTCCGCTTCTGCGACTAACACACACAGATTATGTGGGCTGGCGCCTTGGCAAATCATTCTTACATTGTGAGGTTCTAACACTTCAAATACGCGTCGACAAATGCCCGGCGTCGTCGCAATACGGTTACCAATAATCGCCACTAAAGCCAAGCCATCTTCAACACGTACACGACAATGTTGTGATAATTCTTGCAGCAGTGATTCACTCAATAGCCCTTGACCGCTTGAATCTGAGCCAGTTTTATCCAGCGTCAATGACACGTTCACTTCTGAGGTGGTAATTAAATCGACACTGATTTTATGTCGCGCTAATGTCGCAAAGGTTTCAGCCAAAAAGCCCTGAGCATGCAGCATTTGTAAGCTATGAAGATTCAACAGAGTTTGATCGCGGCGCAATGCCACAGCCCGGAAAATGGGCGCATCTTCTACTTGATGACGTATCCAAGTCCCGCCCTTTTCAGGCTCTTTACTTGAGCCCACAAACACTTGAATTTGCTGACGCACGGCAGGAAGAATCGTCGCAGGGTGCAATACTTTGGCGCCAAAGGTGGCCATTTCGGCGGCTTCGTTGAAGCTTATTTCGGCAATCGGAAATGCATTGGGTGCAAGGCGAGGATCGGTGGTATAAATCCCCGCAACATCGGTCCAAATCTCAACAGCTGATGCACGCAGAGCTTCAGCCAATAATGCGGCAGAGTAATCACTACCGCCACGGCCTAATGTCGTCGTCTGGCCAGCATCATCTGCACCGATAAAACCTTGAGTCACAATTACTTGCTCAGCCAATAATGGCTGTAAATGATCCCGTGACAGGGTCGCTATATGCTCAATTTGCGGTTCAGCACGGCCAAAATGGCTGTCAGTACGCAACACTTGGCGTACATCAAATGCACTCGAGTTAACACCTTTCTCACGGATCACTGCAGCAAAGAGTAGCGAAGAACATTGCTCACCAAGGGACAACAGTTCATCTACCGTGGCTTTGCTGCGTTGTGTCGCGAGGACTTCGCTTAATACCGCCATGCGGCTTAGCAATTTATCTAATGTGGCAGCCACATCGTTAGGACGGCCGAGCTTATCTAAAATAGCGTATTGGATTTGGGCAATTTGTTTTAATCGCTGTAAACGGCCATCGTCATTAATCGATTCTTGGGTCAATTCGACTAATAAATTAGTGACACCGCTTGAAGCACTGACCACGACCAAACGACAATTAGGATTGGCTAACACTATGTCAGCACAACGATTCATAGCACCATAATCGGCGACGGAAGTGCCACCAAATTTTGCGACAACGAGGGACATTAGCGCACCTCCGCGAAACACGTAGGGCGAGAAATAACAGCAGATTGAATAAGATATTGATTAACTAACATGATTACACTCCGAACTGACTTCGTTCGAAGAGCCTGGTGCTCAATGATAACGCACCCCAATTGAGGGAAACAGCAATCGTCACCAGAAGCTCTCCACCAATTACAGGTGACAATCGTCAGGATTCAGCCCGAGCGACCGACATAAACATGCAACAACCATATCTACGCCTCGGCGTTAATCTCCCTCATCGATCATCACTAGAGTTTGTGCTCCTCTGACCGACTACCTAGTTAACGCTCCTCTTCTGTTCCTTTCCAAGGAAAGGGACGAAAAAAGTAGCAATAAACCCCTAATGAAGTCAATGCTAATTTCATAACAAATGAAAAATCACATAAAATCGTTTAAAAATAGCAGGTTTAATTACTCATATCGGGTAGTTCAGACACTAACCTGACCCGATCGCTAAATTTACCCAAACACACTTCATCATGCCCGTTTAAAAGACAAGGCACTAAGCTCACATCGCCTTGCTCAACAATATAAATCGCGTATTGATTAAATTTTTTACCCAATTGCAGTGCCATGGTTCTATCAATAAACACCGCCCAGCTTTTCTCCATATGAGATAAATCCGGCGCAGCACCCACTAAAGCACGATAAGGGCTGCCGAGTAATTCAATTTCACGCAGTAATTGACGATCGAGTAAACGATTTTGACTGGGGCTAAGGAGCGTAGCTGTGGGATTATGAGCGGTAATTATAGCAAAAGAAAAATTACTGGATAATGATTGAGTTAGCAAAAATAACGGTGATTGGTAACATTGCCATAAATCTTGAGTCGTGTAGTCCATTGGTTGTCTAATCGAAAATTTAACCCAAATTAGTGTAGCAGACAGAATATAAAACCTAAAGAGGTGTGAGCGAGCTCACAGGAACATAAGTCGCATTAGTTAAACTAATCAATAGCTAAAGTAAATATCATGCTAGAATTCATTACACGTCTAAAATTTGTTAACATTTCATTTGTTAACAAATGACTAAAACGAGTACAATGCACGTACTGATAAGTTGAAGTAGATAACGTAAGGTGCTTAGCTTTTATACAGTTTGTTACATATATCGCTTCAGATAATACAAACTGGTCGAGCATCTGTCTAAATATGTTCTACATTTAATTTATCATTTAAACATTTAAAAAAACAATAGTTAAGGAACTTATTCTAACTATTGCTTATCGAAGTTGGTACTGATTACGTTTTCTCGTATTACACTTAATACGTGCTTTAATCTGCATCCTAACGTGTCGTCGTAACGATTTCCTTTAGAACACTAAAATAGTTCAAGGAAGTATCAATGCTTTTATGAATATAAGAGCCCGAAGTAAGTTGCTCTTATTGGTTAGTATAAACTTGTTATAATTTAGGTAAATAATATGCAAAATCCGCACATTCTGATCGTTGAAGACGAAGCCGTTACCCGTAACACGCTGAGAAGTATTTTCGAGGCAGAAGGGTATGTGGTAACAGAGGCCAATGATGGCGCAGAAATGCATAAGGCTATGCAAGAGAACAAAATTAACTTAGTTGTTATGGACATTAACTTACCAGGTAAAAATGGCCTATTGTTAGCGCGTGAACTACGCGAAATCAACAACATAGGTTTAATTTTCCTGACAGGTCGTGATAACGAAGTCGACAAAATCCTTGGACTTGAAATTGGCGCGGACGATTATATTACCAAGCCGTTCAATCCACGTGAATTGACGATTCGTGCTCGTAACCTTCTGACTCGCGTCAACAGCGCTGGCGCCGAAGTAGAAGAAAAGAGCTCAGTAGAATACTATCGCTTCAATGATTGGAGCCTAGAGATCAACAGCCGTTCGTTAGTGAGCCCACAGGGTGAATCTTACAAACTGCCACGTAGCGAATTCCGCGCTATGCTGCACTTTGTTGAGAACCCAGGCAAAATTCTAACTCGTGCCGATCTACTGATGAAAATGACTGGCCGTGAGCTTAAGCCACACGACCGTACCGTTGACGTGACGATTCGTCGTATCCGTAAGCATTTTGAAAGCTTGCCAGATACGCCAGAAATCATCGCGACTATTCACGGTGAAGGCTATCGTTTCTGCGGTAACTTAGAAGCCTAATCGGCCTCGAAGCGACAAGAAACAACCGTCGATTCGATAAGAATTGACTCATAAAAAAACCAGATCCTAGGATCTGGTTTTTTTATAGCTGCTTTTATACCTACTATTTTGTGTTTTTCAGCTGCCTATCGAGAAAATCGGCCAGTGAACGATATAAATGATTACGCACTTTCTCGCCGCGCATCGAATGTTTAGATCCCGGATAATCGATCATCTGGAATAACTTTCCTTCATCCTGTAGCGCTTTATAAACTCGAGTGCTGTTTTCAAACAAGACGTTATCATCGGCCATGCCGTGATACATCAACAGACCTGCTTGATAGTTTTTCACGTAGGGGAACACGCTACTGGCTTCATATCCCTTTTCATTACTATCGGGATGAGCTAAATAACGCTCAGTATAATGGGTGTCATACAAGCGCCAGTCGGTTACAGGCGCGCCCGAAATCGCGGCTTTAAAGTAATCCGGCGCTTTAAATAGACTCATCAAGGCCATATAACCGCCGTAGCTGTGGCCGTAAATCGCCACATTGTCGGCATCGACAAAAGCTAGGCTACGTAAATAGTCCACCCCTACTTTTTGATCGTTCACTTCGGCTTCGCCTAAATGACGGTAGATCACTTGCTCGAACTGAGTGCCTCTGTGAGCGCTGCCACGGTTATCTAATTGAAATACCACATAACCTTGCTGCACTAAGTATTGCGTAAAGTAGTCTTGCTCGCTCCAACTGTTAGTGACTAATTGTGCGTGTGGCCCACCGTAAACTCTTACAACAACGGGATATTTCTTGTTTGCATCGAAGGGAACAGGTTTGAATAAACGGGTTTGCAACACTTGGCCATCTTCGGCTTTTAGTTCACCAAATTCAGGGATTTGCCACAGCCCTGCATAGTCATACAAAGGGTGGCCTTGCTTAACGGCATTTTGCTCAACCCATGCCAGTTGTTGCCCCTTGCCACCGTGTAAGCTAATTTGCGGAGGTTGGGATAAGCTATTGAAATAATCGAGGTAGACGCTTTGATTATCGGCAAAAACCGGATCATGCATCCCCGCTTGTATGCTGACGCGCTCAACTTTTCCGCCCGCTAAAGGCACGCGATAAAGTTGTTTCTCGATTGGCGTATCTTTGCGGCCAGTGAAATATACCCAACCTGCGGTTTCATCTATGTATTCGAGCTCATCAACTGCCCACTCGCCTTTAGTCAATTGCGTTTTGAGCTGACCTTTTAAATCAAACAAATACAAATGATTAAAGCCGTCACGTTCCGACGCCCAAATAAAGGCTGTTTGTTGCTTTAAAAAGTGCAGATCATTATTGAGATTAACCCAAGCGTCACTGCGCTCTTTGACTAAGGTTTTCGGCTTAGTCAAAGCATCTAAAGCCACTAATTGTAAATCTAATTTATGTTGGTCGCGGCTCTGCCACTGAAACGATAAATGTTTGCTATCGGGCAGCCAATTAACGCGCGGCAGATAAATGTCTTTTCTGTTATCTTCGCTATTCTCTTCGCGCAGGGTCACCCAATTAATGGCTTTATCCTTTAACGTGACCACAGCTAAGGTAATCTCGACGTTGGCTTTACCAGCATAGGGATAACGCTGCTCGGTGAGCTTAATGCCGTCGGCATAAATTTCGTTACGCGTCACTTGCTCAACGCCGGACTCATCGATACGGGTGAAGGCCATGGCCGATTCATCGGGCGCCCACCAATAACCCGTCATGCGATCCATTTCTTCTTGAGCAACAAACTCAGCCATCGCATTTTTAATCGCCCCGCCGCCATCAGTCGTTAGCGCTTGCAGCTTTTTACTTGCCAGATCTAACACATACAGATTTTGATCGCGCACAAAAGAAACAAAGTTGCCCTTAGGTGACAGCCGTGCGTCAGTAGCAAAACCTTCACCAATCGGTAATTGAGTCACGCTGCCGTCAACGAGGGAAAAGTAATACAGATTGCCAGAAGCGGGAATTAATAATGCTTTACTATCATCGGCCCAAAAGTACTCCATAATGCCTTCGCCATAAATGCGTTGGCGCTCGCGGCGCGCTTTTTCTTCATTGGATAATTCATTGATAGCAAGTTTATCGGCACTTAATAGCAAACTCGACTCACCGGTTTTGACCTCCATTTGCCATAAGTCGTAAAAGTTTTGGTTATCTTTACGACCAGCAAGATAGGTGACGCGCTGACCGTCGGGTGACAATTTTAAGCCCCGAGGGCTACTGCCCGCTAATGCAGGCGATGCATTCATGCGCTCAATCGTCAGTGGTTGTTTACCGCCTTCTATAGCAAAAGCGGGCGTCAGAGTTGAAATCAAAGTGGTTGAAGCGATTGCAGTTGAAACCATAGCGACCTGAGTAGTTATTCGTAGAGGAGCGCTTAACTTAAACGCTTGCTTGAGGGACCAAGTTAATCCATTTTTAGTCATTATTATTCCTTGGATACATAATCGCCTAACAAGGTAGCGATTAAAAACAAGCCGACATTGTGCCAGAGGCCACCTCAAAATAGAAATAGCATATAACAGCACTGAAATTGTTGACTAACTGGGTTATCATTCGCGGCAAATAACGAAATTGACCTCATTGTTGAACCTCTAAAGGACATAACATGCAGACTCTGACCCAGCACCTGACCTCACAGGCAGTGAACGACTCCCTCTCTCAGTTAATTTTAACCTTAGCCGACACCTCAAAAGCCATTAGCCACGCCGTTCGTCACGGTGCGCTTGCGGGCGTTTTAGGTGCGACTGAGCAAGAAAACGTCCAAGGTGAAACCCAGAAAAAACTGGATATCATCACTAACGACATGCTCAAAGATGCCTTAAAAGCTGACGGTACAGTACGTGGTTTAGCGTCGGAAGAAGAAGATCATGTGGTTGAAGTTAGTAAAAGTGGCAAATATTTAGTGTGTTTCGATCCGCTAGATGGTTCATCTAACATAGATATCAACTCGTTAGTCGGCACTATATTCTCTGTCCTGCCCGCCCCTGCTGGCGAGCTAACTGAAACCAGTTTTTTACAATCTGGCCGTGCGCAATTAGCCGCAGGTTATGTACTTTATGGCCCATCGACCATGTTGGCATTAACGACAGGTCAGGGCGTGCAACTGTTTACATTGCACCCAGAAACCAATGAGTTTTTACTGACTGACGCCGCAATGAGCATTAGCCCAGACACCGCCGAATTTGCCATTAACATGTCGAACCAACGTTTTTGGGAAGCGCCAATGCAAACCTATATTGCCGATTTACTGCTCGGTAAAATTGGCCCGCGCGAAAAGTCATTCAACATGCGCTGGATTGCCGCCATGGTCGGCGATGTGCACCGCGTACTATCTCGCGGTGGTATTTTCACCTACCCCACCGACAATAAAGACTCTAAAAAACCGTACAAACTGCGCTTGATGTACGAAGCCAACCCAATGGCCTTGTTAGTCGAACAAGCCGGCGGTAAGGCTTCTACCGGTTATGAAACCATTTTGGATATTCAACCAACACAAATTCACCAACGTGTAGCCGTTATCCTAGGCAGCAGCAACGAAGTCGACGCTTGCCTGAGCTACCACGGTATTGATTACAGCGAAGAGCCAAACATAGAGTAAGTAGAATCGCTTAGCTTCTGATTTTTATGATAAAAGCCACTTATCACAGTGGCTTTTTTATTGTCGCAGAATGCGACATTTTGATTTTTGATGCGGCATAACCGACGGAGAAATTGCGGCCTTAGGGCCGTATAATTCACGTACACGTCAGTGAAAACTAACCCACTAACTCGCAACACAAAGATTTTGCTGAATCTTCCAACGACGTTCCATCACTGGGATAGAGAACCCATAACAACACACCACAATCAAAGGCTGGATTTGAAAGCTCAATTCAGGCCAGAGCATGAAGGCAGTAACACAGGCCAAAGTGCGCACTATAGCATGGACTATGGCCACCTTTTGCGCCGCTATCACGCCATAAACCAACCACATTAATCCGGTCTGCACCGCAAGGGCGAAAGGCAAAGCCAGATAATTTTCCATAAAGAATGGGATAGTGATGGCAAAGGTTAAAAAACTCATGCCAACACTGGCCAAAAACACGTTATCAAACCAATTACGCTCATTTTTTTTCTTGAACGACATGTTCTCACCAGTTAAACGGGAAATCCCCATCGCCAAATAAACGATTGAACCCGTTCCGATAAATACCGCCATCACCAACTGCGAAGAAGGTAAAACAAAGCTTAATGCAAACAGCAAGATCCACACTATCATGCCGGATAAGGGCATAGCCAAAGCACGTTGTTGACGGTATTCGATTAACTGTTGATCCAATGATGTGTGTTGCATGATTAAGCCTCCTTGATTAGATAACTTAAGTATCCATCACGGCAGTGTGAGTTGTCAGCAATAGAGGATGAAAAATGTCACCTCTTTCAGCAAATTTATAGATAATCCTTATTAAATTTCGGCTCACACGGTTGAAAAAATCCGCAGTAAAACATATGTGGTACTTACTAGGAGTTGTACTATTTTGGCGAAAAATATCTCATTAATAGATATTAAGAATCATTGTAAAAATTAAGGTTAAACACTGGTTCAAGCATCAGCCTAGCGCTCACACTAGCACCATTAAACCTATTAATATCAATACCTTTAATAATTTAAATAGATTAACTTATGCTATGCGTTATAGGAGGGTTAAACGTTATATGGAAAAGTTTTTTGAAAAATTGATGTACGAGTCGCGCTGGATCATGGCGCCTATTTATCTGGGATTAAGCCTAATGTTATTCGTATTAGGTGTGAAGTTTTTTCAGGAAATCTGGCATATTCTGCCCATCATTTTTGACATGCATGAAGTGGACTTAGTGCTCATCACACTGTCGCTAATTGATATCACTTTGGTGGGCGGGCTTATCGTGATGGTGATGTTTTCAGGCTATGAGAACTTTGTTTCGCAGCTGGATGTCGATGAAGATAGCGAAAAGCTGAGCTGGCTTGGCAAGCTAGATGCTGACTCCCTCAAAAATAAGGTCGCCGCTTCTATTGTGGCCATTTCATCCATTCATTTGCTTAAGGTGTTCATGAATGCTGAAAATATCTCTAACGACAAGATTATGTGGTACTTGCTGATCCATATTACGTTTGTGCTATCAGCCTTTGCCATGGGATATCTGGACAAAATTACCCGTACCAGTAAACAGCTGACGTCATAGTCAAATAGCATGAATTAAGTCGTATTATTTCTGTGATAAAGTAAAAAGAATAAAAAGCCACTGCTGACAGTGGCTTTTTATATTTATCATCGACGACTTAGCGTCAGCATTGGCTTTAACTCACTCAAGCTAGTGCACTTTCTCGGTTTGAGCGGCTAAGGTAATACCACGGCGTAACGCTTAGTGTATCAATGAGTGCATACAACTTGTCACGGCCTAAATGCACAGTTAAAGTGCATTATGTTATTGTTTTGCAATAAGCGACTGAATTAATTTCTAGCGCATTTTATCTGAAGGGTTAAAATTTTTATGGAAAAACTGTTTGAACGATTGATGTATGCATCGCGCTGGATAATGGCGCCCATTTACTTAGGATTAAGCCTAGTACTAATGGGTTTAGGCATTAAATTTTTTCAAGAGATCTTTCATGTACTACCGATCATTTTTGAGATGCGCGAAGTCGATTTAGTGCTCGTTACGCTGTCATTGATTGATATCACGCTTGTCGGCGGTCTTATCGTGATGGTGATGTTTTCTGGCTACGAAAACTTTGTATCGCAGCTAGATGTTGATGAGGATAGCGAAAAGTTAAGCTGGCTGGGTAAGCTGGATTCAGGCTCGCTGAAAAACAAAGTAGCCGCCTCTATTGTGGCAATTTCGTCGATTCACTTGCTCAAAATATTTATGAATGTTGAGAACATTTCCAATGACAAGATTATGTGGTACCTGCTGATCCATATCACTTTTGTGTTATCGGCCTTTGCCATGGGGTATTTAGATAGAATCACCCGCGTTAGCAAGTAACAAGTTCGCAGCTTATCCATTGTAAAATCGTGAAAAAGAAAGCCACTGTAATCAGTGGCTTTTGCATTTATACAAGAGGGTTTAGCGTTAGCTCTTCGCTAATGCAACTTGATGCACTTTCTCAGTTTGATCCACTATGGTCAATACCGCAGCGTCCCCCACTACATTACAAGAGGTGAGCACCATGTCGATAATGCGATCTAAGGCCGCCACAATCGCAAACGCTTCTATCGGTAAACCTATTTGATGAATTAACACACCAAGCATTACCATGCCGCCACCGGGCACGCCGCCCGCTCCCACCGACAATAGGAAAATACTAAAGAGCAACGAAGGCAGTTGATCTGTGGTAATCGGCATATCAAAGGCGTTGGCGACAAAAAATATTGCGATCGTGATATAAATGGCCACACCGCCCATATTCATGGTCGCGCCAAGCGGCACACCAAAACCTGCGACTGCACGATTTACGCCTAATTTTTCGGTTAAAGTGCGCATAGTCACCGGAATCGTCGCGTTTGAGCTTGCGGTTGAGAGTGAAAAAAGCACCAGTTCTTGGGTTTTATCGCGAAAGTTTTTAGCAGAGATAGGGGTAAATATGCCCACTGCTATAGGGTAAACAACAAATATCCACAGTAGCAGCAGCGCGAGTATCAGCACCATATACTCAACCACGCTCACCAACATGCCCGCATCTAAGGTTGCGCCAAGCTTAAGCATCAGCGCAAAAACACCGTAAGGGGCGAGGCACATCACCACTGAAATCAGCTTCATCATAATTTTGTTAGCGGTCTGAAAGCCTTGTATCGTGCCAGCAACATGCTCACCGAGTGACTTAATCACGCCGCCAAGCATTAGCGCCATAAAAATCACTTGCAGCATATTGCCCGACATAAAGGCCGCCACAGGATTACGCGGGACGATATCAATCACCAGTGCCATTAAGTTTGGTAGCTCAGTTGCGGTAATCGCCACGCCATCCGTGCTGCCCATATCCACACCCTTTCCGGGCTCGAGTAATAACACCAGCAATAACGCAGTTGCGATGGCTACCACGGTATTAATGATATAAAAACCGAAGGTTTTACCGCCTAAACGGCCAAAGCTTTTGAGATCTTGTAGCTCGCACACGCCACAAACAATACTCACAAACACTAATGGCACCACCAGCATCATGATCATATTAACAAACATAGTGCCAACGCCGTCGGCAAGCTCGACCAAATTGTCCGAGAAGAAGCCGATATCGTTTAAAAAATACTGCACTATGGTGCCGAAAATAAGGCCCGCAAACAGACCAATAAAGATCCGCGTCGAAAGTGATTTCATCATGTTTGTGGTTTCCGCAAAGATGTTATTTCTGGTGAGTCATTGTCCATAATGAGCGCAATAGCCAATCCACTTTTGGCCTAGGCGGGGGATAGTGAAACATGCTGCAGGTTAATTCAATGAGTTTATTTCATTTTTTAATGTTTAATAAAACTGCAAATATCACGTTAATTACACATAACATTGATAATTAAAGCTAATTAAAACATCGAAATGATATGCCAATAGTTTGCACACTTATTTAAGATATTTTAAAAAACAAAATTACATCAAAAATATATCAAATTAAACATTTAAATAACCAAGTAGGGGTTGCCCTAAGATTTAATGACTGATTTATTGACTATAAAAGCATTAAACACTATTGAAGTGACGAAAAAGTAGAGAGATGAAATAAAGATGGGCTAAATATATGGCACTAACACTAGTTCAAGCTCGTGAGCCAGCAGGTGTTGCTGTTTGATGCTGAGCCGATGTTGACTGATCCAACAAGCGAATTTCTGCCAATTATGTAAATCAGCATGCTGTAAATACTTAGCCTGTTTAGCTTGCTTGTCGAAATCACTGCTCGAATTAATTTGTGCTATCGCCAATAACTGCGCTGGTGCGCTCAGCGCAAGTTGCGGCACAAGCCAATGAGTCACGCCCATTAAGAGATGGGCGATTTGCAGCCCTGCGGGATCTAAGTCGGTAAAAGCGATAATTGGCAATCTACCTGCCATAGCTTGTAAAAAGTGCCGCACACCAATCGGTGAATGATGACCGTTGCCACGGTAGATAACCATCACATCAGTTAAATCCTGTGGCAAACGCGCTTGATGGATAACATCAAACACATCCAAGTTTTCAACCACTAAGATGGCGCTGATATTATGTTCACGGCAGAGCGCCTGTGAAGCCTCCAATGGCACGCGCAGCGAGGATAAAGCGGATATTGCAACCGGTGGCGATTGAAAGCCCAGAAACTTGAGTAAAACATACTCGGCTTCGGGACGGATTTTAGCGAGCTTTTCATCGTGACTTTTGGCGGACATCGTCATGCGGTCAACATTGAAATCTAATTCCCGTAAATCAAGCCCCATTAGCGCTAAAACGCCTTGCCTTAACAGTTCAAAATCACGCGGTGCGAAGCACAAATGCTTTTCAGACTCATCTAACTCGCCCACTTCTAACTCGCGGTAAATCGCGCGCCAGTTAGCCGTAAGCTTAACCTTGGGAGCGCGCTTAATAAAAGCGCTCTCCAATAACTGCAACTGTTGCTGGCCTAGGCGAGCCATAATTCAACATCACGAATGATAAAGTTACCGCTATAAATCGGATGCGGTTCGCCTAATGGCTCAAGCTCAAAATAGGCTTTGTGCTCATCGGGTAAGCCTTCATAACCCCCAATCACTTGGTAAATCCAGCTTTCAGCATTCCAAGGCAGCGCTTTATCTGCCAAATATTCCAGCGCCGATTGGCGCAGGCCAGACTCAATCACATCGACAAAATACTCATCTACCGCTTGTTTGAGCGGATTATCTGGCACATCAAAATCTTCACTTTGAGTAAGTGACACGGGCGCATCGCGCTCACGCACCGCAGCAACCACAGGATGACGGCTAATGGCTTTAATGTGCGCCACTATACCCATTAGCTCTAGTTCTTGGCTGGCGTTGTGTACGTCTACCGCAGCTGGAGCGAGCAAAACTTCAGCGCGATTAAAAAGACTCGGAATCTCCTTGTGCGACACATGGTCCGCAGGACGATAATCAGGATGCAAATCGGTATAGAGTAACCAGCCTTTTAGCAAACGAGTGCGGCCACGAATTTGCCTGAAACGGCCTAAAAGCTCCAGTAATCGCCCCTGCACTACGCTGAGCTCTTGGGCGCAGTCGCTCATGGTTTCTTGCAAGGTGGTCACTATCAGCTTACGTAGCTCACGGATATCACCCGCGATTTCGCCCAGCTCACTAAACTGGAACATCTCTAAGCCATTCAGTAATTCAGACACTTGGCTTTGGGCGAGTTCGTTTTCACGGATTTTTGCGTTAATAGTGCCAACATAACCGAATTCGTTATTAATGCGGCCCCACAGTACCCGAATCGAATAACGCAGGCTGTCGGCAAAGCTATAAACATGCTCACTTAAATCAGATAAATAGGCCTCGGCGGCGCTGTAGTCTGAGCTGTGACGGGCTTCTTTGTAATGGTCGGCCAAGGTTTTAATGGTAGCTAAGGCCGAACCGACATTAGAGTCGATTTGGCGATTGCGCTCATCACTTAAGCCTTCTTCGAGCAAGGCGCGAACAGAACGCTTAAGCCGCAGCTCCTGATCTGGCTCTGGACGCCATAAAATCCCTGCCTGTTTAAGCTTTTCGACCACGCTTGGATCGTGCGCATCCTCGTTAAGAGAGCCCGCCAAATAGGTATCCATAATGATGTCAGCATGGCGACCTAACTGCTTAAGCAGTTTCACACCCGCCTGATGTAAGTTACTGCTCATCATGGCCTCCTTGGTCGCAGCTTTTACCTAGGTTTAACAGTGCCAGCATTATATTAGGTCCCGCTGGGTAGCCGTTTCTGCCTGTGCTTCTAGTCTTAAACCTTCGGTTTCATCGATAAACCGAATGACTTCATACAGATAATCCAGCTTGCCCGTGGCAATATAGATTTGCTTCTCCGCATTGGGGCGTACTAAATAGCCGAGTTCGACTAAGCGTTTGAAGACTAATTTGATTTGCGCATCGCTGTTAGTGCTGGTCGAGCCAAATAAACGATATTGGCTGAGTTTGGCTAACTGCTCACGAAACGCCGGCGTGTCTTCGATGCGGCTTTGCAGCTCAGTTAAACGCACGGGCGCGCCTTCGCTCAGCGGCGCATCTTGGCCACTGGCTTCTTGCACTAATACCAGCCATTCCACCAGCGGGATCAATGCCTGACAGATATCTTTAAACTGCGATGAAATCACTTTGCGTTCGCTATCGCCGAGCTGCAAATAACCACAGAAGAACACATCGCCTTCGGCGGCGGACGCCACGATACGGTTGATCTGGTTTAAATAGGCTTCGACCCGCTCGCGGGTGCTGCTATTTTTAAGGGCGCGCCAGCCTTCTTCATTGGTGGTGCGGCAAATAAACTCGCCCTTGAGTAACAGCTCAATCAAAGCGCCTGTGCCAACTAATACGGTTTGGGTTGCATCATTCATTAGATGGCCTCCTTCGACAAACGCTTATTCAACATGTCGGCTATTGGGTTCACTTTAGGCTTCACCACCTGCAACTTCTTGGTTTGTTTGTTGATAATGTAACGATTGGCGAACAAGTTCAGCACCTCAGACTCAGGATTCGGGAAGGCGCCCAGCACACAAATATTGTTGTTTTCGCAGGCGTCGAAAATCTTCTTCACGTTGGTATGATGTAAAGTGCCCAGCTCATCAATTGGCCAGTGAATGGTCACATCGGCGCGGCCACGCAGCAAACGCGTGAATGCCAGCAGGAACTTACACAAAATCAGATACGCCATACCGTGGCTTGAGGATTCGTTAAGCTGTCTGTCGGTGCGGATAATCAGATCGCTGTTACCTTCTTTAAGGCGCAGCTCGATTTCCAACAACTTAGAGATGCCCCCCGTTAACGCGGCGCGGCCGATAATGTCTAAGGCGCGGCGCATACTGTTGGTGTAATCCTCATCGGGCAAGCCATTAAAGCCATCGGCTTTCCAATGCTTAAAGGCTTTGACGAACTGCTCAAGCTCAGGCCAGAACTCTAACTCACTGATGCGCGAGCGAATACGTACCGCCGACTCAGACACGCCTTCGAGGAATAACTCTTCGCCCACTTCGCGGGTAATACGCGCACTTTGGGAGGCAATGCGACGGTCGATATCGGCTAATACATCATAGAAGGCAGTTAAGTCGACGCCGAAAATCCGTCCTTGTTCACGCAGCGCAGTAATCGATTGCGGCACTATCACGTTCAGCAATTGCTCAAGCTGTGGCACTAACTTGCGGTAATCCAGCAGGCGAATACCTTTATCGTTGATAAAGCTCGATTCTTCACGGGCACGCTCCCAGGTTTCAGCAAGGCCCGAACCTGACTTGCTGGCGATCACTGAGTCGAAATGCTCCACATATTGCTTCACTGATCCCATCAGGTAATCGCGTTTCAGCAGTAAATCTTCACCTTGGCGCAGGCGCTCGCCTAGGCTGCCTTGGGCTTCTTCGTTATTGGCAGGTAACTTAAGCTCGGCCAATTTGCGCATTACGGCGCGTAACTTCGTTAAGTTTTCAGAAGCTTCAACCTGCGCCGCATCGGACGCTTTACGCTCAGTTTCAAGTTGTTGACGGCGAGTCTTCACATCTAAGGTTTTCGCCTTAAGCTGTTGATCGATTTCCGAGACCGCGCGCTTCACATCGCTAAGCTGAGTTTGCAGTTTAGGTTTACGCATCAACCAAGTGTGTTGATACCAATCGTCAAAGCGCAGTACGTCACTACGACGCTGCTCAGCGCGGCTGATTTTGGTTTCTAATTCGCGGATCTGCTGCTTGAGTTTGAGGATATTATCCTCATCCACACCGCGGGATTTAAGCTCGTTTTTGTACCACGTCTCGCAGGCTTTCTGCTCAATTTTGGCGCTTTCGCGGCGGCCTTCAATGGTCGCTTTAATTTGGCCGAGTTGATTGTCGAGCGCGCCGATCACTTCCTGCCAATAGGCTTGTTTTTCCATGCGCGCTTCGAGCGCTTGCTCTTTTTGATCTTCGAGCCAGAGTTCGTGCTGATGTTTAAGCTGTTTCAGCTCGCCATCCAGCTGAGTCAGTCTTTGTCCTGCATGGGCTTTGCGCTCGCTCAATGCTTTGTTGATTTTATCTTGCTCACTGCGCTTTTCATCGAACAGACGACGCAGATCGTCACGGCTATTTTTATAGGCTGTGCGGGCAAACGTGAGTTCACGGCTGAGATTATCCAACTCGCCATTAATGGCCACCAGCTGAGATTCGGCCTCGGCCTGCATTTCTTGGGCACTAGTGTGGGCTTCTTCGGCTTTGCTTAACCGAATCCGCAGCTCTTGCTCGGAGGCGGCATATTCAGGCACATCGATCGCTTTAAGATCTAAATGTACGCCAAAGAAAGCTTCGCTCGACTCGCTAACTAAACTGGGATGTAAATCAGTGCGATGCAGTAGTTCAGGCGCGATCACTTTACCTAAACTTTGCTCCCAACCTTGGGCTTCCTTACGCAGAAACTCCAATAGGGTGTGGGATTGCGGGAACAGCATGTGGTGTAGTTCATCGAGCGCTGTTTGGCGCTCATTCACCCTTAAGGTGGCAATACGCAGGGCTTCGTTAGCTTGGTCGCGTTTAGCCCGCACTTTACGCTCGTCGCTGCTTAAGCGCTCGACCTTAGCATTACAGCTTTCTTGCTCTTCATCAGCGCGATGAATACGTTCGTCAAAAATCGCTAGACTTAACTTTTCTTCTTCGGTATAGGTCACGCCATCGACACGTAATTTAAGCTCGGCGGCAGTGAGTTTAAATTGGTATTCCTGCTCGCTAAAGCTGGCCTTGCCCACATCCATTTGGTTGCGCCATTGCAGCTCTAAGGCGTCGATATCGGTGCGCGCCACTTCGCGTTGCTTATCGCGGGCTTCGCGCTGCTTGTCTTGGTCGCTATGCAGCCCCTCTAACTCGCGGTTTAGCTGCTCGCCAATCTTACTGCGACGAGCATTGTACGCAGCCTCGATATCTTGGTGCTTCTCGGTTTGCAGCTTATGGCGTTCACTTAAGTTTTCAACATCGGTGCGCCAGTTTGGCAGCATCTCGAGATCGGCCTTAGCTTGCTCTATGTTGGCATCTAAAAAGGCGCTGTGCTGATCTTCAATGGCATCGAGTTCATACTCGCACTTTGCCACATCGCCCTTGGCGGCCGATAAATCGAGGTTGAGCTCATCGCGCTGCTCTTTCCATTCATCGTCGAGCAATCTGAGTTTTAAATTCAGCTCTTTAGATAAGGTTTGCTGAATATCTTGGCGATCGGCTTCTAAGGTTTCATCGTTACGATAACCACGGGACAAGCTTGATAAGCGCAGTTCGGCGCTGAGCAGTTGGTTAAATTCTTGCTCGAGTTTTTCAAACTCAGGGCGAATGACTTCAAACCCTTGGATAAGTTGGCTTTCACGGATCCACGCCTCAACGCGCTGCGGATTCAAACGTGAGCTGGGCGGATTAACCCCGTCTTCCTCTAAAATGGCGGCGATCATGGATTTGACCGTCTCCATTTTGCCTTCTTTGGAGTGCACCGCTTTGGCGAGTTTTTCGATGTGGCGCAGGGAATGCTCGCCCTCACACAGGGCAAATTGGCGTGCATAGCCGCGTAGTTCGCTTCGGTTGCTGCCCGTGCTTAATAGGGTGCGATCGTTTTGAATAATGGCGCGATATTCGCGGGTGTTGAGCAAGTTAGTGGTGGCGATACCAGCACGTTTTAAATCACGACCTAATTCCGCCATGGTGTGGCACAGAATAGTGTCGCCGTTTTGCGATTTAATATAATCACTTAGCTCAAAACCTTTGGCGATAAAGCGATAGTTAACGCCCTTCCCATCGCCTGCCGAGGCCAGCACGGCTTGGTACAGTAAGCCATCGGCCTTTTGATATTCGTAAATGATGTAGCTTGAATCGTGTGGTAAATACCAACGCTCGAAACTGTCGCGGGTCGAAGGCACCACGCGACTTGGGTATTCACCATAAAAAACAGGGACTAGACGTTGTAATGTCGTTTTACCCGAGGCGTTAGTACCACAAATGTTGGTATGACCATTGAGGGCGAGTTCCACCACGCCCGGAAGGTGCGTATCAATCAGCACAATACGAATCAAGCTTGCCATTTCATTCCTTATGCAAACGGGAGCGTCTTATCTATACAGTAAAAATAAGACTATCCAACAGGGCCACTATGCTTGGCCTTAAAAATCGTGCCCCTAAAATAAGGCAATCGCGGTGTATTGGCAATTCGGCGGCGCGCCACTAATGCCTTGGCTCACATATATACCCAAGCTATCTGAAGATATAAGTTTCAGCATATTCAGGTAGCTTGGGTATAACGGTGCCAATGATACGATAACTTAGCAAAAATACGCGGCTAACAAAGCGGCAACTAGCGCAGTAAAAGGTAAATTTTAGCGGTTATCTTCAAGGCGCAGGCGATCGGCGATCCGGCTATAGATCAGCATCATTTCCGCCAGCGATCCCACTTGCATACCTTTCATCAAATTGGCGCGGTGGATCTCGACCGTGCGCATGGCAATACAGAGGCTATCGGCAATCTCTTGGTTCTTCAGGCCTTGGGCAATCAGGTTGAGTATCTCCCGCTCCCTTGGCGTGAGCGCTTGATAAGTCTCAAGATACTGATTGTCTTGATAATGCGTTTTAGCATGTTTCAACGCTTTGACGACCGCTTCGGCTAACTTAGCGCCATCGGCGGGCTTTTGGAAAAAATCCACCGCACCGAGTTTGAGCGCTTCAACCGCCATAGGCACATCGCCATGACCGGTAAGATAAATAACCGCTAAGGGACTATTTGTAGCGATAAGTTCAGCGTGCAGCTGAGAACCACTCAAGCCCGGCATGCGCACATCGACTAACGCGCAGCCTGGCTGCGTTAAGTCTACTTCGGAAAAAAAAGCTTCCGCGCTATCAAAATCAATAATATTAAGGCCGTAACTTTCGAGCATAAAACGTAATGAACGGCGCACAGAATCATCGTCATCAATTAAATACACGGGCAATTCAAGGCTCATCACAACACTCCATCGGCTTTACGGGGTAAAGATACTTGTACTTGGCAACCGCCATTAACGGCGCTATCTAACTTAAAATGGCCACTATGGCTCTCAACAATATCGCGGCAAATGACGAGTCCTAAACCTAATCCCTCTAATTTAGTCGAGTAAAACGCTTGCATTAACTGACTGGCCTCTGAAGTTAGCCCGACGCCATTGTCAGTAATGGTCAGCACTATTTGGCTCTGTTGGTAATCAAGCTCAATATCGATTGTGGGTGTATAGCGCTGCTGGTGAGCAGCGTCTTGAGCTTCTCTTTGCATTAACTCCCGTTGTTGCACGCAGGCATCGGCAGCGTTTTTTAATAGATTAAGTAATAACTGCTGCATGCCAACTTCATCAAGGGGCTGTAAATAGGGCGTACCCGTGATATTGATGCCAATGTTGATCTGGTGTCGTTCAAACTCGTAAGCCAATAGTGGCGTCGTGTCTTGAATAAGTTCATGTAAAAAGCACAGCACTTTAGAGATAGGCCGCTTTTTCATTAAATTACGTAAGCGGCTAATAATACTGTCGGCCCGCGTGACTTCCTGCTGGATAAGCGTCAACACCGATTGCAGTTCCTCTGTTGTGCTACCCCGCTGTAACCGCACTTCGGCACCGTGACAATAATGGCCAATTGCCGCCAAAGGTTGATTGAGCTCATGGGAGAGGCTGGCACCTAGCTCGCCAACAATAGCAATTCGTTGGGCATGCTCCAATAACATGCGGTTTTCACTGAGTTGACGCTGGGTATTAAGTAGCTCTCGACCCCGACGACTAAAACGATATTCCAACCAAAAATGATACACATTGAGCAGCACTAAAATACCCAGTACAAACCAAGCCCATTGTTGATGAGACTTTACCCACAGCCATGCATTGTGCCACCAAGGTGTTTGCAAAGGGTGCATGTCGAGATCTTTAAGCAACTGATCAATCGCCAATTGGCTTACCGCCGTCGTCCAACCAGCTGAATCTGCGGCCTTAGCGGCTAAATGATCTTCAGGGAGTGCCAATAACGCCTGCGTGACACTTTTGGCTAAAGATTGCGAAGCACGATTGGTTTTCGCCATAGACCAGTTAGGATACAAACGGGTCGAGACTTGGCAATGAAACCCCGCGGGGGCCTGATTATCCAGCACCCGATAATCTGCTATGTCTATTAGGCCTTCGCGCTGCATTTGCTCAAGCTGACACACAGGCACCACGACGGCATCTAACGCAGAAGCTTGTGACACTTCATGATGAGTATTCAGATCAAGAGTCGAATCGGGATTAGCGCTAATACTGGGGCTAACATCAGGGCTGGTATCAGTAGTTGCTTGTTCAACATTGGGGTCAACAATAGCATCAACATTGGAGTTCATACTGGCAATATTAGGCGATGCATGGGCTGCAAAGCGGCGACCACCTAGCTGATAGAGTAAGTTATCTAACGGAAAGCCTAATGGCACGATATAGCCAACAAAACGAGGTAAATCAATACCTTTTAATTGAGCTTCATACACTAAGGTTAAGTAACCGCCAAAGGCACTGGTCGACACTATACCCAACCGGCGCCCCTTTAAGTCGCTTAAGGTGTGATAGGCAGAATCGGCCCGCACAACCAGTGCTGAGCCCACTTGCATCGCCGCGCCATGATTAACCGGACTGCGCAACGTTGCCAGCCAAGAAAGGGAATATTGCCGCGCCAGCAATACCGATTGTCCGGGATTGGTGATGACAAAATCCAGCTCTTGGGTTTCAACGCCCTTAGCCAATTCATCTAAGGATAACGGGTGTAACCTAAAGTAACTGTTAGGAATTTGTGTTTCAAGCCAACGCATTAAAGGCTGCCAACGCGTAATAGTCGCCTTATAGCCCCGTATCGCCAACACACCCACATCTACTACAGCATAAGGTTCATCATTAAACTGATAGTGAGAGTCATCATTAGGCTGATCGTTAGGCTCGGCTGCTAAGGGACTCTTTGCGACAAGTGGCGTTGGGGTGGCAGATACCGACGGTTCAGTGTGATCTAGTGGTTTAGCCATCGCATCGCCAGTAAATAAGACACTCAGCAAGACTAAAACCACTATCGAGCAACACGCATAAAACCCGTATTGAGCAAGTAGATCCCACCTTGGGAGACAATGCATTATATGGTTTTTTATGGCCGATAATGGGCGGCAATACAATCTGAAATACACTCCCTCACATCCTTTAAAATACAGTTTGAGTTCACACTTAATGGTCATTCTAACGGATTTTTATTGCGCTAGATCAAGTCCACAATTGATATGTGGAATACCACTATAGTTATAGTCCCTCCCCTTTAACAGAATGTTCTACATACCTCGCCATAAACCTATAAATCTGAGGTCTATGAGCCAGTTTTTAGCGATCTGCAAGAGTGAAGGAAATCGGTATGGACAAGAGTAAACGTCAGTTTCTCGGCAAAATGGCCAGTGTGAGCGTTGGCGCCGCATTGATCCCCGTAGTGCAAGTATATGCGCAAGATAATCCACAAAGCGGTAATGCTGGTAGCAGTAGTCAAACCTATAATGCGAGCGAAGGCCAAGTCGGCAAACGTTACGGCATGGTGATTGATTTACGTCGCTGCGTTGGCTGCCAAGCCTGTACGGTAGCTTGTACTATTGAAAACCAACCACCGCTAGGACAATTTCGCACCACAGTACAACAGTACGAAGTGTCACAGCAAGATGAGGCGTCCAGTCCAGCATTCTTAATGCTGCCAAGATTGTGTAACCACTGTGAAAATCCACCCTGTATTCCTGTATGTCCAACGGGCGCCACCTTCCAGCGTAAAGACGGTATCGTTGTCGTGAATAATGAATGGTGCGTGGGTTGTGGCTACTGTGTGCATGCCTGTCCCTACGATGCGCGCTTTATCAACCACGATACTAACACCGCCGACAAATGTACTTTCTGTGCCCATAGATTAGATGTGGGATTACTGCCCGCCTGTGTTGAAACCTGTGTTGGCGAAGCACGAGTGATTGGCGATCTTAACGATCCTAACAGCCAGATTAGCCAGTTACTCGCAGCCAATAGCCGCGACATTAAAGTGTTAAAACCTGATGCAAACACGGCACCTCGGGTCTTTTATATTGGAATGAGCAGTGCCTTTGAAGATCGCATTAGCGGCCAAGCCCCTGTTCGCACTTTACTCACTGACACTGGCGAGGAGATCCACCATGGTTATTAAAGAAATCTTTACCCCTGATATCGCCATTACTTGGCTCCCTTGGGCAGTGCAATACTTTTTTATGATGGGTTTAGCCTATGCCAGCGTATGGGTTGCCACCATCCATTTATTCACTAAAGGCAAACGTGATGACAGATTACTGAAACTCTGCGCCAGCTTAATGCTAACCGCGGGTATTGTGGCACCGATTGCGTTACTCGCTGACTTACATCAACCGCTGCGCGCGTGGCACTTTTATGCCCAAGTGCGTCCTGATTCTTGGATGTGGTTCGGCGCATTTTTACTGCCGGTATTTTCAGGCACCAGCGCCGTGTTTGCCTGGTTATTGCTGCGCCAATATCTCCCCAATCGTTCAAATCAGCCCAATCAAGACTGGGTACAACGTATTGCGAGCTTGCTCCGATTTGGTGACTGGGAAAGTGACAAACTGATTAAAATCATCGCCATATTAACCACCTTAAGTGCTTGTAGCATCGCGCTTTACACCGGCATGGAAACCATGGCCATCAAGGCTCGTCCATTGTGGCACACCTACTGGCTGCCACCGTTAATGGCCACCAGCGCCTTATTGGCAGCCTGCGGCACCTTAGCGGTATTAAATCGCCTATTGCACGGTTATCAGCAGGCGACTCAAGACAGTCTATTACTGTGGATCCGCGCAAGCTTCGGCCTATTTGCACTGTGCCTTATCGGTTGGGCTTTATTTGATAACGGCTCAGCGCCAGAAGCCGCGCTTTTACTAGAAACCAGCCCAAGCTGGCAACTAGCGGCGATTTGGGTACTGATTACACTGGCGCTACTCGCGTTGATGCTGGCACTACGCCATCTCCCTAATAGCGTGATGTTAATTGTGAGCTTAACCAGTATTCATCTAGCATGGGGCTTTCGCTGGATAGTGCTAATTCAAGCACAAACCGACCCTAAATACGGCGCAGGTACTTACCTTTACCAATTACCTTGGGGATCTGAAGGACTATTAGGCATAGCCGGAACCTTCGGCCTGTGGTTAGCATTAATCGCGCTCGTCTCTGAATTAATTCGCCACACACCCAACGCAACGCTTTCACGTTGAGCAGCCCATTGAACCTACAGAATTAACGTAGACAGAATTGAGGAGTCCACTATGGACAAAAGTAAACGTCGTTTTATCAAAGGGGCTGCTGTAACGGGTGGCGTAGGACTCTTTGCCGCAGGTTATAGCCATACCTTAACGCAAATAGGCAAAGGCGTTGTTAATGGTACTTCGGGTAAACCGACCCATGATCCCCTGCATGGCAATTCGTTAACACCTGAATACAAAGTCGATTTAAAAACCGGTCAACTTATCAGTAATGATGAGCAGCGTGTCGTCAATACTATGTGTTTAGGCTGTTGGACTAAATGCGGTGTGCGCGCACGTATCGATCAAAAAACCGATAAAATCATCCGCATTAGCGGTAACCCTTATCACCCATTATCGGCTAGAGAACATATCGATTTTGACACGCCAATTAAAGCGGCATTTGTTGGCCTTAGCGCGTTTCAAGAGCAAGGTTTACAGGGTCGTTCAACAGCCTGTGCCCGTGGTAATGCTATGTTGGAGCAATTAGATAGCCCACATCGTGTTACCCAATGCCTTAAACGAGTGGGTAAGCGTGGCAGCGGTCAATGGCAAAGTATTAGCTTTGAGCAATTGTTAAATGAAACCGTTGAAGGCGGAGACTTATTTGGTGAAGGCCATGTTGAAGGGCTGCGCGCAATCCGCGATGTTAGCACGCCACTGGATGCCAATAACCCAGAATACGGCCCTAAAGCCAACCAGCTATTAGTATCAAATGCCTCAGATGAAGGTCGCGATGCACTGATTAAGCGCTTTACCTTTAATAGTTTTGGTACGCGTAACTTTGCTAACCACGGTGCCTATTGCGGCTTTACTTACCGTGCGGGTGCGGGTGCGTTACTCGATGATTTAAAAAAATATGCTCACTTAAAACCAGATTGGGATAACAGCGAGTTTTTACTGTTTATCGGCACCTCACCCCAGCAATCGGGTAACCCGTTTAAGCGCCAAGCCAGACAGTTAGCCAATGCGCGGGTCAATAACACCAACTTCAGTTATGTAGTAGTGTCACCCATGTTGCCCAACACATCTAACCAACCCTGTGCAGGCAACAATACTTGGCTACCCATTAGGCCAGCAACAGACTCAGCATTAGCAATGGGCATGTTACGTTGGATAATTGAGCAACAACGTTATGCGGTTAATTTCCTCACCGCACCGAATGTGGAAGCGGCTAAAGCGGCGGGGTATCGCGGTTTTAGTAATGCGAGCTATCTTATCGTCAGCGACCCAACGCTGCCAAGATTTGGTCAGTATTTATATGCCAGCGATCTGGGCTTACCCTTTGAAGGCAAAGCCTACGGTGAACAAGATTCGCCTTTGGTTATCGACGAGGCTAGCGGAGCTGTCACATTGGCGAGTATGAGCCAAAAAGCCAAGCTCGCGGTTATTCACAGCGTTGATACGCCCAAAGGCATAATTGCCGTTAAATCGAGCTTCCAGCTATTAAGCGATGCAGCCCTTGGCTTTAGCATGGCGGAATATGCCAAGGAATGTGATATCAGCGAAGCAAAAATTATCGACCTTGCCGATAAATTTACCAGCCACGGCACTAAAGCCGCGGTGATTACACATGGCGGCACGATGAGCGCCAATGGTTTTTACAGTGCATGGGCGATCATGATGCTTAACGCCATGATAGGTAACATAAACTTAAAAGGTGGCGCTTTAGCCTCTGGCGGTTCGTTCCCTGCCTTTGGTAAAGGACCACGATATAACCTGCAAGAATTTGACGGTATGCTCGAACCTAAAGGGATATTTTTATCACGCTCGAAATTTCCCTATGAGAAAACCTCAGAATACCGCCGTAAGGTCGAAGCGGGCCAATCGCCCTATCCCTCTAAGGAGCCTTGGTACCCTATTTCATCGCCATTATTGGGCGAGCATTTAACCGCGGCAGTACATGGCTATCCCTATACGCTCAAAGCATGGATTAACCACATGGGTAACCCTGTTTATGGCCAAGCGGGTTTAGGTGAAGCCATAGGCGAGCAATTAAAAGATCCTAAAGTGTTGCCGCTGTTTATCAGTATCGACAGTTTTATTAACGAAACCTCGGCGCTATCAGATTACATTGTACCCGACACCTTAACCTATGAGTCATGGGGCTGGACCTCTGCATGGCAAGGCACAATGACCAAAGTGGTCACTGGCCGCTGGCCGATTGTCGAGCCTCGCGTCGCTAAAATGGCCACGGGTGATGTGGTGTGTATGGAATCTTTCCTTAGCCAAGTGGCAATTAAATTAGCACTCCCCGGTTTTGGAGAAGATGCCATAACCGCCGCCGATGGTAGTTTGCATCCGTTAACTCGCGCTGCCGACTATTCACTTTATGGCGCAGCGAACGTGGCATATTTAGGCACAGCGGTCGCCGATATCAATGCCGAAGACATGTATCTTAGCGGCGTTAGCCGGATTCAAGCGGAGCTAAACACTAGGTTAAAACCTGAAGAGGTCAAAAAAGTCAGTTACTTATTTGCCCGCGGTGGCCGCTTTGAAAATATGCGTAATGCCCGAGATGAAGCGGGTAATCCTAGCAAAGTGTGGCCTAAACCTATGATGCTGTGGAACCCAGAGGTGGGCAGTCGTCGTAATAGTTTAACAGGGGAGTTTATGAGTGGTTGCCCACGCTTATATCAACCCGCCTTGGCCGATGGTACACCACTCGACAAGGCGTTTGATAAATCACAATGGCCATTACTTATCAGCAGCTATAAGTCTCACACTATGAGTTCGATGAGTATTGGTTCAGACCGCTTGCGCCAAGTTCACCCCAATAACCCCGTGCGACTTAATGAGAAAACCGCAGCACGTTTTGGGATTAGCACCGGTGATACCGTTAAAATCAGCACGCCTAATGGCAGCGTGATTGCCCTAGTGGAATGTGTTGCTGGCGTGCAAGCCGACTGTATCGCTATAGAGCATGGCTATGGTCATAAAGAACTCGGCGCGCGTGACACTGTGATTGACGATATTAGCATTGCTGCCAATCCGTTGATCCGTGTGGGGATTAATATGAACGACTTAAACTTGTTTGATCCAAGCCGTAATGGGCGTTATCCGCTAGTGGATTGGGCAAGTGGCGCATCGGCCAGACAAGGCCTGCCGGCTAAGATTGAAAAAATAGCCTAATCCCGGCGCATAGAATGTAGTCAAGCGTATTTAGCGCATAAAAAACGAGCTACCAATGGCAGCTCGTTTTTTTATGTGTTGTATTTGAGTAACAATATTAACAACTAGAAATCCGTTTTACGGCCTTCATAGGTCGCGCGCATTTGCTGCATAAACGCCTCTTCATAGGGACGTAATCCACTCATTACTAAGGTTTTAATCCCAGTGCCGACAACAGTATCGCCACTATGCAGCTCAAAATGCAACGTGACATCACCGCGTTTACCGTTGATTTTTAAGTCTTGTCCAACAAGCGACAATGTCACTTCAATAAAATCTAAAGTGGTTAAATCAAACGACATACTTTCGTAAATCACTAAGGGTCGCTCTGGGTTTATCATCACTTGATGCTGCTTCATCAAAGGGATCAAAATATCAATAAAGTTATGCCCAGAGAACGCCACATACTGACGAATAAAGGATTCAGTCTGCGCATCACAACGGCTGACATCACCTTGACGGCTGACATTCAGGTAGACTTTTTCACGACTATCACAAATCGAGAAACTGTCATTCACCTGTGCCGGAAACTGTAATTCAGTGCCATCACCCACCATGCCTGCAAAGCTAAATTTCATCTGCTGGCTTAAGCCATACTGGGTTAATACTAAGGCGAATAACAAATCACCTGGCACACAAAAACGCTTAGCACCCACGTCATGTATAGGATTGAAGTCCTGCGCAATTTTTTTGGCGAAGTCACTGGCTTGTTGTGCGGAAACGGAAATAGCTTGATTTTGCTTTAAAAAATACGGCGCTAGAAACATATAAACTCTATTTTAAATGACTCAAATAAGGATGGATAACAAAATTATCAAGAGTTTACCTTACATTAGGCATTTAACTCACCCGATGACTTAGCCCCAAGGAATACTTACAAAGTAACAGCATATTCACATTTGTAAAGCCAAACAAATCGCAGAGGTAATAACATTAATGAACAAGCAATGGGCGCAAATAGAAACTGAACAACACATTAAACTCTTTTAAATTCACGTTTTAACTGATAATCATCGTCTGTAACTAACTGCTCGAGCACTTCAATACGCTGACGCAAACTGGCTAACTCAGCCCGCAGCGCTTGATTTTCGACTTCTTGCTCACGACTCAACCCACCTGATTTATGGCGTATTTTCATAATCGCCACCACATATCCACCCACGATGGCGAATATTGGGATAAGCAAAGCGAGGGTGCTAGTGTTCATGTTGATTTCCTTTCACTTTTATTTGGCTAAAATATCGAGCTTAAAATCTCGATTTGAGGCTGGCTTTGAACAAAGCCAATATCAAAATCTGCGAATAAGTATGCGCAAGATAATCGCAATTCACCAGTGACCCAATTTAGCCAACCCGCATCATTCCTTATCAAAACTGTCCACCACAATCGCACCCATGGATGCGGGCATAGAGATCACGATAATCCGCTTAATTGAGGTCAGCGGGTCCTCAAAAAATGGCACTTTATCAAGACAAAGCAGCACCAAGAAAACTACACAAGCTGTGAGTAAATATGCCACTACAATACGAAAAATAAATACTGGAACTCGGGTACGAATATTTTGCTGAAACACACTGTGGTAGGTAAAAACACTGAGAAATAGTAAGGATAAGCTAAACAGCATGGCAATATTGAGCACCGGCAAGGTTTCACCCAGTCGCCACGCTTCCTCAGAAAACGCGACGGGCACCGCAAGTGCAAAGGCGCCAACACAAACTTGGCTGGCATCTTCGCTATTAAAACTAAAGATCATGCGCATCGCTCCTTAATACTCCATCCCTTTGATGAGTTAAAAATAACGTTCAGCTAATCAGAACGCTACAAATGCCATCGAAGTATACCAGCCTCACTCCAGCGGCATTAAGTCCGATAAAGCACTTTAACCACATGAAAACCAAACTTTGTTTTCACAATATGTGGCACTAATAACTCACCACTGAAAGCGACTTTATCGAACTGGGGCACCATTTGACCTTTTTTAAATTCGCCTAAATCACCGCCTTTTTTAGCCGATGGACAAGAGGAAAAACGTTTGGCGAGCATCGCAAAGTTAGCACCGTTATTCAGCTGCTTAATAATATCCTCAGCCTGCTCTTTATGTTTCACTAAAATATGCACGGCGGCAGCGGTTTTATACATGTCATTTCTCACTTGGAATTAACCAGCCATACAAGGTTAAATTGGCGTTATCGCGTAAACACACGACAACGCCATTCATACTCTGCAAAGACGGTTTTAACTTAACGGTATATGCTCAATACGCAGGGCATTATTGAGCGACTCTCAACCCAACTACCAACTATTGGCCGAGAATTTTTTGCCACCACTGTAACGGCTCACCACAGTTGTTTATTGGACGATAGGTTGCCGTTAATGCTGGCAGCGCATCAACATTGCTACAGGTAGACTCTTTAGCGACACCAGTATCACGGTCAAAAAAGCCCCTTACCACCCCATTGACCTGAATCGAACGCAGGCTTATCGGTGGGCGCTCCTTTAAGAAGGCAAGATATACGGCCATGGCGCCACTGCTACCATATAAGCTGGTTTTACCGTTATCGTCACGCCCCACCCAAATGGCCGCGACGTTACGCTCATCAAAACCGGCAAACCAAGAGTCGCGGCTGTCGTTACTGGTACCTGTTTTACCTGCTAATCCCACGCCGGGGAACGCATTACCCAGACGCGTCGCAGTTCCGGTATTGACCACTTGTTGCATCGCGAACTGAATTAAAAAGTCCGTTTCAGGCGATATGGCTTGCTCTTTAGGTAGTCGCGTTACGGGTAATGGATTCTTTTCAGAATCGAGTACCGCCGTCACGGTAGTTAATTTACGGTAAACACCACTGTCGGCTAAGGTTTGATACACCTGCGCCACCATTAATGGTGAACCATTGACCGCACCCAGCAACATGGAAGGGTACGGATTTAGTGGTTCATGCCAGCCCGATTTAGCCAAGGTTGTTGCGACCGCATCCACACCAACCGCAATACCGAGGTTGACTGTAGGTACGTTCATCGACTTTTTTAGCGCTGTTAACAGCGGTACTTGGCCAGTAAACTTTTTATCAAAGTTTTGTGGTGACCAAGTTTTACCTTGCTCACTCTTTAAGGTTATCGGTTGATCTTTAAGCGGTGTCGCTAACGTAAATTGGCTATTAGGTGCTAGAGCGGTGGCATACACAAAGGGCTTAATTAACGAACCTATAGGGCGGCGAATTTCTACCGCGCGGTTAAAGCCGTCAAATCCTGGAGTTTTATCACCGACCATAGCCGCGATGCCACCGGTATATTTATCTGTGACTACCATGCCTATCTGTAATGACTTATTGCTCTTATCTAAGCTTTTAAGCGTTCGGGTTACCGCGATTTCGGCAGCTTCTTGAGCCATAGGATCGAGCGTGGTATAGATTTTCACCCCTGATTGCTTCAACAGTGCATCGCCATAACGCTCATTAACTTCTTGTTTTACTAAAGCAAAGAATGAAGGTAACTTCTGATGTGCGGGTTTATTTACATTACGAATGCCTAAGGGTGACTCCACGGCCGCCTTGTATTCGGCCGTATTTAAATGGCCTGCATCCATAAGTAAACGCAATACAAGATCGCGACGCTCTTGAATACGCTCAGGATATTTCCAAGGGTTGTAATAAGATGGGCCTTTAATCGCAGCCACTAAAAAAGCCTGTTGAGAAATCGTTAACTCAGTGATCGGGCGGCCAAAATAGAAGCGCGATGCTAACCCCATACCATGAACAGCACGGGATTTATCTTGTCCCATATACACTTCGTTTAAATAGGCTTCGAGGATTTCTTCTTTGCTGTAACGAAAATCAATAATCACAGCCATTAAGGCTTCGCGCACCTTGCGCAGTAAAGAACGTTCACTAGACAGGAAAAAGTTTTTCGCTAACTGTTGCGTTAACGTCGAGCCGCCCTGCACTGTGCGCCCCGCACTGATATTGACCAACGCGGCGCGCGCAATCGCAAAGGGATTAACGCCGTGATGTTCATAAAAACTGCGATCTTCCACCAGCAGCAATGCCTGCACAATCGACTGCGGCATTTCTTCGGTGGGCACAAAAAGTCTGTCTTCGCCGTCACCCGTAATAATGCGATCGAGCAATACCGGTTCAAGGTGGAACACGGCAAGTTGGCGCTTGTCTGACACTCGAGTCACCGAGCTGACGCCATTGCTGTCGAAACTTATCATGACTCTTTGTTCAACCTGATCGCCTTCAGGATGCAAAAAGGGTCGACGCCATAATTCAATACGCGTGCTTGAGGCCGAAAACTCGCCAACTTGGCGTGGATTGGCCACTTTGCGATAACTGAGCAACTTAAGCTCGGCCATAATTTGCGGATGGCTGACGGCAGCGCCAGGATAGAGCGCCATAGAACGGCTAAATACCTGCGCCGGCAGGTGCCATTTTTGTCCTTCAAATTTTTGCGCAATAATTTGATCAAGATAAATGCTATATAAAGTGACGAGGGCCAATCCAGCCAAACCCAGCTTCCAAGCAATTGACCAAATTCGTCGAAACACACCACGGTTGTTTTTAGACCTGCGAGACGCGGGTGTTTTCTTTGTTGTCTTAGTTGTCATATCTACTTCATCATTGGTGCATTTAAGGACTTAAGCCATAAACACAACGGCAAGCACCTTGTGCATTAAAGCCTTTTATAAAGGCTGGCTAAACTATGGCTGAGCTAAACCCAAGGTTTTTTTCTTGGTAAATTTTGTTGGTAATGTATTCACAGGATCGTCGGGCCACAAATGTTTTGGATATCGGCCGCGCATTTCCTTTTTCACTTCTACATAAGGTCCCTGCCAAAAACTGGCGAGATCCGCCGTCAGCGCTAATGGCCGCTGCGCCGGAGAAAGTAACTCCATCGTCACCTTTAACTTACCCTGCGCGAGCATTGGACTTTGTGCCATACCAAAGGTTTCCTGTAGCCGCACACGCAGCAGCGCACGTCCAGACTCATCGTATACAATCGGCGCTGAGGTTCCGGTGACTAACGGCCACGAAGTGGGCAATAACTCCTCGAGTCGTTGTTTCTGCTGCCAGCTCAAACAGTTTGCCACAAAAGCAAAACAATCGAGCTTAACTAATTGCGGCAGATTATTCACATTTTCAAGGTAAGGCGCCAGCCAAGTTTCGAGATTGGCTAATAATGCTTCATCATCAACTTGGGGCCAGTCACTGCCCACATCAAACTCAGTAGCGAGTTTAAGCCTATATTGAAATTGCTCTAAATTATTGTTCCAATTGAGAATGAGTAATCCTTGTTGGCGAATATAAGCCAGTAAGGCCGCGACAATTTGTTTACGCTCAGGCTTAGCAATTGTCTCGGTTTTTACTAAAATGTGTCCGACCTTGTATTGGCGCTGTGCAATAACGCGGCCCTTACTGTCATCCCAGCCACACTGTTCATGGATTTCTAACAAATCGGTTAATTCGCTATCAAATAAACTTGGCTGAAACTGACTTGCCAAGTAAATTCGCCCAGCGTTTCTGCCTTCGGTTTCTTGAAAATCCGCCACCACTACCCAAGGGGTTTGCGCTAATGCATCTTCGCCAGCCAGCACCACACCTGTGCCATTGGCTAATTGATAGCCCTCAACACCGCGGGCTTTGGCGATGCGGTCTGGATACGCTAACGCCAATAATAACCCCACATCGCTGTGGTGAGCATGGGTTGCGACTTGAGATAAATCAGCAGTTAATGCGAGTTTTTTCTGCCACTGTTTGGCTTGCTGTCCCGCTTGCCCTTGACTGGCAAAATGCAGGTAATTCATGATATCGGCACCTTTTTTAGGTAGCCCTCGCGCCTCTAAAATTCCCGATAGCAAACAAGCCAAGCTACCTAATTGCACAGCTTGCCCAGTGATATTTTTTGCGCCCAAGCTTTTAGCACCCAATAGCATGTGGGCGAGCCTTGGGTGGCATCCTAGCTCGTAGGCCGTTTTGCCGTGGGACGTCAGTTTATTGTGGCTATCGACCATGCCTAAACGCTGTAACAGTTTCCACGCCAACGCCTCATTCACACTCGGCGGCGGCGTTAACAGCATTAAATCGCTAAAAGATTTAGCGCCCCAATAGGCACAATCGTGGGCCATAGACACCAGATCCGCTTGGCTTATTTCGGGTTCATCCGCCCTTAGCATCCGCCCATGTTCTTCTTGGCTCCACAGGCGTACACACACACCTGCCGATAAACGTCCGGCGCGGCCGCTGCGCTGAGTTGCAGAAGCTTGGCTAATACGCTTTAAGCCTAAACGGGTTACGCCAGTCTTGGGATTAAAACTCGCTTGGCGCTTATAGCCACTGTCGATGACAAAACCTATGCCCTCAATGGTTAAGCTTGATTCTGCGACGTTAGTGGCTAACACGATTTTGCGCCTGCCGTCTGTCGTTGCCGCTATTGCGCTGTCTTGCTCCGCCCCTGAAAGCTCGCCATAGAGGGGGCAAATCAAAAAAGCATCATAACTTAAGCGATCACGCAGAAACTGCTGCAGTCGTGAGATTTCGCCTTTTCCGGGTAAAAACACCAGCACGGCATTATTGTCAGTGGGCTTGTCCATATTGGCATTGCCTAATGAGACTAGCTCGAGCACGCAGCGGCCAAGGTGATCAATCCAATGCAGCTGAGTCGGCACAGGGCGATATTCGATGTCGACAGGAAAACTACGACCTTCACTGTGTAAAGTCACGGCTTGAGGCATCAGTTCGCCCAAGGCAAGGCCAGATAACGTCGCTGACATAGCTAATATCTTTAAATCGTCCCGCAATGAGGCTTGTACTTCGAGCGCTAGGGCAAGACCTAAATCAGTGGTGAGATGCCGTTCATGAATTTCATCGAAGATGATCATTTCAATCCCTGTTAACTCGGGATCTTGCTGGATCATGCGCGTGAGAATGCCTTCGGTGACAATTTCTAAACGGGTATTGGCACTGATTTTTGATTCGCCACGAACGCGATACCCCACCTCTTGCCCCACCGTTTGCTGGCGGCAACTGGCAATATAATGCGCCACACTGCGAGCCGCAACGCGCCTAGGCTCGAGCATTAAAATACGGCCACTGATTTCTGGCCAATCCAGCATAGCCAAAGGTAATGCCGTCGATTTTCCCGCACCCGTGGGCGCCTCGAGGATCACTTGAGCGTGACGAGAAAATGCCGCGCGCAGCGGTGCAAGTAAAGAATGAATGGGTAGATGGTTCAATGCACAAATATACAAAGGATAAATTATTCGGCAGTTTAACATAGCTGGTTAATACTGTCCCTTTTACACCCTCGTCTTTAAAACAGTCATGCCTATTGAAAGAATTGTCCTCGATTGCGTTAGCTAGCGCAATCGAGGACAGAGGTAGAAAAAACCTAGATTAATATTGAATACTTACTTGAAATATCTACCTAATTTAAAAACGATAATTAAGTTTTACCCAAGCATTGCGTCCCGGCTCATTAACCCTAAACATCGCTTCACTACCGGGGAGATCGTTGCCTGTACCCGCTTTACTCACGTGCTCGGCGTAGGTGATATCAAATAAATTCTCAACACCCACAATCAGCGATAAATCTTTGGTATAGGACCAAGAAGCATTGAGCGCTAAGGTTCCAAAACCATGACTGGCGCCCAAATCCTGCCCTACGATATTACCATGGCCTAAGGTATATCTATCTTGAGCCGCAACCACACGCCACAGGGTCGCCAAGGTCCAACTATTCCATTGATAATTTAGAGTTAACCTTGCCTCAAGAGGTGAAATCTGCCCCAACGCAACCCTATCGGTATCGTTGTTCCCCCGCGTGTAACTTACGGTTAATTGAGTCGACCACTGATCGTTCAGCGCGTAGTCTAGACTAGCTTCGCCACCATACAAGGTTGCGTCAATATTACGTGCAACAGCCGCAGTTCCTGTGGCATCGACCAGTATATAATCTTCAATTTGACCATAAAATAATGCCACCGAGGTTTCAATTGGCCCCTGATAAATCCAACCGATATCAAATTGATTCGTAGTTTCTACATCCAGATCAAAAGCTTTTTGCCCTAAAGCCGTTGCACTGGTCTTCATGATCTCCCAATAATCGGGCATACGTTGAGCAGAACCAAAACCCGCATAGTATTGATGTCCCGCTAAAGCATATTCATAACGCACAAAACCACTGTAAAGTTTGTCGTCACGCTCTCCCATCTGGGCAATTAACAGCTCTGTATTCCACAGGTCATAACGTATACCGGCATGAATGCTATTTTTATCGATGCGATAGATAGATTCAGCAAAGAAGCCGTAATTTTTATAACGCATATCGTCTTTAAATGGTTTTTGCAGTAAGTCATCTAAACCGACATCACCAGCAGCCATGCTGCGACCATCATGCTCACTCGACATGTAATCAAGGCCAGCAGTCAATTCAAATGCATCCAAAGGGGTTAATTCTAGCCAAACATGACCTCCGTCGGTCATGCGCCGCACATTGGAACCAGAATTTACACCTTCATCAAATCGATCCATGATGTGATCGTTTTTATTACTAAAAAATTGTACTTCAACTTCGTTTAACCAAGTCGATTCAAATTCGTGCTGTAGTAACGCGGTGATATCGCGATTATCAATCTGGCGAGCCTTATTTAATCGGTCGGCATATTCTGCTTCCCCACTAGACTCACCATAAGCAAGCTCAAACACTGTCCGCTCCGATGGCGTCCAACCTAAAGCTAAATGGCTATTCTGGCGGTCATAGCTGGATTGAACTTTGTTACCATCGCCATCTTGATAATGATCGCTACTTGATTGATTCATATCAAAATCAATATAATAATCTTTATCACCTGCCGTGATTTCAATAATGCCATCACGGCGCTCAAAACTGCCACCCGTTGCGCTGGCGCGACCTTCAACATCGGCATCCGCAAATTTATGACGATTCTTTTCAAATAAAATAGTGCCAGCCGTGCCAACGGGACCATATTTCACAGTTTGTGGACCTTTTATTACTGTTATTTGGTCATAGGCTTCTGGGTAAATGTAGTTAGTCGGCGGATCCATTCGTCCACCACAGGCACCGTAAACATGCTGACCGTCATCAACAATGCTTAAGCGCGAGCCACCTTGCCCTCTAAATGTCGGATCGCCACCGGATCCCCCTTTGCGGGTGACATTAAATCCGGGGATAGACCGTAAAAAACCGGAACCATCATATGCAGGCAAAGGTAAACGATTTTGTTTAGGATCACTGACTAAATGCACAGGCTGACGCATGACATCACCCGTGATTAATAAGTAATCGGTACACGTCTTATTTTCTCCACAGTTTGTGGCTTGTGATCCTAACGCTAACTGAGGCAGTGTGGTGCCCAAAATACTGGCAATGATATAAGCTAACTTCATAAGCTTGTTTGACATAAATCCCCCTAAGTATTGTTTTTAAACATTTTTCAATAGGGGATTCTTATGGCTTTTAATTTAACAGCAATCACAATAGAAAAAAGCGCGACAATTTGCCGCAGCTAAAAATGCGCCAGTGCACATAAACAGAAATGATGAGAAGTAAGCGACTTAACGACTATCAACACTAACCATGTATCGAATTGAGCCGCTTTGAATGAGAGGATATTAGCAATTGATGTGTCGCCGCCCGACTAAAAATGGCACCTTAAAAAAAGTTAACGTGTCGATAAATCCAACCATAGACTCAAAGCTGACATGACACTTAACACCAAAAAGATTGCTTAACCTCTTCACGTTCAGCATAGGGACTAACCAATATATGCAACAGAAATTGTTTCTGGGTTTCACCCCGACAAGCGCACAAAAAGAATATCTCATCGCATTGCAACAAACACTGCGTACAAGCCTACACCCTGATGCAAAACCCGTTGGCGCTCAAAACTTACATTTAACCCTCGCTTTTCTTGGCTTAGTCGATGAGAGACAAAAAATGAACTTGATTGATGCGGTCAATAATTTAGTTAAGCCCACATTTAGCATAAATCTCGACGGGTTCGATTTATGGCCCAATGCACAAGTATGTTGCTTGAGGGGTTATGAAATTGTGCCATCGTTAGCACAATTAGCGAGGCAAACACAGCTAATAGCCGAGCGCCTGCAATTATATAAAAGTGAACACACCTTTTGCCCGCATATCAGTTTATTCAGAAAGGCAAAAGGATGGCGACAGGCTAATAACCCCCCAGATTTAACGATGTTTAAAAATGTAGATAGGAGCGGATTAACCTTAAGGCCGGACAGTTTACATTTATATCATTCCACAAACACCACAACCGGAGTGGAATATCAAACACAGCATACTTGGACGCTCACCTAAACTGATTAAAGCATGTAATAACTAAGTTTTATTTAGGCTGTCATTCACGTAATCAACAAGCTTTATTTAAAGACATTATCTTTAAAAGCGATAAAATTAACTTAAAGCGCGTTCTTTTTATAAAAATGGTTAAAAATACTTATTCTAATAAATGTAGGGTTTCACGATAGGCACGTTTTTGTTCGTAGGTTTGTAACCTTTGTATAAACTCATCCGTTTTAGTCATTACCGCGCTTGCTTTTAATGCTTCAATGGCTTTTTGTTGCGTCGAAATAGCGGCACCAAAATTGCCCACCTCAGCGTAAGCTGCAGCAAGATTATCTAAATTAGTGGGATCGTTTTCATTAGTTTTAAGTAATTTTAAAGATAATTCGACCGCTTTATTGCCATCACGATATTGAGCTTCAGGACACGTTGCTAAGATCCAGGCGACATTCCCTAAAGCGACATCATCACCCACGTGGGAGAATTGCTCGACCGCTTTTCCGCAATTTCGCTCAACACCGTCACCGCCAGAGGCGTAAATAAAGCCTAAACGAAACTGAGCCCAGCGACTTCCTTGCTCGCCCAGTGCTTTATACCAATGCTCAGCCACAGCTAAATCACGCTTCACTAGCTGGCCTTCATATGACAAATCAGCTAGCGTTTGTTGTGCTTTTTCATGCTGCTGCTCAGCTGCAAGGGATATCCAATGCAAGCCTGATGACACTTCTTGAGACACAAAACGTCCAGAGAGATACATTAATCCCAGCAAAAATTGGGCATCGGCATCACCTTGCTCTGCCGTCACCTGAATATGCACAAACTTACTGGCCGCAAGTTCAGCGGCAGGTTGTGGGATAGAAAACGCTTGAGCGGCAGAGCTGAGCCCTAATGTAAGGCTTAAACCTACGCCCCAAACCCATAATCTGTATTTCACTGAGTTAACCTCTCTTAAAAGTGACTACACTCAAAGTTAGCCAGAATTAACCTTATAAGTCGAGCCTAAATCTAAGCAGAACTCAGGAAAAAGACTGAAAAGAGCACTATGGGCGTTCGCTTTTACAAAATTAAAACAGCTAAAAATGTAATTTAGGGTCACTTTAAATCCATTATCTATAATAAAAAGACCTTAAAGAACTGGTAAGATGTGATTAACTCGACAGAGTTAAGTGATTCCAACAAGTTTTAAGTCGATTTAGTTGACTTAAATCACTAAATCAGCAAAATAAGCTCTAATTTTAGATGGTTAATTGCATTTATTCACTTATTCTAAACTAAGACTTTCATCAAGTTTTTGTGCGTTTAATTGACGTAATATGCTTATTTAGAATACTCTTACTTTCGTTTTAATCAATCGAGGAATATCAACATGGCTCTGATTGGTAAGCCAAAACCGGATCCAACTTTGGAATGGTTTTTATCACACTGTCACATTCATAAGTATCCAGCAAAAAGCACTCTTATCCATGCTGGTGAAGACTCAGACACTCTTTATTACATTGTAAAAGGTTCTGTAGCCGTATTGATTAAAGATGAAGAAGGTAAAGAGATGATCCTCTCTTACCTGAATCAAGGTGACTTTATCGGTGAGTTAGGTTTGTTTGAAGAGCAAGCAGAACGTACTGCTTGGGTTCGAGCGAAGCAAGCATGTGAGATTGCTGAAATATCTTACAAGAAATTCAGACAGCTGATTCAAGTTAACCCTGAAATTCTCATGAAGCTATCTGCACAAATGGCCTATCGCCTGCAAAGCACTAGCCAAAAAGTGGGTGATCTTGCATTCTTAGACGTTGCAGGCCGTATTGCTCAAACTCTATTACATCTAGCGAAACTGCCTGATGCGATGACACATCCTGACGGCATGCAGATTAAGATCACTCGTCAAGAAATAGGTCAAATCGTTGGCTGTTCACGGGAAACTGTGGGCCGTATTTTGAAGATGTTAGAAGAACAGAATTTGATCCAAGCTCACGGTAAAACAATCGTGGTATACGGTACGCGTTAAGTTAGTCTTCAGCTTGATTTAAGCCGACCTGATTAAAGTGGCCTAGAATTAATTCTAGGCCATTTTTTATTGGAGAGTTCAAATGAAACGGCTGTTTTTAATGTTTTTTTTCAGTCTGTTAATGTTTACGCATCCAAAAAAATTGAATGCCGAACCGATTGAATTAGAACACTATCAAGCTAAAGCGCTCGTCAACTCTGGGCAAATACTGTCCTTAAACGGTACACTCGCTGTAGTTAATCAATTTTGCCAAGGCGAACTAATTGATGCGCATCTGTATCAAGAAGATCATAAATGGCGCTATGATTTACAAATCAAAGTTCAGCGTGGCCAAATCGTTAATCTCAGTATTGATGCAACTAATGGCCAAGCTGATAACTCAATAGCACTACCGAGCGAATGTCGAAAACATGAAACTGTTACTCGTTGAAGATAACCCTATGTTGGTCAGTGAGCTTTCAAAGCAGCTCAAAGTGGCTGGCTATGTTACTGATATTACTGATAAGGCTGTTGAGGCCGATTACCTGATTAAAGAAACCCAATACGATTGCGTGATTCTAGATATCGGTTTGCCCGATGGTAACGGTCTTGAATTACTCGAAGGCTGGCGCGCTCAAGGGATCAGCACTCCGGTAATCATGCTAACCGCCCGTAGTCAATGGCATGAAAAAGTCGAAGGTTTTAATGCTGGCGCCGACGATTACTTAGGTAAGCCCTTCCATACACAGGAATTATTGGCGCGAATCCAGGCTTTAATCCACCGTGCACATGGTCGTCTAAACACCTCAAGTAAACAATTGAGTTATGGTGGTGTGGTTTTAGATGAAGCAGAACAAACGGTAAAAGTGGCCGAGCAGTTATATGAACTCACCGCTATGGAATTCAGACTGCTAAAAATCTTCCTTATGTCACCTAAGAAGCTGTTATCTAAGACACAACTCACCGATAAGCTCTATCAGTTTGACGATGAAAAAGAGAGTAATGTGGTGGAAGTTTATGTCACCCATTTACGTAAGAAATTAGGCAAAACCGCTATCGAAACCCGTCGTGGCCAAGGTTATATCTTCCACGGCATTGTTGAATGATTTCAATCCGTACTAAGCTCAGTTTATGGTTAACGGGTCTATTAGTTTTAGGTACAGTCATAGGGCTCATATTGTTTGAGTCCATGCTACGACAAGCCTTCCATGATTCTATTATCAATCGCTTAGAAGAAGATCTTGAACACATTATGTTGGCAACCCATATCCATGATGGGGATATCAGCATAGACCAGAGCCAGCTTTCCAGCTTCTACAAGCCCGCCTATTCAGGCCGTTATTTTCAACTTAATCTGCCAAATGAAGTGATCCGTTCACGCTCGCTGTGGGATATGCAGTTAGATATTGAACCGCTACCCCCCAATCAAACGCGCGTCTGGCAGGCTAAAGGCCCTAAAAATAACGATATGCAGCTGTTATCGTTGGGGCTAAATTCCAGCAGCGCCAATGTCAGTGCTACTTTGACCGTTGCCCAAGATTTAAGTATTGGCAGGCGGGTATTCAGTGAGGTTTATGGCACTAAGCTTGGGATAAATCTCGCCATGCTATTTGCGATGATTGCGGGGATTTTCATTATCTTGCGCCAATCTTTTAAGCCCGTAAAGCATATTCAGCACGCGCTTTCTCGGCTAAGACAAGGTGAGATTACCGCGCTAGAACTAAATAACATTCCCCCTGAAGTACAGCCATTAGCCAAGACCTATAATGAGCTACTCGAGTATACCGCCAAACAAATTGAGCGTAGTCGCAATAACTTAGGTAACTTAAGCCATGGTCTCAAAACGCCACTAGCCGTAATGCAGCAACAGGTTGAAGCCCTTGGCCTTAAAGATCCCGAAACCGCCATTGCCTTGCAGCAACAACTCGATGTCATTCATAAGATGGTCGAGCGTAAACTGGCGGCAGCAAGGATCACCGGTGACATGCTTCCTGCGGCGCAGTTGGTGATCCCAAGGGATTTACAGAGTCTGGTTAATACCTTAAACAAGGTTCATCGTAACAAGAACATAGAATGCGATTTTGACCTTGACGCAACTATTTTACGCTTACCCATCCACAGAGAAGATGGTATGGAGCTACTGGGTAACCTACTCGATAACGCCTTTAAGTGGGCTAAGAGCAGAGTGAGTATTCAACTATCACGCCAGCAGGATCGGCTCAGCCTTTGTATCGATGATGACGGCCCAGGAGTTGCCAATGATGAGCTAGATAAGCTCACCCAACGGGGCACTAGGCTAGATGAGTCAGTAATCGGCCATGGCTTAGGGCTATCGATAGTAAAGGAAATTGCCGAGCAATATGAGATTGATCTCAAGTTCAGCCACAGCGCTCGCTTAGGTGGACTGAAAATTGAACTGAGCTTTAGCTAACATCATTTAAGCTATTTGGCTTACAGCACCTTTTTAAAACATAAAAAACGCCATCGAATTGATGGCGTTTTTTATGCTTAATGTCTGTTGACGTTAGGCTTTATTCACATTAGTGCTTTCAAAAATCTTGTCGGCAGACGCTGCCACAAAGCCTGTGTAGAGCTCACCATTGGCCATAGGATAACGTAGCGCAAACTCATAGAAACAGCTTGGGATTTCCACTGTTGCATCGGTGAATTCAAGGCCAATCTTATCTGCCATAGTCGACGATTGCTCTAATAACACTTCTGGCGAACCTTTGATCTCGCCACCTGAACTATTGAGCACAAAGCCCGCTTGCTTCAGGGCATTGTTCACTGACTCTAAGGTTTCAAAACCGTCGAGGTGATTGATAGACACAGTGAAATGGTTAGCGCGATAGCCAAAAGCCGCTACCCAAGCCGCATATTCGCTCTCAGTTAATAAGTCCTGATAGGTTTTAGCATCTAAAGACCAATGGCGACCCGAGTAAATAAAGTTGTCCGCCGTGGTCGCGGCAGCATCTACTTGGGCGATTAAGCCTTGAATGGTCTCTTGTAGCGCTGGGCTAAATTCTTCAACTAATAGCTCAGAGATAAACACTTTAGGCTGAGTCGAGTCTGGATGTTCAAAATGCTTAGCGATCAGTTTTTTCTGTTCAAACTTATAATCACCACAAGGTACATAACCTAACGAAGTGAAATGCTTAGCAAGCACGGCCAAATTCACCTTAGCGATGTTAAAAGTACGCAGGGCAATATGATCGTTGATGATTGGCTTACCATGACCCAGCAGCGCGTGCACTTTTGCCGCCGAAGGGGTCATTTGAATATAGTCTTGCCACAGGGCGGCAAATAACGCGTTGATGTCGGTATGCATAAAAACTCCTTTTATTGTGCTGCGGTTATTGCTGTTATTTTGCCGCGAACACTAAATGTAACGACCTAAATGCCACTGTTGCAGCGTCATACATACCCACAGTAGAAGCTCAAGTCACGTTACTGCTTGTTATTAAAAAGGAAGAACATTCGTCCTTCCTCCTCTTTACCACGTACTCTTTACCACATAAAAGTCAAATCTCTACCCGCTTACAAGCTCAAACCTGGGCTTAATGTCGCAGGTAAGCTCACTGCATCGGCCTCGACCGAAGCGACGGGATAAGCACAGTAATCGGCGGCATAGAAAGCGCTCGCTCTGTGGTTACCCGATGCACCTACGCCACCAAAAGGTGCCGCGCCCGATGCGCCAGTGATTTGTTTGTTCCAGTTAACAATCCCTGCACGAATGCGCGCAAGGAAATAGTCATAATCTTCACGACTATCGGCCAGTAAACCCGCAGACAAACCATAACGCGTTTGGTTAGCCAGTTTAATCGCTTGATCGAAATCGCTATAACGCACTAGCTGTAGCAGAGGTCCGAAGTATTCTTCATCTGGCAAGACATCGATAGCCGTCACATCGATAAGGCCAGGAGAGACTAAGCCCGTACCCGCTTCTAAATGGGTTAACTCGACTAACGATACGCCACCCAAATTCTGCAGATTTGTCTGCGCCGCAACCATACCTTTGGCGGCAGTTTCAGAAATCATTGAGCCCATAAAAGGTTGTGGCTGCGCGTTCCAAGGGCCAACTTTAATCTGTTTGATCGCAGCTGCTAACATGGCAATCAAGGCATCGCCCTGCTCGCCTTGCTCTACATATAGACGGCGCGCACAAGTACAACGTTGGCCAGATGAGATATAAGCCGACTGCAAAATATCGTGCACTGCGGCCTTAATATCCTGCACACCTTTGATGATCAGTGGGTTATTACCCCCCATCTCAAGTGCTAAAATCTTGCCCGGATGACCCGCATATTGTTGATGTAAAAAATGACCTGTGCGTGAACTGCCAGTAAAGAACAGACCATCGAGCTGCGGGTGAGAAGCCAGTGCTTTACCCGTATCCACTTCACCTTGGACTAAGTTAAGCACGCCAGCAGGCAGACCCGCTTTATCCCATAGGCTGACCATCAACTCAGCAACTTTAGGCGTCAATTCAGAAGGTTTAAAAATCACAGTATTCCCCGCCAACAGCGCAGGCACTATGTGGCCGTTCGGCAAATGACCAGGGAAGTTGTAAGGACCGAACACCGCCACAACACCGTGGGGTTTGTGACGGATAACCGCGCGTCCCGCTGGCGTATCGTTGGCTTCAGTGCCCGTACGTTTATTGTAAGCCGCAGCCGATAAAGCAATTTTGCCTATCATGGCGCCGACTTCGGTCGCGGTTTCCCACTGAGGTTTACCGGTTTCTTGGGCAATCGTTTCAGCCAATTCCGCTTTGTTGGCTTCAAGTTGGCTGCGATACGCTTCGACTATGGCTAAGCGGGCATCGAAACCTAACATAAACCAATCAAACTGCGCGGCGCGCGCGGCATCAACTGCGGCGTTAACTTGTTCTGCTGTTGCAGTTTTACCTGTCCAAATAGTTTGAGCATTGGCAGGGTTAATTGAGGCCACGTCATGACCTTTGCCAGCATGCCACTGACCTTGAATATAATGTGTCATTTGTTATTCCTACATTGCCAAAATACGGATTTGATCGCCTTTTGCGAGCAACAAACCCGCTGCCAGCTCAGGGCTGATAATGATGTGTTCGGATTTGTCGTCCACAGCCAGTGCGGCAGACGTCGCTCGGTAATTGGCTAATTGGGTATTTGAGATAATAAATTGAGTGTCGGCTTCGACCATGTCACCAATATCGACGGTCAATAAACGACTTTCACGCACGCCGCGAATGTCCGATAAACGACACTCCACCGTTGGACCACCATCAAAAATATCCACATAACCGCGGCATCGAAAGCCTTCGGCCTGCAGCAAACTTAATGCGGGACGGGTATTGGTATGCACTTCGCCAATCACTTTCTGTGCTTCTTCCGGCAATAGACAAACGTAGACCGGATTTCGTGGCATCATCTCGGCCATAAATGCCTTTTTACCCAAACCAGAAAGATAATCCGCCTGAATAAAATCTATGCCCAAAAAGTGTTTTTGCAACCAACCATAAAAAGGTGAATGACCATCGGCATCGCTCACACCGCGCATTTCGGCAATCACAGTTTCGCCAAAACGCTTCGCATGTTGAGCTAAAAACAGAAAGCGACTGCGGGATAACATGCGGCCATTGTTGCCCTTGCGATATGCTTCACGCAAAAACAGCGTGCACATCTCAGCAGCGCCAGTGTAGTCATGGCAAAGGGTGAGGGTTTCGACCTCGTTACGCACATCAATTTGTTCAGAATGATAGACTTCGGTACCGAGTCGATAATGGTAGAACGCATCTTCCATTCCCACCGCCGCTTCGATGGCGCACGTTCCCACCACTTCACGGATATCGGTATCTTCCAGCACCATCAGATAACCTTCATCGAAGGGAGTCTCTACGGCTTTGACGAATGAGGCTTCTGCTCGCGCAATTTTATGTCTGAGCAGATCCGCATTCACAGGTAATGACGTAAAACCATGACCAGACTCTTCGGCAATTTGATATAAAGCTTCAAAATCGCCAGCCTGAATAGGACGTATGATTAACATCTTAGTGTCTCCTCACTTTGGCTTACCGTGCATCAAGGCACCTCTCTTCAAAAAGACAGGCAGTGATGCAGGTAAGTATTCCCTGACAAAAAAGGAGTGCGAATAAATTCAGCACTCCTTTGGTCATTTAGGCGGCAGCTATGCTCGCCACAGCACGTTCAAAACGAGCTAGACCTTCAGCAATATCTGCCTCAGGGATCACCAGAGAAGGAGCAAAACGCACCACGTTAGCACCCGCCATCAGGCTCATTAAGCCTTCAGCGACAGAGGCTACCAAGAAGTCGCGTGAACGACCTTGATATTGTTCATTAAGTACAGCACCTAGGAGTAAACCTTTACCGCGCACTTCTGAAAATACATGATATTTTTCATTGATTTTATTTAAACCATCACGCAATAACTGCTCGCGATGTTTAACGCCGTCTAACACTTCTGGCGTGTTTACCACATCTAATACCGCATTGCCGATAGCGCAGGCTAATGGGTTACCACCGTAGGTAGAACCGTGAGTACCCACTTTTAAATGTTCAGCAATCTCAGCCGTTGTCAGCATAGCTGCGATAGGGAAACCACCGCCGAGTGCTTTAGCTGTGGTTAAAATGTCAGGCACGATTTCAGTACCCATGTAAGCGTACAGTTCGCCAGTACGACCCACACCCGTTTGCACTTCATCAAAAATCACTAGCGCATTGTGCTTGTTAGCCAGTTCACGCACGGCTTTCAAGAATGCAGGATCGGCATCGATAATACCGCCCTCGCCTTGCAGTGGCTCAAGCATGATGGCGCAAGTCTTATCCGTTACTGCGGCTTCTAAGGCGGCAACATCGTTAAATGGCAGGTGAGTAATGCTCTGCGGCTTAGGACCAAAACCATCGGAATAGGCAGCTTGCCCACCGACGCTCACGGTGAAGAATGTACGGCCGTGGAAGGCTTTATCAAACGCAATGATTTCGTCTTTCTCAACGCCGTGCTTTTCTAAGGCGTAACGACGGGCAAGTTTCAATGCGGCTTCGTTGGCTTCGGCGCCAGAGTTGGCAAAATACACTTTGTCGGCAAACGTGCTGTTGACTAATTTAGTCGCTAATTCTAAGGCAGGCTCATTCGTCATTACGTTTGACAGATGCCATAACTTTTCGCCTTGTGTTTTAAGGGCATTAACAAGGGCTGGATGACAGTGACCTAAGCAATTTACCGCAATACCGCCAGCAAAATCGATAAACTCGTTACCCTCTTGGTCCCACACTCGGCTACCTTCACCACGTACAGGGATCACGGCTGCTGGCGCATAATTAGGTACCATAACTGCATCAAACTGGGCACGGTCTAGCTTTATATTCACGCTCATTTCTTCATCCTTTGTATTTATTTAATGGCAACGAGCACCATCAGAGTCCCATGCGTATCTTTATCTAGAGTTAGTGATACTGGGATGACTTGTATCTATTAATGACCATTATTAGCGAAAATGTGATCAAAACACCAGTTTTTCACAAACACCTATCCTATAACTTTGGCTCAAACTGCATAAAGATTGCGATTTAAGAACTATACAAGCACTTAATCCCGTGACTCTTAGCATAATTAGTCATAAAAAAAGTTATTTACCCATCGTTTTACTAGTTATTCACTGAATATGAATAACTACAGCATGTTAACTAATCAAGCCTGAAAGTACAAAGTGGCTATTTTTCACTCTAACCTCAATGACTTCTACTAATCATCATCCAGAGGAAATACACTGCGCATGTTTAAGGGTAAACGTCCTAATGGCTTGTCTTCTAAGCCGCTTATTTGGCTTAGTGCGAGCTTAGAAACGTACTATTTTCACATCTCGTATCTGCTACCCGTAAACCAACAGCCGCTCAGCTAAGTGAGGTTAAAATAATGACAAATCACTCGCAATAAATGTTGCATAAATGGCGTTATTTACAGTCAATGTGAGTGATGGGGCTTGTGGAGGTTATCGAATTTCAAGGTAAGTCATTATCGGGATGATAAGCCGATAATTTTCACCCAAGTTAATAGGCAAAAATACCGTTTGCTGACATGAGGCAATGCAAAATCATATTGATTCATGTGCCCTATTATAGGCCGCAAGCGGCTATCTAACTCATGATAAATTGGCCATTACAGCAGATCTAAACGTCGATAATTTTGCGCTTTCAAACGTAACACTTCTTGCTCTGTTAATTGATAATAATCAAACATTAAGCGTCTTTCTTGTGGGTCGATTTGGCGCATTTCTTCAAGTAATACTACCTTCGCATAACAGTTCGCCCGTGCGACGATTGCGGCCTGAGGTGATAATTCTCGATAAGTTAAGGTTTGATCTAGCTCCTTCAATAACAATGTTAACGGACTCGTTTCAAACTTAAGTAACTCTAATAACTGCCAGTTAAGTTTATGCCCATGATTTAGCACTTGTTCATACACAGCTTTGGCGGGAAACTCTGTGGCGATAACCGCATCATGTACCTCCTTGTCACGGCAAAGACTCGCCTCCCGTATCCAAGTGCCCCATGTGTGATCAAATAATCGCGCACTTAAACTCAGAACAACAGACGTCCCTAATTGATTAAGCAAAGCACTACTGTACACCAATGCAGAATCAGTATTATGAAGCTGCGCTAATGTATTTGCCGCAATGCCACTGACTATGCTGTAGCGCCATAATTTACGGGTAGTCCATAACAATTTAGCATTAGCACTCGGCAGCCAATTACGTAAACAAAAATACGGAATGATACTACGCAGGTTTTCGATACCGATGAAATTCATCACTAATTTAATATCGGTGACACGTACGTCAGAACTCTGGGGGCGGCGCGCACGAAAAGACGGGCTGTTGACCATGTTGGTTAAATCGCGGCACAACCAACTTACGTTACTGATCAGCGGTCTTAATCGCGTCGCATCAAGATTTTTTGCCAGCAGTAATTCCAGCAACAAAATTTGCGATTCATTGATCTCTGACTTAGCCAGAACCAGTTCGGGGGACGCGAGTTGATGCTCGATGGCGTTATTGACCGTTTCATGCAGCTGGCTCGACACGGCTTCGAACACTTCTTTGGCTTTAATTTGTTTCATCAAACGCGCCAAAATCGCTTCGCGCTCAACATCTAATTTATTTGCATCGGCCTCTAATTCAAGGTCGAGGTCATCCAAAAGAGTCGGGCTCGCTTTATGCTTTCCGAGAATCAATTGCTGATAGAGTCTGTGCTCTATCTCTATAATTTTGCCGGGTCTTACACCGCCCGCAACCGAAATCGCCACTATAAATCTTTCCTATATCGCTAATGCCCGAGTGACGTCAACACAATCAAACTCTCAAAATCATTACAATTTCAGCACATACACTTAATCTTAGCAATAACGCAAAGTCGTAGAACACAAACATAGTGTTATATCGGATATTTCCTACTCAGTTGCCCAATCAAAAGGCCTCATATAGAGGCCTTTACAGGAAGTTGAGCTGAGTTATTTGAGTTCTTGTTCGAATAACTTATAGATGCGGCGGTATTCGTCTAACCAGCTAGAAGGCTGACGGAAACCATGGGGCTCGACAGGATAAATCGCCGTTTCAAAGGTCGGTTTTTCCAGTTCGATCAAATGCTGCACCATACGCACGCTGTCTTGGAAGAAAACGTTGTCGTCCATAACGCCACTCATAATAAGCAGTGGTTTCGTTAATCCTTGGGCATGCTCAATCGGAGAGCTGCGCTCATAGGCGATAGGATCAACATCAGGCGTATTTAAGATGTTGGAGGTATAAGGCGCATTATAATGTGCCCAGTCTGCCACAGGACGCAATGCGGCTCCTGCTTGGAACAAATCAGGTGCAGTGAACAATGACATAAAGGTTAAGAATCCACCGTAAGAGCCACCATAAGTCCCGACACGCTTAGTATCGACATGGGTATGAGTCGCCATCCACGTTACGCCATCCTTTAAGTCTTCCACTTCTGGATGACCCATATTGCGATAAATCGCCGTACGCCAATCGCGACCATAACCCTTAGAGCCACGGTAATCCATGTCCATCACAACATAACCTTGTTGAGTCAGCAGGTTGTGGAACATAAACTCGCGAAAATAACCGCTAAAACCATAATCGGCATTCTGCAGATAACCTGCACCGTGATTGAAAATCACCGCAGGATATTTCTCAGCGCGGGACTTATCATAGCCTTGCGGCAAATAAACGCGGGCGTACACATTGCCAGCACCATGATTTGAAGGTACTGCTACCACTTCTGGCGCTTGCCATGGGTAATTTTTGAAGGCATCACTGGTATAAGACGTCAGCTGCTTTAACTCGCCGCCAATGGGTTGAACATAAAGCTCATTTGGCTGTGTGCGGCGTGAGGCATTGAGTAATAGCTGAGTGCCATCGGGGCTTAGGCTGTAATCTAAGTTGCCATCCCACTGCGTTAATTGCTCATTTTTACCTGTAGCTAAGTTCACCCGGTGAACGTTATAAATGCCAGGGTGAGTTTGGTTAGCTTTGTAGTAGATATAATTCGCGTCCGGTGACAGCGTAATATCGCTCACCACAAACTTGCCTTGGGTTAAGGCGCGCGGCTTTTCACCGAGTCCTTTCACATAGAGCTGTGAATAACCTGATTCTTCCGACAAATAGTACAGAGAATCCGTCCTCGGCAACCAACCGAATTGGTTATAGTCGTAATTCACCCAAGCGTCGTCATGCAAACGATGTTCGGTGGTGAATTTACCTTTAGCTAAATCGACACTGGCTATCCAGCGATCTTTGTTATCGGTGGCTTCTAGCATCAGGGCTAATTTATCTTCCGATTCATGCCACTGAATCGCGCTCTGGGTCCAGCCCCAATCCTGAATTAGCTGAATTTTGCGTGGCGCTTTAGTGCTTTGGTAAGTTTCACCTTTCGCTTTAGCATTCTCAGCTTTCACTTTGGCAAGCACATCTTCATCAAAACCAGTCAGGCCCTCGATAGTGATATCGACTTGTTTATGCTGGTTTAAATCAAGCACTACAAAGCGTTGTCCTGGCGGCGTATCTTCAGCCACACGTGCACGCACGGGTACAGGGTCGATATAACCGTCGCTACCTAAGTAGTTAGGCATGATGTCGTGTTCGCTGCTGCCGGTGTAATTCTTATCGGTCAGAGCAAGTAAAATATAGCGGCCATCCGGTGACAGGCTGAGCTCTGACACCACTTCGCTATCGCCTAAATACCAAGTGCTGGCGGCGAGCGTTGGATCGCTTTTTTGCAATTCATCTTTGTACTGTGCTTTGGCTTTGGCATTCTCTTGCTGCAGCGCCACATACTTAATCAATCTGTGCTGTTGCTTAGCAATATAAGACGTTGGATCTGTTACACCTTCTGGCGCTTTCGCCATTTTAATTTCGGCAAGCTGCTCGACTAAGCCTGAGTCTTGATGAATTTGGAAAACATTGTCGCCCTGCCAATAGGCGATATCGCCATTATTGAGATAACGCACGCCATCGATGGCACTGCGCTGACGAGTCAGTTGGCTGATTTTACCTGTGCTTAATTGCTTAACAAAAATGTTGCCCTGATACAGATAAGCCTTGTGGGACTTAGTGCGATCAAACACGCCAAACTGCTGATCTGCCGCGTGTAATTTATCAAGCGCTAGCTCGACTGCGCGACTGTCATTGATGCCTTGCTGATAATAACTGCGCAGAGGTGAAGCACTCGCTTGGCGGGCAAACAGCACGCTTTGGCTATCGTCGCTCCAGTAAGCTTCTTTGGCGAAAACCCCCATCCAATCGGGATTTGCCATAATTTGATTAAGCGTAAGCGCCTGTGAAACCTGTGGCGGTTGGGCTAAGGGAACTTGGAATGCTTGCGGGGATGATGCAGGAGCTGCTGTTTCAGTCGATGTCGCTGCGCAACCTGCCAATACGGCAACCGCTAACGCACTTAAACCCAAATTTCGCATTACGCTTCTCATTTGTCCTTCCTTTTATTGTTATCGCAATGGCTAAATGACCCAGTCGAGTTTACCTGCTGGTTTTGCCTATTCGCGTAGTTTTGCCGAAGTTATAGCATAGTTAATTGCTAAACTTGCTTAAAAAAAGGATAAATCTTGTAACAGAAATTGATAGTACGAATATAGTGCGGGTAGTTTTTAGGACGAGGAAATTATACAGGCACAGCAGGTTGAGCTAAAAAATTGGCTAATAGTTCGAGACCTTGCTCGGTAAGAATCGATTCGGGATGAAATTGCACCCCATACAGCGGTAAGTCCTGATGGCTCATGGCCATGATTTCTCGGCCATGGATCGGATCATCAAACCAAGCATCGAGAACAAAACCTTCAGGCACAGCATCTACCAATAACGAGTGATAACGTGTGACGGTTAAGGGCTGATTTAATCCCTCAAATAACCGCTGGCCAGTATGCGCAATGGCGCTGACCTTGCCGTGCATTACCCGCTCGGCACGCACCACATTGGCACCAAAAACCTGCGCCATCGCCTGATGCCCTAAACACACACCGAGGATCGGCATGCGCGTGGCAAAATGCTCAATCGCCGCAAGGGAAATCCCCGCCTCATTGGGAGTGCAAGGGCCGGGCGAAATCACCAGATGAGTAGGCGCAAGCGCCTCGATTTCGGCGATGCTAATTTCGTCATTACGTTTGACCACTATCTCTTGCCCTAGCTGCTGAAAATACTGCACTAAATTAAAGGTAAAAGAGTCGTAATTATCGATCATTAGCAACATACAAGATCCATTGGACTGAATGGTAAAGGTATAACGCATATCCAACGGATGAATGCGGGCGCAAATGCTACCACAGGTTTAGTTAATTACGGCGATAAAATACAGCGACAAAAAAGCCAGTCATTCGACTGGCTTAGTTTTAAAACAACTTGAGCATTCCACCACAGCTATTTAGCGGCCGTTATTTAACGACGGTCAAATGGCTGCGACGCTTGGGTGGCTCATCAGTCGATTCAGGCGCTTTAGCGTTTGTCTTAACAACCGATAAAGATGAATCGACTTCATCATCAATCAGATAAGCATCTTCGATATCGAAGACAGTACCCGAGCCGTTTTCACGGGCATAAATAGCGACAATAGCCGCCATCGGTAACATTACCTGCTGAGGAACACCGCCGAAACGTGCATTGAACTCCACAAACTCATTGCTAATTTGCAAATTGCCCACTGCGCCAGCAGCGATGTTTAACACTATCTGGCCATCCTTCACGTATTGCTGTGGTACTTGGGTACCTTTAACAAAGGCATCCACCACAACGTGAGGAGTCAATTGGTTATCCATCAACCAATCATAGTAAGCCCTTAGTAAATAAGGACGATTTGGAGTCAAAGGTTTCATTACATACCCATGCGCATTTCGCGTTCAGCTTCAGTTAAAGAAGCTTTAAACGATTCACGCTCAAAAATTCGGGTCATATACGCTTTGATATCTTTAGCGACACGGCTATCTAGCTCAATACCTAATACAGGTAAGCGCCATAACAATGGGCCAAGGTAGCAATCCGCTAGACCAAATTCTTCGCTCATGAAGTAAGGCACTTCACCGAAGACAGGTGCTATAGCAATCAGGCTTTCAGTCAACTCTTTACGAGCCGCTTCAACGCGATCACCCTTACGGATACGCTCAACTAGCGCATACCAGTCTGTATCTATACGGTGCATCATCAAACGGCTTTGACCGCGAGAGACTGGATAAACTGGCATCAAAGGCGGATGAGGAAAACGTTCATCCAAATATTCCATGATAATGCGTGATTCGTATAATACGAGTTCACGGTCTACCAAAGTAGGCACTGAGTTATATGGGTTGACTTCAAGTAAGTCCTCAGGCATTTCGTTAGGGTCGACCTGTAAAACATCAACAGTAACCCCTTTCTCAGCTAACACGATACGCACTTGATGGCTATACAGATCATCAGCACCTGAAAACAGTGTCATGATAGAGCGTTTGTTGGCAGCAACAGCCATTGATACCCTCCAGAATCGAAATAAAACAAAAGTAAACGAGGGGCAAAGCCCCCCGTTTACACTATGCGGATATTACATTTTACCCGTTATTGGTGCCTAGTGTACATCTTTCCAATACTCTTTCTTCAAGAGGTAGGCCACAATAAAGAATATAAATAGGAATCCGAGTACCCACCAACCCATAGCTTTACGCTCTAATTGGACAGGTTCAGCAGAATAGACTAAGAAGCCAGTGATATCACGTACAGCTTGGTCGTATTCTTCCGCATTTAATTTACCGCCAGTCACAACAATAGAACCATCGGCTTGTTTAACAGGTGTACCCTGTAATTCTTCAAGCACGTGAGGCATACCAACCGATGGGAATACTGTGTTATTCACACCAAATGGGCGACTAGGGTCTTTATAGAAGCCTTTCAGATATGAATAAACCCAATCCTCTCCACGAACGCGCGCCACTAAGGTTAAGTCTGGTGGTGTAGCGCCAAACCATTTAGCAGCATCTTTTTGTGGGATCGCGTTTTGCATCAGCTCACCAATTTTAGCATCGGTAAACATGTACTTATTACGCATATCATCAGCAGAGATACCAAGATCGGTAGCTACGCGTTCATAACGTTGATATTGAGTGCTATGACAACCAGAGCAATAATGTTGGAACAGGTCCACACCACGCTCTAAAGAAGCTTTATCATGCAAATCAACATTGGCATCTTCCAAATGTATTTTATGTCCGCTCGCGGCCATAGCCAGCGTCGGCAACAAGGTAACTAATGCAATCAGTAATTTTTTCATTAGTGTGTCAACCTCGCTGGAACGGGTTTAGTTTTTTCATTCTTGCTGTATACCCACAGCGCCACAAAGAAACCAAAGTAAGTGAACGTAAATACCTGTGCAACGATCGTTAGTGCTGGCGTAGCAGGAACCACACCTAAATAACCTAAGACGATGAACGAAACAGCAAACTGAGCAATGTTCAGCTTGTGTAATGTACTACGGTAACGAACTGACTTCACTTTACAGCGATCTAACCATGGCAATACAAACAGTACTGCAATCGATAGTCCCATCATCACAACACCAGCTAATTTGTCTGGGATCGCACGCAAAATAGCGTAGAAAGGTGTGAAGTACCAAACAGGAGCAATATGCTCAGGCGTCTTCATGGAGTTAGCCGCTTCAAAGTTTGGCTTCTCAAGGAAGTAGCCACCGCCTTCTGGAATGAAGAACAACACATAACAGAACACGATCAGGAAGCCTGCGACACCCATGATGTCTTTTACTGTGTAGTATGGGTGGAATGGAATACCATCAACTGGCCAGCCATTCTCGTCTTTGTTTTTCTTAATTTCGATACCATCAGGGTTGTTTGAACCCACTTCGTGTAACGCAATTAAGTGTAAGAACACAAGAACCACTAATACTAACGGCAGTGCGATAACGTGCAATGCGAAGAATCGGTTTAGTGTCGCGCCAGAGATCACGTAGTCACCCCGGATCCACAGAGTCAAGTCATCACCAATAACGGGGATAGCACCGAACAGCGAAATAATAACCTGCGCGCCCCAATATGACATTTGTCCCCATGGCAGCAAATAACCCATAAAGGCTTCAGCCATCAACACGAGGAAAATTAACATACCGAACAGCCACAGTAGCTCTCTAGGCTTCTGATATGAACCGTAGATCAAACCACGGAACATGTGCAGATAAATCACCACAAAGAAAGCAGAAGCACCCGTAGAGTGCATATAACGCAGCAACCAACCGTATTCAACGTCACGCATTATGTATTCAACAGAAGCGAAAGCGCCTTCTGCTGTTGGTACATAGTTCATTGTTAACCAGATACCCGTCAGTAATTGGTTAACCAATACTAACATCGCTAGTGAACCGAAAAAGTACCAAAAGTTAAAGTTAGTTGGCGTAGCATACTGACCCACGTGACGGTTATAAGTCGCCGTCATTGGGATACGCGCATCAATCCAATTAATTAAATTCTTAACCATTACGCCACTCCTTTATCTACACCAATAATCACGGTGCCATCATCAACATATTGATGTGGAGGGATAACTAAGTTCAATGGAGCTGGTACGCCTTGAAAAACGCGACCGGCCATATCGAACTTAGAGCCATGACATGGACAGAAGAAACCAGAAGTGACACCTTCAACTTGCTCACCGAATGAATCAGGCAAATAAGTAGGTGAACATCCGAGGTGGGTACAAATACCGACAGCAATAAAATACTCTGGCTTAATTGAGCGCAAAGGATTGGTTGCATAATCAGGCTGCTGCATTTCAGCAGAAGCAGGATCTCTTAACTTATCATCATGTGTTGGCAGTTCATTGATCACAGCATCTGTGCGACGGACAACCCATACAGGTTTTCCACGCCACTCAACACGGATCAGCTGACCTGGCTCTACTTTACTAATATTTACTTCGACCGGTGCACCTGCAGCTTTTGCTTTGGCACTCGGATTCCATGACTTGATGAAAGGAACCGCTACAGCGACGGCACCAGCACCACCTACTACGGCGGTTGCAGCTGTCAGGAATCTGCGACGTCCGGTATCGACTGGCGCATTGCTCATCCACTTATCTCCCAGAGGGTGTTGGAATTTTTATATTTCAAAGACCTTCGGCCTTAGTCATCACTAGGGTCAAAAATCGAAGTTTGAAGCGGGGCTCATTATAGCTAAAAATTAGAAGCAGATCATAGTGAAAACACTCAAGTAAGTTAGGGAGATTGCGTGTTTTTTCAAAAAAGTTCAAAAAACATCCCACTTTTAGCTATTTTCAATCTATTTAGAGAGTATTTTAAACACCTCGCCCGTAGCTTAGGCATAAAGCATGCATCGCTAATGTGAATGCGCATTTACATTGCTATATCGATTAACAATCATTAGATAAAAAATAGGCCCTGCATTGCAGGGCCTATTAAATTAATTAATGTTATGTCTTATTTCTTAGGTGCAGTGCTCTTCATATACTTGAAAAACTCGCTATCAGGCTCTAACACCATGATATCGGACTTACCTGAAAAACTCGCACGATAGGCTTCTAAGCTACGTACAAAACCAAAGAACTCAGCATCTTTACTGTAGGCATCAGAATAGATCTTCGCTGCTAATGCATCACCTTCACCACGAATGGTTAAGGCTTTACGCTCAGCTTCAGCAATCTTCACTGTTACATTGGCATCAATCGTTGCACGAATGATTTCAGATTGCTCTTTACCTTGTGCTCTATGCTCTTTTGCCACAGCTTGACGCTCGGCGCGCATACGTTGGTAAATACTGTTACTAACGTTAGCAGGTAAATTGATTTGCTTTACACGCACATCAACAACTTCAATACCTAAGTCTTTAGCGCTTTCTGAGGCGTTTTCTAACGCATCATTTTGCAATTCATCACGCTTACCAGAAACAATCTCTCTGATAGTGCGACGACCAAACTCTGTGCGTAAATCGTTGTTGATCTTACGTTGTAATAGCGATTCTGCATTCGACTTAATACCACCGTTTGTAGACAGGTAATATTTTTCGAAATCCGCAATACGCCACTTCACATAGGAATCGACCATAAGGTCTTTCTTTTCTGAAGTCACAAAACGATCGGCTGCGCCATCAAGTGTTTGAATACGCGCATCAAGTAGCTTCACTTTGTCAATCACTGGCACTTTAACATGCAGACCAGGACTATAGACACGAGTGACTTGCTTACCGTCAACATTGTCTTTTAGTATTTCACCAAAACGCGCCACGATAGCCCGCTCGCCTTCATTCACCACCATTAAAGATGACAAACCAATACCTAAGAGTACGGCGATAAGAATAATACTTAATCTACCCATGGATTACTCCCTCCCTTGGCGAGTACGATCATCGCGGGATGGACGTCCACTCAAAGGCTCATTCGCGCGAGTCGTTGATACAGATGAAGAATTGACATTTTGCTGTGGAATTACTTCCAGCTCAGTTGTCGCAGGCTTCTGCTGAATTAACTTATCTAGCGGTAGATACATTAAGTTGCCATTATTTTTGGCATCAATCAGCACCTTATTCGTATCCGTCATCACTTGCTGCATTGTATCAAGATACAAACGCTTACGAGTGACGTCAGGCGCGGCTTGATACTCAGGTAATAACAGCTCAAAACGAGCCACTTTACCGCGAGCTTCTAACACTTCACGTTCTTTATACGCACTCGCTTGCTGTGCCATACGTTCAACTTCACCACGAGCTTTAGGTTCAATTTCACGGGCATAAGCTTCAGCTTCACGAATAAAACGCTGCTCATCTTCTTGGGCAGAAATCGCATCATCGAAGGCGTCTTTCACTTCTTCAGGCGGACGTGCCGGCAAGAAGTTAACGTCAACAACGGCAAGACCCAGTTTATACGGTTCAAGAATGCGCTCGAGTTCTTTCCACGTATCGCGACGAATAGCATCACGGCCTGTAGTCAGAATATCATCCATTTTGTTATGTCCAATAACATAACGCAGTGCACTGTCTGTCGCTTCACGCAAACTGGCGTTCGCATCGACGGCACTAAATAGATATGAGTAAGCATCTAAAATACGATACTGAACATCAAGCTCAACTTTCACGACGTTTTCATCGGATGTCAGCATGCTACCAGACGCAGGAATTGAGCGAACTGATTGAATATCAACAGGAAAAATTTCATCTATAAACGTAGCCTTCCAGTGAAGACCCGGACCAATTTCGCCATTGTGTTGACCAAATCGCAGTGCCACACCACGTTCTGCTTCTTTAATTGTATAAAAACCCGAAAGTCCCCAAACAACCACAGCAACAGCAAGAATGATGATTAAGCTAAACGAGCTAAAAGATTGACCTGATGAGCCATTTCCTTTGCCGCCAAAGCGTTTTGAAAGATTACGAAAAACCTCATCGAGGTCCGGTGGCCCTTTGTCGTTACCACCTTTATTTCCCCAAGGATCATTACCCTTGTTACCGGGCTCATTCCAAGCCATTTAGCACTCCATAAGTGGATGAAATAAATTAGATTATTAACGTGTACCTTCATCTATCGATTCATCGAAGATAAAGGTTTCTAACTCACCCTGACTCTGTTTAGTTAATCGGCGCCAATTGGCATCCGATAAACGAACAGACAAAATACAGTTCCCCAGTGAGTCGTACTCCTTCTGCTGTATTGCATCCAGTCGATAAAACTGGCCAAGATAATGTCCAGCAGTTGCCGGAATTCTAAGTGTGAGCTCTTGAATTACCTCACCAATTAATTCAGTAATGGCTTTTAAGAGTAAATCAAATCCCAAATGCTTTTGGGCTGAAACCCAAACTCGAGTCGGTTTACCCATATCGTCATATTCAATTCTTGGCGTTACATCCTCGAGTAAATCGATTTTGTTACATACCACGAGCTGCATGACTTCATCGGCTCCAATTTCTTTCAATACAGACTGAACTTGATCAAAATTATCCGTCATATTTTCATCTGCACAATCGACAATATGCAGTAATAACTCAGCCTGTTTTGTCTCTTGCAAGGTTGCCTTAAATGCAGCAACAAGATCATGAGGCAAATGACGGATAAACCCTACAGTATCCGCTAATATCACGGCACCATCGGGTAAGTTTAACTTTCTTAATGTGGGGTCGAGAGTAGCAAATAGCTGGTCAGCAGCATAAACATCTGATGATGTTAAAGCATTAAACAGCGTTGATTTACCCGCGTTTGTATAACCAACTAATGACACTGTCGATAAATCACTGCGCTTACGCGCACGCCGACTCTGTTCACGTTGCTTATCAACTCGCTCTAAACGCTTATTAATATTCTTAATCCGACCTCTGAGCAAACGTCTATCGGTTTCGAGCTGAGTTTCCCCAGGACCACGTAGACCAATACCGCCTTTTTGCCTCTCCAGATGCGTCCAACCACGGATAAGACGAGTCGACATGTGGCGCAATTGCGCTAGCTCCACCTGTAACTTACCTTCGTGTGTCCGTGCTCGTTGGGCAAAAATATCTAGAATAAGCGTCGTACGGTCGAGCACGCGACACTGACATACCCGTTCTAGATTACGCTCTTGAGCCGGACTCAACGCATGATTAAAAATCACGACATTGGCATCGGTCGCCGCCACTAATGCGGCTAACTCTTCAGCTTTACCTGAACCCACAAAAAACTTACGATCCGGCGAACGTCGACTTCCAGTAATAACACCAACCGATTTAGCTCCGGCGGATTCAACTAATAACTGCAGCTCAGTTAAATCTTCTCGGCGTTCCTCATCGGAAAAGTCGATATGGACAAGAACCGCTGTTTCTCCAGCCTCATAACGATCAAACAAGAAGCAAACTCCTCAGATAAAACTTATTCGCCACTAGGCGCATCATCTTGTGCACCATATCCGCCCTGAGCATTTTGATGCGGAGTAACGTTAAATGGACGCGCAGGCACAACAGTAGAAATAGCGTGTTTGTAAACCATTTGGCTCACAGTATTTTTCAACAGTATGACAAATTGATCAAACGACTCTACCTGTCCTTGGAGCTTAATGCCGTTTACCAAGTAAATAGATACAGGAACGCGTTCACGACGCAATGCGTTCAAAAATGGGTCTTGTAAAGATTGCCCCTTAGCCATTTTATTATTTCCTTTTTAATTTATATAAAACAAACCGATATAAGTGATAGTTTTTTGTTTAGTTTTAGTATTATACAGCAAGGGCTAATAAGCTAGCGGCATTGACGCATAAGTGTAACTAAATTCCCCTCAGCACCACTTTCAAGCCAATTCAACTCTGGCCAACTGCGCAACCATGTTAATTGACGCTTAGCTAATTGCCTAGTAGCAGCAACCGCTTTTTCGACCATAGTATCATAGTCAAACTCACCATCTAGGTATTGCCAGCATTGTCGATAGCCCACACAACGCATTGATGGTAAATCTAAATGTAAGTCTTCTCGGGCTTTAAGCTGAGCAACTTCCTCAATAAAACCTTGTGCGAGCATAATCGTAAAACGTTGCGCAATTAAGTCATGCAGCGTTTTACGCTCACGTGGTGCAATTGCAAACTGCACTACGTCATAAGGTAAAGGAGCAGACTTAGTTTGCGTCAACTCGGTCATACTCTTACCGCTTATTCTATAGACTTCCAGCGCTCTGGAAAGTCTTTGTGGATCATTAGGATGAATTCTTTCTGCCGACACGGGATCTATCTCCCTTAATTGGTCATGCAGCGCTTCCCATCCTATAGTATCGGCTTCAGTTTGAATATCAGCCCTAATGGCTTCATCCGCGCTAGGCAAAGGCGATAGACCTTCGAGTAACGCTTTGAAATACATCATGGTTCCACCAACCAATACTGGTGTTTTTCCCATGCTGATAATTTTTTCTATTTCGGCTATCGCATCGACTCTAAAATCGGCTGCCGAATAGCTTTCACTGGGATCTCGAATATCAATTAATCTATGTGGCCCGCGAGCTAACTCTTCAGCAGAGGGTTTGGCACTGCCGATATCCATACCACGGTAAATTAATGCTGAATCAACCGAAATAATTTCACAATTATGCTTCTCTGCCAATGCCAATGCTAAAGCCGTCTTACCAGAGGCCGTTGGCCCCATCAAAAATAATACTTTTGGGTGTAATTTTCTATTCACTGACTTGCTCTTTTAGCCACGATTGCCAAGGTAATGAAATTGCTTTATCGATAATTAGCTGCCTTTTTTCTTCTGCTAACTGCGAAAATAAGGCCCAGGTATCTACTGCCGAAACAAATCCCGTTAAGCTATGTTTGGCTAACCAAATGGCCAACGCACTCGGCGCAGGTGCTTCAAAACGCAACGATTGTAACCACTCAGGGATAACTTTTGCTAACTGGCTCTCTCTGAGATATGGGGGCACTTTTTTAATAATCAACTGCTGATAACGAATTGTTAGTTCTAATCCAAGTTGCTGTATTAAGGTCTCGTTTTCATCAAGTACAGCTTGCCAATCTGCATCGGCGGCAACAGATACTGGCATCAGTAAAGGTTGACCAATTAATCCGGTCGCTAGTTTAGCTTCAATCTCTTGGCTTCGCGTCACTAATGCTACTGATTTAATCGATAATAAGCAGAGACTATCTCCTATTGCCATCACCCAATATTGTCCATCTAATATTGTAGGCATAGGCACTGATGGCTGAACCACTTGATCTTTAACGCTGTACGCAGGTGTTTGCAATAGCGCACCATAACTGGCAATTGCCGCCTTTGATGGCAACTCCGTACGTTGTCGAGACTCTCCCATAGAATAACTGCCACGCTGGCTATCTCTTGGCGTTACCATGCTACCAAAGGCATTCGTTTGAGTACCAAAACCAGTGCCCTCACGTCCAGCAACGACAGATTTTGCTTGCGCCGCTGCAATAACAGGAGGTTGAGCAGACTGAAGTGTATCAGCTTGCGTATTAACTTGAGCTGAATCAGCGCCAAGTGCAAACGAGACAGATGCTTCAGCGCAACGTTTAGGAGCATCCACAAATACATCTTCAACCTCATCCAAAGAGCTTGGGTGTTCGACGTTGAGCTCCCCCGCTTCTTCTAGTGCCGATTGTAATGCTTGCAGAATGTAATCATGTACATAACGTGCTTGGTGAAATCTCACCTCATGCTTAGCGGGATGCACGTTCACATCCACTTGATAGGGGTCGATATCCAACATTAACACATAGCCGGGTTGCTCAAGCTGCGCTTTTTGCGCAAAAGCCTGACGCACCGCATGATTGACTAAACGATCGCGGATAAGTCGACCATTAACATAAAAGTAATGGGTATCGTTGACCACTGACGACCAAGGTGATTGCAAATAGCCGCTAAGGCGTAAATCATCATGTTGGCATTCAATCTTTAACGCTTGTTCGGCAAAGGGTCGGCCACATACTTGCGTTAAACGCTGTAAATACTGGGTTTCATTCATTGCAGGGCGATAGTTACGCACCGTTTTGCCATTATGCGTCAGCGTAAAATGGATATCACCACGAACTAATGCAATGCGCTTTAACCATTCATCAATATGAGTAAATTCCGTTTTATCGCTCTTTAGAAAACGCCTTCGAGCCGGAGTATTAAAGAAGAGATCTACCACTTCAATGGTTGAACCGACAGGATGTGCTGCCGGCATCACCTTAACTGCCATATCTACGCCTTCGGCATGAGCTTGCCACGCCTCAGTTTGTTCAGCGGTGCGAGAGGTTAAGGTTAAGCGTGAGACTGAGCTGATACTGGCTAGCGCTTCGCCGCGAAAACCAAAACTAAGAATGGCTTCAAGATCATCTAAGGTGTGTAACTTTGATGTCGCATGGCGCGACAAGGCCAGCGCGAGTTCATCTTTAGCGATACCAGAGCCGTTATCGCGAATTTTAATCAGCTTACTGCCGCCTTTGTCGATTTCAATATCGACTCGGCTCGCTCCTGCATCGAGGCTATTCTCGACTAATTCTTTGACAACGGAAGCGGGTCTTTCAACCACTTCCCCCGCCGCAATTTGGTTCGCTAATTGCGGCGGCAGGATCTGAATACCCATCATGCTTTCCTATTTAACTCTGGGGTATGACTAGCGTTTGCCCTAGCTGCACCACATCGGATCTCATGCCATTTGCTTTTTTGATGCTAGACATAGACACGCGATAACGCTGCGCTATTGCAGATAACGATTCACCGCGGCGGACTTTATGCTTAACTTTGGTCGATACAGAATCATCCACATAAGCTTTAGGCGTTCTTCCGGTTGACGCTATATCAGTTGATGCTATTGCAATTGATGATTTTGCGGTTGCTTTTGCTGGTTTAGCGCTGTTAGATCTTACACCGCCTCTTTGAGCAAGCAAGGTATCCGCTGGCGGGTTATTGTGATAGTAACGACTCACGCCTTTATAAATCGCATTAGCAATATTTTCTTGATGGCGACTACTCGACAATAAACGCTCTTCTTTCGGGTTTGAAATAAAGCCCGTTTCGACCAAAATAGAAGGAATATCAGGTGACTTTAAAACGGCCAAACTGGCAGACTCAGGTCGACTTTTGTGCAGTTGGGTTACTCCGCCTAAGTCTTTTAAAATATCCCCAGCAACAGAATGACCAATCGCCATAGAGCTATTCATTGACATATCAAGTAAGGTCATCGCTAAATACTGTTCATTATCGGTATTTTGGATAATATCTCCCGCACCACCGAGTAATTCTGAATGTTTTTCTTTTTGCTCTAACCAACGACCAATTTCACTGTTAGCCCGCCGCATAGATAATACCCATACAGAGGCACCGCGTGGATTGGGTGAAGTAAATGCATCGGCATGAATTGACACCAACAGATCGGCTTTGCTATTACGGGCCAGTTCGGAGCGTTTATTTAAATTTACAAAATAATCACCCGTGCGGATCATCACAGCGCGCATCCCTGGCGTATCATTAATTTTACTTGCTACGCGCCTTGATATTTCTAAGGCAACCTTTTTCTCATACACTCCAGAAGGACCAATAGAACCTGGATCGTCACCGCCATGTCCCGCATCAATCGCAATAACGATATCTCGGGATGATTGCGCTGACTGAGTGACAGTTTTAATCGGTGTAGATGTCACCACTGCGGTAGCTACCGACAAGGTTTTATCTTCTAAATCAACCACTAGACGATTACCGTAGGGCGCGGTCACTGGCAAAGCAAATAAGCTGGCATTGAGAGGTTTCGCCAATTCGATGACTAAGCGTAAATCCCCCTTCGTTGGTGACTGACTTACCCGCACCCCCTTAACCAACTTACTGTTATTTTCTAGCTTATTAAGTGTCACTTTTGCGACTGATTTTTTTAAATCCACCACTAAACGGTTAGGTCCGTCCAATGTAAAATAGCTGTAATTTGGCACTTCACTTAAATCAAACACGATTCGAGTTGACTCTGGCGCAGCCCAAATACGTACGCCTTCTAACTTATTAGCTGCATAGGCAGCTACAGAGAAAAAGGAACATAACAATATTATAATAATTTGAAAATAAACGTTATTTTTTGTCATTGTTGTTTTTATTTTATCGCTGCTAATAACTTTTTACCCGACTCTGATAAAGCCTTAATGCGTATTTCACGACCACTATTTTGGTAACATAAATGTATATGGATATCCGCATCAGGCAGTAAACCCTCACCTTTATCTGGCCATTCGACAATGCACAAACTCTTATCGGTGAAATAATCACGAATACCCATAAACTCGAGCTCTTCTGGATCATTTAAGCGGTATAAATCAAAATGATAAACTTCGACACCCTCTAGCTCATATGGTTCAACTAAAGTGTAAGTTGGGCTTTTAACAGCGCCTTTATGACCCAGTCCTTGAATTAAACCGCGGCTTAGGGTTGTTTTACCGGCCCCTAAATCACCCGTAAGATACAGAGTCAAAGGCGCTTGGACATGGCGGGCTAGTTTTTGCCCTACGGCAATGGTGTCGTCTTCATTGTCTAAGAAAAAAGTTAACTCTGTCATATCCGCTTATATCACTGCTGTTATTGAGGGAGAAGCGACTCAATCTTATGAAGGAATAGGACAAAGTCCAGCCCTGCTTGAGTCTCACATACCGCCTAGAGTAAATCACTATTCACTAATTGGCGAATAAAAGGCATTAAATCACTCGCTAACATACCACGTTCTCCTTTCGCAGCCGCATGATCGGCAGCGCAGCCATGCACAACAACACCCACAACTGTCGCCTGCATATTATCCATCCCTTGAGCCATTAGCGCGCCTATAATACCAGATAACACATCGCCACACCCACCACTAGCAAGCCCAGGATTACCTACTGGCGCCACCACCATTTTTTTGCCATCAAAAATCACCGTTCCGGCACCTTTTAGTAGCACTACGCCACCATACTTCTGTTGCATAGCACGCACGGCTGCAAATCGGTCTTGCTCAATTTCAGCAACCGAACAACCGAGCAAACGCGCTGCCTCACCAGAATGAGGCGTTAATACCCAATTAGTTTGCTGGCGAGGTTCATGGCTTAAAAGATTTAATGCATCGGCATCTAAAACACAGGGCTTATCGCTTAATCCTGCGGCTTTAAACAAGTTATAACCCCAATCATGTTTACCTAGGCCCGGCCCAAGTACGATAACCTGTGCCCAACCAAGGCGTAAATACACCTCCATATCGACTAAATCACAGCCCCAAAACATGAGCTCAGGACGGGAAACATTCACGGTGAGTTGATGCTCTGCTCGACTGATTACAGTGACCAGCCCGGCTCCTGCGCGCAAACAAGCCTCACTCGCTAGCCTAACGGCACCAGCCATGCCAGCATCACCGCCAATCACGGTAACTTTGCCTGATTGGCCTTTATGACTATCACGGGCTCTAGCGGCAAAATAAGCCTTAAGTGTCTCTTTACCTACTCTTTGTGCACTCGCTTTTGCGAAGAAAGGCGTTAAGCCCAAATCAGTAAATTCAAGCTCGCCGCTATAATGCCGCGACTTACCCGTTAATAAACCTTGCTTCAAACCGCCAAAGCACAAAGTAACATCCGCCATTACCGCCACGCCAGCTATGGCGCCAGTATCGGCAATCACTCCTGAAGGTAAATCAAGGCTCAAGACCCACGCAGCGCTCTCATTGATGGCGTTAATATACTGCGCCATATTGTCACGCACAGTATCTTGCACACCGGTACCGAGTAAACCGTCGACTATTATTCTTGCCGCATGAATTAGCGCGGCGTCGAAGGTCAATAATTGTCCATCATCTGCAAGATAATGAGCCAACGCTTGCTGGCACTCAGCAGTACGTGCAGATGAAGCCATCATCACAGAAACGTTAATACCACTCGCCCTCACCAACCTCGCGCACACTAAAGCATCGGCACCATTGTTACCGCTACCAGCGAGGATTAACACAGGTAAGGCTGTGGAGTTATGTTTTGTTAAACACTCAAAAGCCGCCGCGCCAGCACGCTCGACCAATTCATAGAGGCTCAATACTCCCTGTGACACTGCACTCAATTCAGCTTCACGAACTTGCACTTGGGTATATAGCTCCTTGGGGAATTGCGATAGATCTTGTGCCATGAAGGATCTCCTTAGATGCCAATGACTATATTTCACAATGAGTTACCTCACCATAGTCATCTTGGCAGAACTGAGCAAGGCCGATAAACATCAGCTAATAGATCAAGAAAGTAGCAAGAATTGGAACGGGAAATTATGACGTAAATCAGCTCCGGCGTAGAAAACCGGCCAAACTAAGCAAAAGTAGAGCAAAAGTCGTTGATATGCAGATGGCATAAAGACAAAAACCAGCATTAGGCTGGCTTTTGGGAAAAGGTGGCAATTTTAGATATCGTCCATCCGAATCGTGCTGTGGACTAAACGCTGTTGCTGAGTTTTTTCCACTCGGATTAAGTTTGCTAACGCATTACGCGCATCTTCGGCTGTAGTTGAATTAACTGTTTTCTCTAACAAACCAATCAAACGATTTTCTAAGTCTAAGTGTAAGTTAAGCACATCGTCTTCATTCATGTTTGCAGGCAACATAGTGTCCTGGCAACGCTTGGTAAAGTCTTCAAAAGTGAAGTCTTTATACCAAGTATCAAGAATACGTGGTGGGGCTTCATCGATATAATCACCTAATTTTTCAGCCATCGTTTTTTGATGAGACTCAAAATAGTCCAACATCATCTTCACTCGAGCCGAATCAGCTTGATTATTAAGTCGGCCATAGAGTTGCGCCATATCTAAGCGGCACTTTGCCACATATTCGAGTAAATCACGTAATTGTTGAATACGCATATAATGCACTCCATTGTCAGGCCAACTACTTGGCGCTATATATTTTATGTCTAAGTTCATTATGTAAGTAAAAGCGTTACGAATATTTGAACAAGGTCATAATTTAGCTTTCGCAAGGCCATCTAATTTAGAAAAAGTTAAATAAACATACAGTAGATCACGCAGCTAAATTATATCAACCTATTTTTAAGAAGAGAGAAAAGCCAAAAGAGATCTCAAGGCACTTAAAAGATTAGCATAAGTCACCATGCTCTACATGGAGGATCTGAGATAGAGGATTTGCAACAGATGACCACTAATCAAGACAGGTATAGATAAGTTAGTTGAGGCAATAACGTGAGAAGTACAGCTAAATGACGTTAATCAACTACGATTGGAATCTATTTTCAGGTTAGCTACTTAAGCATGAGAAAAATATCTCGATATTAAGAGCAGAACTAATGAAGAGTTAACGCATTGAGGAAATAGAACAAAATTGGAGCGACATGATTTTGATCAAGAGCGGTTCGAACCGATGACCTATACCTTGGAAAACAAAGGTATCGCCATATCAAAATTACAACTGAGCTAATGTTAATTGAATAATGGAAGATTTAGGAAATTGGAGCGACATATCGGGTTCGAACCGATGACCTATACCTTGGCAAGGTATCGCTCTACCAACTGAGCTAATGTCGCATTTCACATTTTAAGACTGTGACAGTCTAGAATTTGGAGCGACATATCGGGTTCGAACCGATGACCTATACCTTGGCAAGGTATCGCTCTACCAACTGAGCTAATGTCGCATAATCTGTATTAATGATTTGGTAAATCATTAAATTTTAATTTGGAGCGACATATCGGGTTCGAACCGATGACCTATACCTTGGCAAGGTATCGCTCTACCAACTGAGCTAATGTCGCATAATCTGTATTAATGATTTGGTAAATCACTAAATTTTAATTTGGAGCGACATATCGGGTTCGAACCGATGACCTATACCTTGGCAAGGTATCGCTCTACCAACTGAGCTAATGTCGCATTTCTTTTTCATTAAGAGCTATCGCTCTAGCAACTTCCTTCAACATTCACAAAGGTATTGTCTTACAACTTTTGTGAACTGAGCTAATGTCGCATTCAATCTAAATGAGCAGAACATCTCGTTCGCACCAAAAAGTTGAGGCCGCATTATATGAAAAATTCATGCGGCTGCAACCCCTTCTTGCATATTTATCTACTGATCGGTCAAATTTTAAATACTTTACTGCGATAATACTGCAATTCGGCAATCGACTCTTGGATATCCTGCAGTGCTTGATGAGTGTTTTGCTTCTTAAGGCCCGCCATCGTTTCTGGGCTCCAACGCTTCACAAGCTCTTTAATCGTGCTGACATCTACATTGCGATAGTGGAAATAATCCTCTAGCTCGCGCATGTAACGATTTAAAAAGCGTCTATCTTGGCCAATACTGTTACCACACATTGGAGATGCACCCTTAGGCACATACTGCTCTAAAAAGGCAATAGTCTTTGCGACGGCTTGTGCTTCGGTTTCTTGGCTGGCACGAACGCGATCAATGAGTCCAGATTCACCATGGTGCTTCTGGTTCCAATCATCCATAGCAGCAAGCGCCTCATCCGATTGATGAATGGCAATAACGGGACCTTGGCCAATAATATTGAGTTCTTGATCTGTCACTAAAGTGGCAATTTCAATGATCCTGTCGACGTCGGGCTCTAACCCTGTCATTTCTAAATCAATCCAAATGAGATTATTTACATTTGCCGTCATAAATCAGCCTTATCATGTCAGTTAGCCTAAATTCAGGCTTTTTTATTCAAGAGTGTGTATCATACTGCTTTTTTGCAACACAAAAAATCACCTAATTGACGAAGACGAATCAGTGACTAAAAAGAAACCCCTAAGCCAAGGTCAATTACGCCGTATGCGTGCTAATCACGAGAAGCGACTCACTCGTGATACGGGCGAAAAAAATACGCCGGAGCTACAAGATAGTTCACTGGGACAAGAACAGCCCGGTACGGTAATTTCGCGTTTTGGCCAACATGCCGACATCGAAACCGAAAGCGGTCAAATAGTGCGCTGTAATATTCGCCGTGCCGTTACCAGCTTAGTCACTGGCGATAAAGTGATTGTACGCTTAGCCATTGAAAGCCAAGCCAATAGCGGTATCGCAGGTATTGTTGAAGCGGTTCACCCACGTCGCTCATCACTTACACGACCCGATTTATACGATGGCGTAAAAATCATCGCCTCGAATATTGACCAGATTTTGATTGTGTCGTCAGTGTTACCGAGTTTTACTACCCAGATCATCGATCGTTATCTCGTTGCCGCCGAAGATACCGATATTCCGCCTATCATCATTTTAAATAAAATTGACTTGCTCAATCCCGATGAGGCGCAGGCCATAGATGAAGCACTGCAACGCTATAAAGATATTGGCTATCCGGTATATAAGGTCAGCAGTAAGCTAGGTGATGGTATTGATACCATTAAAGGCATACTTAAAGATAAAGTGAGTGTATTTGCCGGCCAATCGGGTGTAGGTAAGTCATCGATCATCAATGCCTTATTACCCGATGCTGAGCTAGTTATTGGTGATGTATCTGACAATTCAGGTTTAGGTCAACACACCACAACCACAGCCAAACTATTGCATTTACCCAGCGGTGGCGACTTGATTGACTCCCCTGGCGTGCGCGAGTTCGCCCTCTGGCATCTTCCAGCGCAACGTGTCGGTTGGTGTTTTATCGAATTTCGTGAATATCTTGGCGCGTGTAAATTCCGCGATTGCAAACACGGTGACGATCCCGGCTGTGCACTGCAAGCTGCACTGAAGGAAGGTAAAATCAGCGCTGATCGCTTTAATAATTACCACAAAATAATCGCCAGCTTAGATGAACAACGTCATGCTCGCCATTTCCGTACGGCAGCGGATGAATAATAACTGATTGATAAATAACAATGCTCTCAGTAAAGATTGAGCAGTAAGAAAAGGAATTAACATTGGATAACCTCAAAATAGCCTTGCAGTACATGCTGCCAAAACACTTATTATCTCGTTTAGTGGGCAAATTCGCCGCCGCCGAAGCGGGCGCTTTGACCACTGCTGCCATCAAGTGGTTTATCAAACAATATAAAATTGATATGAGCGAAGCGGCGCAAAGTGAACCCGAAGCCTATAAAAGCTTTAATGCCTTTTTTACCCGCGCACTCAAACCAGGGATTCGTCCGTTAGATCTAGACGCCGATATTATGGTGCACCCCGTCGATGGTGCAGTTAGTCAATTAGGCCCAATCAAAGACGGCCGTATTTTTCAAGCAAAAGGCCATCATTATTCATCGTTAACACTGCTTGGCGATCAAGCCGATGATGCAAAGCGCTTTGAAGGCGGTGATTTTGCGACTATTTACCTCGCACCGAAAGATTATCACCGTATTCACATGCCGATTAAAGGCACCTTATCCAAAATGACTTATGTTCCTGGGGAGTTGTTTTCAGTTAATCCGCTTACCGCTAAACACGTTCCTGGCTTATTTGCCCGCAATGAACGGGTGGTAGCGATTTTTGAAACCGAATTAGGACCACTGGCTATGGTATTGGTTGGCGCAACGATTGTCGCCAGTATCGAGACCGTATGGGCAGGAACCATAACACCACCTACAGGTAAACAAGTATTTACCTGGAAATACCCAACTCAAGGCCCTGATGCCATCACCTTAGATAAAGGCGAAGAGATGGGCCGTTTCAAATTAGGCAGCACTGTGGTGATGTTGTTTGCTAAAGACACTATCCAAACTTTTGCAGAAGGTGTTGAAGCCGAAGCGGTAACTCGTATGGGTCAAGCGTTCGCCAATCTTCGAGATACTAAAAAGTAAATTAAGCATGCTTACATTTACGCCAACATTGACGATGAGTTGACTAACATCTAGCCGTACTGCTATTTAGCAGTACGGCTTATTGAGCGGCATTATCAGGCATAGTTGCGACTATACATAGACGTATCCAGAGCTGCGACCACCATATTCAAAACCCACCCATTACACCGACAAAAAAAGAACGCCTGAAACATACCAATCTCAACGCAACTTGGCTAATATGGTACGTCTTTTGCCTCTCAATATTTTTAGCCTATATGCCACGTATTTTATTGTTCGTTATTGTTTTTTTCTCATTTTCGGCTCTCGCCAACTCCCCATTGCAGTTGGACAAACGTCTTGGCATAAACAAGCAAGATCAACAACAAAATCTCACCATTGATGAACAAATAAATGACCTAAAAATTAACATTGAGAAGCTCGCTGCCAGCGCAACCAGCTTCCAACAGGCACAAATCGATTTTGAAAAACATAAAAAAAACACTGATAAAGCGCTAAAAGAAGCTTACAAACCGCTGTCCTTGGAAAAAGGCACCGATCTCAGCCAGCAGGCTTCTATGGCCTATCTTCGCCTCTCTGAGCTTAAAGAAAGCGAATCGAGCTTAGTTCGACAAGTTAACGATTTACTACAACGCCAGAATGAGCTGCCAGCCGTCATCACCAGTGCAAGACAAAATGTGGCTCAGAATAAAAAAGCTGAACTCGCGCCATTAGACACCCCAACCGGTGAATTACAACAAACACAGCGGCTGTTCTTTGAACAAAGCCTAACCACCAATGAAGCTGAGCTAGCCAGTAGCCAGAAGCGCATTGAGCTGACGCAATTACAACTACAACTAGTGCGTCAACAACTGATACAACAAGAAGCTTTCATTGAAACCATCAATAAAGCGATCAATAAACAACGCCAGCAAAACACCGATGCAACCTTGGCCAAAAACATAGTCAATACTGATAAAGTTATCGATCCTATTACCCGCAACATTGCCGATACCAATCAAATTTATGGCCAGAAGCTGCAAACATTAACCTTGCAGATTAATAATGTCGTCGAACAGCAAGAACAAGCTGAAACCCAATATCAATCTCAAGCAAAACAGCTCGCCAATATCCAAGAACAAATTACATGGGTCAAAATGAACTCAGCCTTTGGTGAGCGTTTTTTGCAGATATTACAATCACTGCCTAAACCCCCAAATCATGAAAAGCTTCAGACGCTCATCGCTGATGCCCGTTTAGATAGATACCATTTAGAGCAACAGCAAGCACTCAATGAGCAAGAACTAGAACATCCCGGTTTATACAATGAACAACAAATTAAACTACTACATTCGCAGCAAAGTTTAATTACCCAGTTGATGCAAAGCTATGACCAATACCTGAGTGAATTAGGCAAGTTAAGAGTTAACTATCAGCAATTAAGTCAACAGCACCTCACCCTAAAAAATACCCTTAATGAACATTTATTCTGGGTCCCTAATGCCGCTAGCATTAGTAAGTTATGGCTTACGGATCTCGAGCGCAGCACAGTATGGCTGGTGAGACAGGCACAGTGGGATGAATTGGGTAAAGCGTGGGACGAACAAAATGATTATTGGTATTGGTGGGTTATATTGCTGGTATTATGTTTAGTCGTACAAGATCTTATTACGCCTAAATTCAATAGCTTATTAAATCACTATACCACCTATGTAGGTAACGTAACCCAAGATAAGTTCATTTACACGCTTAAAGCCCTTGCTTGCAGCTTAGGTTACGCATTAATCAAACCTACCCCTGTGATTTTGGCGGGTTTAATTTTTTACCACTCTGATCGCAATTTTGTGCAGGCCGTGGGCATGGGCATACTGGCCATTGGCTTAGTTTACCTTTTATATCGTTTTATCTTTATTCTCACACTCGACAAAGGTGTGCTGGTCGGCCATTTCAAACGTCCATCAAAACTTATCCAAGCGGGGCAGTTTAGATTCAGGCACTTTGTGTTGGTAGCCAGCCCATTGTTAGGCTTGATGGGTTTTACCGAAATACTGGATGCATCATTGATACGTAATAGTATTGGTCGCGGCGCATTTATTATGTTTTGTATTGTTTTATTCTTATTTTACAAAGACACTTTAATTCTCAGTCGTAAAAATACAGCCCCACAAAAAGACGATAAAAATAAAAAGCTTATCCAAAAAATGCTCTGGTTTTTGTTAATCTCAGTTCCCTTACTCAGTGCAGTTCTCGCGTTTAAAGGGTATTACTTTACCGCCTTCCAAATGCTGCTCCAGCTGCAATTATCTATCGTGCTGGGTCTAGGCTTCTTATTGCTATATCAGCTCATTAAACGCTGGATGTTAATTGAACGCCGCCGTATTGCTTTCGATCGCGCCAAAGCGAAACGGGCTGAACGCTTAGCACAAAGGGAAAAAGGCGAAACACACCATCTATCAACCGATGGACTCGATACCTATGAAGAGCCGGTAGTAGATCTCGAAACCATTTCGAGCCAGTCACTTGGACTAGTGCGTTCGCTATTATTATTGGCATTTTTAGCCAGCTTAATTGGCCTATGGACGCAAACCCATACGGCGTTATTTACCTTTCTCGACGGTATTACGTTGTGGACAACTAATACCAGTGTGAATGGCTTAGAACAACAATTACCGATCACCATGAAATCCTTGATGTTTGGGCTTATTGTGGTCGGTTTTTCAATGATGATTGCTACCAATTTACCCGGTTTACTTGAGCTGATGATCCTGCAAAGATTGGACCTATCACCCGGTACGGGGTTTGCGATTACCACAGTAAGCCGTTATCTAGTGGTCTTTTTAGGGCTATTAATCGGCTTCTCTAATCTCGGGATGGAATGGTCTAAACTGCAATGGCTAATTGCCGCACTCTCGCTCGGTTTAGGTTTTGGTTTACAAGAGATTTTTGCCAACTTTATCTCGGGCTTAATCATTTTATTTGAAAAACCAGTACGTATTGGCGATACCGTGACAATTCGTGATTTAACCGGGACTGTGAGTAAAATTCAAATACGGGCAACAACCATCATTGATTGGGATAGAAAAGAAATTATCATCCCAAACAAGGCCTTTATTACGGAACAATTAATTAACTGGTCATTGTCCGATCCGATTACGCGCGTCATTGTTTACGTATCCGTTGCGCGCGACTCTGATCCTGCCAAAGTCGAGGCAACGCTGTATCAAGCAGTGCAAGAATGTGAAGATGCACTGGCAACCCCAGAGCCTGAAGTGTGGTTTGCAGGTTTTGGTAAACATACTCAAGATTATGAAGTCCGTGCTTACGCAAAAGATATGTCATCACGCTGGCCACTTCGCCATGATTTACATAAACGAGTGACTAAAAAACTCAAAGAAAACAATCTTGAGCTCGCCTATCCACAGATGGAAATCTATATTAAAAATAGTCAAAATAGCGAGCCGAAAAGTATTATCAGAAGCTAATAGGATTACACAACATGCTCATTTTTGCTCACCGTGGCGCCAGCGGTTATCAGGCCGAAAATACGTTAGCTGCTATGGAAAAAGCGTTGCAATTAGGCGCGCCAGCGGTTGAGCTCGATGTGCATAATGTCGAAGGTGAGCTGGTGGTGTTTCACGACCGGCGACTCGATAACAAAAGCTCAGGCTCGGGGATTATCCATTTAGTGAGTAAGGATTATCTGGCAGGCATTAATGTAAAAGGTGAACCAATACCCACCCTATGGCAGGTGCTAGAATTAATTGCAGGACGCTGCATAGTCAATATTGAATTAAAAGGCATAAATACCGTCATGCCGTTAATCAATTTATATCCGAAAGCTTTAAAACAACTGGGTTTTACCGAAGAACAGTTACTGATCTCTTCTTTTAATCACCCTTACCTACGCGAGTTTAAACAAGCACTGCCAGAGGCTTTAGTCGCGCCGCTGCTCGCCAGTATTCCACTAGAAGGAGCGGCTGTTGTCAGTCAACTTGATGCCTATTCGTTACATTTAGACGTGAGTTTCATCAACCAAGCGTTAGTTGATGATGCACACCATCGCGGCGCCAAGGTTTATGTTTATACGGTCGATCATGCCGATGATATTCACGCCCTTAAAAAAATGGGCGTCGATGGCGTGTTCAGTAATTATCCCGACCGCGCCATGCGGGTTTTAACTCAAGCGACAACAGTCGATTATCTTGGTTACTTTGAATAAAGTGTGGTTAATTAAGACTGATTATTTCGCTGAGCCCAATAGCCGATAAAAATAAACATCGTCATAATCAACAGAAACATCCAATGGGATGGCATAGCCACTATGTGTCTTGCCACCCAAGGTGTGGCTTTCACGATCAATAGGCCATAGCCAAAGGCATTCACAATAATAAAAACAAATGTTCGCAGCACAAAAGAATGCCCCAACAAATGACGCCTTAAGATACGATTTACATCCGCTGAAAAAACCAAAATAAGACACACCACCATAGCGGTAGCAATATCAAAAGCCCAAGGGCGAAGCATATTACCTAACTGGGCAATAATGGCGACTAATTGATTAAACATAGACTTAACCTAAAAAGATGCAGCGCAATCCATCTGAGTGGCCGCGACAGCGTATTGAAAAATAACAATAACCAAGCATAAAGGGAGACGCCATGGGGCACAAGTTACTCTTGCTAACAAAGGCAAATCAACAGTACCGCGACTTGATTGAGACGCAGAGTCTCCCTGATTTAACGTTACTCGACGATAATCCTGCGAGCATAATTGATGCAGATATTTGGTTAGCCGAACCTAAACTTGCCGCGCCCCTATTGCCCCATGCTAAAAATCTGCAATGGCTACAATCAAGCTTTGCTGGCATAGATGCCCTGATAAGCCCAAGGGGCAGAAAAGACTATCAACTCACCAATATTAAAGGCATTTTCGGCCCGCTGATGAGCGAGTATCTATTCGGCTATTTACTCGCGCATATCCGCGGCCATCGTTTTTATCGCCAGCAACAAGGACAAAAACAGTGGCTGATTCAACCCCAGCAACGCCACTCAAGTTTACAGGGCATGCGATTGCTCTTGCTTGGCACAGGGTCAATAGCCCAGCATTTAGCGAAGACGGCAAAACACTTTGGCATGCATGTTACTGGTATCAATAGCAACGGTAATACCGTAGAAGGTTTTGACATCATAGAAGCTATGTCCAATTTAGGCCAAGTGTTGACACAGGCCGATGTGGTTGCAAATCTACTGCCAAGCACTCCTGCAACGCATAATCTTCTCAATGCTGACATGTTAGCTATGTTAAAAACTGATGCAGTACTGTTTAACGTGGGCCGCGGTGATGCACTCGATCTTGATGTGCTAAACACCCAGCTTATCGCTAATCCTGCCCAACAAGCGATTCTCGATGTATTTGCTCAGGAACCTTTACCCAATAGCCATCCTATTTGGGAACGGGAAAATGCCGTGATCACGCCGCATATTTCGGCGCCAAGCCATCCTGCACAAATCGTCGATATCTTTAGCCAAAACTATCGCCGCTACATCATGGGTGAACCACTGCAGAATCGAGTCGACTTTAGTAAAGGCTATTGAGTTAACGATCAGGAATTGATTCAGAAAGCAGAAATTGAGTTAGAAATCAGTAAAAGAAAAGGCAATAGTCAGACTATTGCCTTTTTTATATTAAATTTTAGGCAGTTAAACCCTAAAGCTACGCTTTAAGAATTGATCGACCAATACCGAGTGAGAATCCATCTCGCGAGTCACTTCGTCATTCAAGCCGACCATTTCACTGCCGAGTTGATGACTAGAATGGGTAAATTGCGACACATTAACCACGCTGCGATTCATCTCATTTGCCACACTCGATTGCTCTTCAACCGCACTGGCAATATGGTGCGTCATATCGGTAATGGTCCAAATGGCCTCACGAATCGTACGTAATGCTGTACCCGCTAAATCCGCCGTTGAAATACATTCGGAAGCGGCAACCACGCCTTGCTGCATGCTGATAACAGCTTTATTCGTCCCCTGCTGCAACAGATTAATCATACTGTGGATTTCTTTGGTGGCATCGTGAGTACGTTGTGCCAGCGCCCGTACTTCGTCGGCAACGACAGCGAAGCCACGACCTTGCTCACCCGCTCGAGCCGCTTCAATTGCCGCATTCAATGCCAGTAAATTCGTCTGACCCGCAATACTCTGAATCACATCGAGCACAGTGCCGATATCTTTACTGTGGGCCTCTAACTCAGTAATGACCTTTGACGTTTGTTGCAGTTGCTCCGCCATCGCTTGAATCGAGCGAATAGTACTCGACACCGTTTTATCACCATTGATAGTTTCAGCGGATGCCATTTGCGTGGTACTCGCCGCATCGGCACAATTGGAGGACATATCGCCTAATGTGGCGGTCATTTCCTGCATCGCTGTAGCAACTTGTTCTATTTCAGATAATTGAGCCTGACTGGTACTCTGGATTTGTTTACCCTTGGCGGCAGATATTTTGGCCTGTTCAGACACGTTATAACAGGAATCCGATGCACGCCCAAGAATCGACTTAAGCTCAGAGGTCTGCATTTGGAGCGCCAAATCAATCGCGCCAAGATCATCAGAGCTTCCACTGTAAATATGCGCCATCAAGGGGTTATCGTAGATATGCTTTGCCTTAGCCACTATCGCGTAATAACGACTCAGCACCAGATTACCGCCCACCAGCAATACTAGGACACTTATCGCTAGGGCAATAAAGCCCATTAAGCCAATTTGCAGAGCAAGGTAAAACATAGGTAGCATGGCAACCAATGCGAGTAACTGCAATTTGACAGGCATGCTCATGGTACGTTTTAACGCACTAACACTGCCCTTTTTGTTCAGCTCTGCATAAGCTGTTTCTGCACGCTTAACCTGCTCGCGGGTGGGTTTAGTGCGCACAGATTGAAACTCGACGACTTTGCCATTAACTGAAATAGGGGAGACATAGGCATCAACCCAATAGTGATCGCCATTGGCACAACGATTTTTCACTATCCCTTTCCAAGGCTCACCTTTTTTGATGCAGCGCCACATATCTTCAAACGCATGGGGAGGCATATCTGGATGACGCACCATGTTGTGAGGCTTGCCTAACATGGCATCGAGTTCAAAACCGGCAACGGTACAAAAGAATTGGTTGACGTAGGTAATATGACTTTGAGTATCCGTGGTCGACAATAAAATCCAATCCGCTGGATAATCATATTCTCGCTGTGTAACTGGTAAATTTGTTCTCATGAAACCTTATGGATCTTTGATTAATTCTTCGTTATTCATCCATGAGTTATCCATCCGTGAGGCATCATCACCCTGACTCTGTATTCCTGAACCTACTTCTAAAACTGCCTAGCAGTGTAATGCTAAAACACATCTAGGATAGACGATAAAAACGTGCGCCCTTTAACAAAAACGTTAATGTATGAAAATCACTCAAAAATCATGATTGCATTTGATAAGCGTTTTCATTTAGAATTAGATCAATTCTTTTGGAGACTACTATATGTACGTTTGTCTTTGCCATGCGATCACAGATACACAAATTAAAAATGCCGTAAGCCAAGGCGATAGCTCGCTTGCTGACGTCAAAAAGCGCTTAGGTGTGGCCGACCAATGTGGTAAGTGTGCCAGAATGGCGGTGCAGATTATCCAGAATCAATTGGAACTTGAGCCTAATTACTACGAAGTCGCCTAAAAATTGTAAATAAAATTGATAGTTAAGGCACTAGCTACCTATGGCCAAAACATACATTAGCGAAAAACAAACGCTTGCACAGACGACATAAGTTACGTTAAAGCTAATCGTAAAGTTATCATCTGCTCCCTCACCCTGATATTCTTATTCGCCTCCCGTATTTTCGCTTCCCAATAGTTCTATATTGCATTCAATCCTAAAGATAAAATGGGACACTGATAGCCGACAAAGACCATAAAACTTAACCTGCTGATACAAAATAATAATCCCCACCAACCTAGATTATCTAGCATAAATTCAATGGGGATATTTCACTGCAGCTATAGGATAAAAGTCATTATTTACGCTTCAACAAATAAGCGGCCTCATTTAGCCAAGGTACTGCTTTTTTCGTAAATCGAGGATTTTCCGCTAACACATCTTGTGATGCTAACACCTCGATATCAAAGTCATCACTCAGATGCTGTTCAACCCAAGTCGGCGATACTGCAAACGGCGGACCATTTAAGGCTGCTTGTGGATAATCTAAGGTTACTAATAAACCTATGCTGCCGCATGGTAATAAATTTGCCAACTGCTTAGCATAATGCACGCGCATGTTTTCTGGCCAAGCAATGAGAGCAGCACGATCATAAAAAGCCGTCACCTCTTGTGTGATAGTTTTAGGCAAAGTGAAAATGTCACCTTGATACACGCTGATCTGCTCAGTTTGATAATGTTGGTGTTCACCAACTGCCGTTTGCGTAAGCTCAAGCTGGTTATCAGTAAAAAACTGCTGCACAGCCAGTTCATTTAGCTCACAGCCAATCACTTGATGCCCTTGCTCGGCTAAAAAGCACATGTCTAGCGACTTGCCACATAAGGGCACAAACACTTGAGCATCCGCCGGCAGCGAGAGTTCCTGCCAATACTGGACAAGGAAAGGATTGATGTCTTGCTGATGAAAACCTATATGTTGCAGATTCCATTTTTCATGCCAAAAACTGGGTTCCATGGTCTATCTCTATTCGCTAAAGTGACCCTTACTTTAATGGCATTTTTAAGTCGATGCAAAGCTCTTTGCGATTCGACCGATGCAACAATGTAAAGACTAAGTTACTGATCTAACGTAGCTTGCACTTTACGCAGCCAAACGCAGTTATCACATTGACATTGACGACGTGATAGATGATGCGGACTTAAAGATGAATCAATAAAATCCACCGCTATTAATAGCTGCTGTTTTAGCTCTGCGACTGATTTTTCATTCACGTCCACTAGCTCATCATTCTGGTTCATCCAGATACATTCCATCCCCTGATGGCAGGTTAAACATTGTTCGTCGCTATCATTAAAAAATACCGCATGCGGACAATGGGTGACTTCCATTGACTGTAAAATTCGCTTACGCGGATAGTCTAATAACTCAATCAACAAGGCTTTATATTGGGTGGGCATACGCCCTCCTTAGCTACACTTTTTCTGTCGGTTAATTAACAAATACTTATCCTGTTCGATATCCAAAGACTACCTATAGTCGTGAAGATTTAACTTGATGTAAGTCAAAGTCAGTGACGAAATGATCGTATAGGTAAGACACGATGAAACCTAAGTCTTAAAGCGATTAAAAATTCTTAACTAAAACTCACCCTTGATTTGATTATCTCCCCCTCTTACTGGTTAAATGAACAAAACAAGGAGCACTATTTGCAAACACCTCAGCTGCAGCATTTTTATATTTCCGAAGAGCAATCCATTTACCTGCTCAAGGCCAATGATGCCCGTAAGCACAAGGCGTGGATCCGTCTGTGTAAACAGCAACTGAGTAAACTCGGTTATGTCGAGATTGAATTAATCGGCAAAGGTGCCTACGGTTTTGTGTTTGCGGGCATCAATCAAGCGGGCGATGCCCATGTTTTTAAGTTTTCACGGATAACGCTACCGCAACATGTTCAAGACCGGCTCGAAGAAGAAGCCTTTATGTTGTCATTGCTAAAGCACCCTAATGTGCCTGGCGCGATTAAATTTGAACGTGTTGGCAAACAGGGCATATTAGTGATGGAGCGTGCTAAGGGGGAGGATCTCGACCAACTATGCCGCAAAATGGGCGCACTACCTACTGCAATGATCATGAATATTGCCCGCCAGCTTGCCGATATTTTGTATTACCTGCGTACGGGTAAACCTTTAGTGCACGGCGATATAAAACCCTCGAATCTGGTTTTCGATATTGAACAGCAGCATTTATCGTTAATCGATTGGGGCTCTGCTGTCTTTGCGCAGCGGGATGAGCATAACAACCCCGTTGAAGACAATGTAATGGCATTAATGTCGAGCGATCAACAGCATACTAATGCGCGCATGGGTGATGTGTACTTTATTGGCGAAGAGCAACTTAACGGTGCACTCTCCAGTCCACGTTTTGACGAGCAAGGTGTTGCCGCGACTCTGTATTCCCTTGCCTCAGGACAAGCCAGCCGTTTTGGCGCGCAGGTGATCTCGCCCACTAGTATTGGTTTACCCATAGAATTAGCCCGCACCTTAGAAGGCATGCTCAGTACAGATCCTGAGCAACGTAATATTGCCGGTGATTACTTTTTAAAAAGCATGCGCCACAGCCACAGATTACATTTACCCACGCTGCCCAAAGCTGATTTACAGGGTGAAATTCCTGTTTGGGTACAATCCCGCGATAAAGATGTTGAAACTGTCAGCTACAGTTCGCGTAAATCCTTTTTAAAGGAACACAACGCCCAAGATCCCATCGCTAAGATGGATGATATTCAGCTCGAGAAATACTACCGTAACTTCCTCGCGGGCATGGGCGATACCGAAAAAGGCTTTATCGCAGCGGTGGGCAGGTTAGCGCAGTATCCCATCGTGGGTGGGCTTGCAATTCATTGGCAAACAACTGGGGTATTTATCGACTCCAATCTTGCGATTTACGATGCGAATCAAAAAGGTGCGTTAATCATCGCGGTCAACAATATGGTGGATCTCGCGCGGGGAATTAAACGTATCGGGGTGTTTAAGGCCTGTTTTTTTAACGCCAAAGACACGTTACACATCGAGCGTACCGATACCAGTGAGCCCTTTAGCGCCAGCGCCGCGCTGCAATTACCCTTTGAAGTGGGCGACGTACCCACTTTAGAAGACAAATCGCGCTTACACTCATACTTCGAAGACGGTAAAGATCCCGATGAAAACCTCGAATTACCCCATGAAATCATGGAAGAATTAGCCCGCATCAACCAAATTCACCACACAGGCTGCATCATTTTTGAGGCACTGCCGAATCACTTAAAAATTCACAGTTACTTGAAGCTGCTCAATCCGCGTAAGCAGGCGGCGTTTCGCGCCAGTCTCGATCGCATCTTGCATCATGTCGGAAAAATCCAAGGTCACGGCGTATCGGGCTTTATGAAACTGCCCTACAAAAACACCCGCCGCTTTACTCATCTAGAGCGTAAAGCCGATCACTTTTATCCGAAAAATCCAAAAGAAATAGGCGCCTAGGGCGCCAATGTCTAAACCATCTTAAGATGCCCCATTCAGCAAATAGCTCAATATTGTCAGCTTAAATCGGCGATCCTGGCGGTAAGATTAATGGATTAGGAATAAGCTTAAACTGAGCATCGGTTAATCCCGCCGCTAACCCCAGTTGCAGCCCATTATAATGCGCCGCAAGACTGACATTGGCACGGTTTGCTCTCGCCTTTAGTTGCTTAATCACAAATTGAATACGGTCGTAAATAACCGCCCTGACCTCAGGTGACGTATTCTTATCGTGTAGCGCAGCAAGGACTTCATCAACCACTACGGCATTGACTCGCATCCACACACCCTCAACCAGACCAAGCTTACCCTCTTGATATAAGGTCGCTGCAAATAACTTATCGAGTAAGGTCGTCACAGATAACTGCTCGTTATCCGCCATGGCTGCTTGGCCAACACGGTTCAAACGCTTAGGCGTCAATAGTAGACTAACGGTATAACGACTAAACACTTCTGCCATGCCTAAAGGATCGGTAACCGTTCCTAAACCAGAATCAAAGGATTCACGCGTAGCATGATAATTTCCCGCCTTTGGCACTAAATTATCTAGCAAAGTTTGCGGTACCGTTAAATTCGCCGCATCTAAGGTTTTAAGCAAAGCATCTAATCCCGCTAGCTGCAACGGCGGTGCAATATAACTCCAGCGGCTCCCCTCACCAATAGATTGGTAGTTATAGTCAGTCCCGCCAATAAACTTAGCAACCGCATCGATTTGATAGCGCGTGAGTAAATAAATCGGTGCAAAGGCATCGGCTAACTCCCCAAGTGGCTCATGGGGCAATAATGCGGCACTAGAGAACCCTGCAATCGCCTTAGTACGAATATTATCGAGTTTAGTCAGTTGGGTTATCGCATCATCACCACTGTCCCACAAACTGGCATAAGCTTGACTGGCATCCTTTTGCCGGGAGTCAGCCTCGCCGATATAACGTAAGCCCCGTTTCGCCACATCGGCTAACAACTCAGTTTGTAGTGTTTGTTGAGCGCGTGCATCACCCGCATCGCTATAACCATAAGCGATAGCAAAATCATCCCAAAGGCCGACGCCAGTGGAGTAAGGTGCTGAAATATCAATATCGTCACCCTTAAGCTGGATTTTAGGATGGGGATAATCCATCACAGAAGCATCTTGATTACTCGAAGCCGCAAAATTATGGTCAAGCCCCAAAGTATGACCAACCTCATGGGCCGCGAGTTGGCGAATGCGCGCGAGAGAAAGTGCTGTTGCCGCTTTATCGGCTGCGATTCTATCCTGCCAGCCAGCTGTTAACCCTTTGGCAATTAAGTAATCCTGACGTACACGCAAGCTGCCGAGCGTCACTTGGCCTTTGATGATTTCACCGGTGCGCGGATCAGTTAACGCCGCGCCATAGGACCAGCCCCGCGTTGCCCTATGCACCCATTGGATCATGTTGTAACGAATATCCTGTGGGTCGGCATCTTTAGGTAATAATTCCACTTTGAAGCCGTTGATAAATCCTGCACGAGTAAAAGCACTCTCCCACCAGCGCGCACCATCGAGCAATGCCGAACGAATAGGTTCAGGCACACCAGGATCGAGATAATAGGTAATAGGTTTAACCACCTCGCTTGGCGCTGGGCCAGGATGCACTTTCTGTAAACGGTGGCGCAGGATAAAACGCTGCACTAAAGGTTGATCAAAATGCGTGGCGTAATCGCGATACTCATCGGATAGATAGCCGCTCATAGGATGATATGCCCGAGCCTGATAACCCGCATCGGGAAGCTCAATAAAAGAATAGCGCATCCGCACGGACATCAACCTGCCATCGGGTGTTACCTGCGCCACTTGCTCCCCAGCAACATCGGCTTTAAAGGTGAGCTGAACATCTACGTCGGCATTTTTTGCAAAGGATTTAATCCCTGTTGGTAAGATGACCGAACGGCCCAAATCAAACTGATAATCCCCCTGCCCAGTTTGTTGTAATACGGAGGATACACCGTGTAAATCGCTGAGCACCAGATCGTTAATCGCAACCAGTACAGACTTCCCCTCAACGACCTTGCCTTGCCATAAAACAGAATCAGCAAAGGCTTCTGCAACGGCTCTTTGCTCGGCAGCATCAAGAGTATTAGCGCGATATTGGCTATTCAGTTGCTTGAGAACAATATAGGGGCCTTGGCGCTCAAACTGCACCATACGAGTTTGCCCAAGTTGACCACGATCAAGGCCAATGTCGTTTGAACCCACACCTTGTGGCAGGCTAGTGACGAGTAAAAAGGGTTGATTTAAGCGATTAACCTCAAGGTATAACTCTCCTTGAGACGGCTCGTAATAGAGATTAACAAACCCTTTAACTTCTTGGCTCTGCTGAATGATTTTAGTGCTAGGCGCAATAGCGGCCAAAGTAACGGCGGGAAATCCTAACAACGCGATGGCTAAGGCTACACTTTGAGGTTTCATCTTTTCTCCTAATACGGCTAGCTGCGTTATTCATGAATATCAATTGGAATAACGCGGGGCCATCACTGGCCCCGAGCAAAAAATTTAACGATTCTGATGCTGATTTTTATGTGTAATCCAGTGATTTAATGTTTCAAATAATTCGTTGAGCACTATCGGCTTGGTTATATGAGCGTTCATCCCCGCAGCTAAACTCTTTTCCCTGTCGCCCGACATGGCATGGGCGGTCATGGCAATAATAGGCAGCTCATCGGTACTAAAACGCTCGCGCAGAGCTCTGGCCGCAGTAAGCCCATCCATCACTGGCATTTGGATATCCATCAATACTGCATCAAACGGACGTGAATCGACAATATCCAATGCAACTTGGCCATTACCAGCCAACACCACTTCATAACCGGCACTTTTGAGAAGCTCTGTCGCAACTTGCTGGTTAATAAAGTTATCCTCCACCAACAGCACTAATCCTGCGTACTCACCTTCTTCTGTCACGGTGACATCTGCGGGCGGCGGCAGATTCAATTTCGGCTCGTCAGTAAAAGCGGCGATGATTTCATCGAACAAGCTTGAGGCTTTAAAAGGTTTTTGCAGTACCGTAAACACCTTGGCATTATCCACTTGATCCTGCAAAGGTTCTGCCGCATAGGCCGTCATCATGATAATGACTGGCCGTTTCGCTAAAAGGCCTTCTGCCAACATAGTATCGATGGCGCTAACCACATCACAGCCATCCATTTCCGGCATCATCCAATCGAGTAAGATTAAATCGATAGGCGCATGCGACAGTTTATCCAAGGCTTCAGCGCCGCTAGTGGCGGTATCGACATCAAAATGTAAATCCCGCATCAAGGTTGAATAAATCTGTAACGCGGTCGGATTATCATCAACCACTAACGTACGTAAATTGTTCAGTTTTTCGGGTACGACGAAAGGCTCGATTGTCGCTTCTTCAGCAATTTCAAAGCTAATGGTAAAGCTGAAGGTACTACCTACCCCAAGCTCACTCTGCACTTGCATTTTGCCGCCCATCATAGAAACCAGATGCTTACTGATAGACAAGCCTAAGCCTGTGCCACCGTATTTACGCGTCGTCGAACCATCGGCTTGGGCAAAAGCATCAAATAACTTTTCTTGCTGATCTTTATCAATCCCAATCCCCGTATCACGTACCCAGAACTTGAGCGTAATACGATGGTCACGCTCGCCCACATCTTCACACCCCAGCTCAACCTCACCCGATTGCGTAAACTTTACCGCATTCGATAAGAGATTAATCAGGATTTGCCCTAAACGCAGAGGGTCACCTTTGAGGATTAACCCCGAGGTGACAGGCGCATAGAGCAGTAACTCAACACCTTGCTCCTGCGCTTTGAGCGCATTAAGATCCAGTGCATGATCGAGCACTTTGTCTAACGGGAATGGCACTAATTCAAGCTCTAATTTACCCGCTTCGATTTTAGAAAAATCGAGAATATCATTGATGATCCGCAGTAACGATTGGGCCGAGAAACCGGCTTTTTCAAGGTAATCCTTCTGCTGTGCTGTTAACGCGGTACGTTGCGCCAACTGCAACATACCGATAATAGCGTTCATAGGCGTGCGGATTTCATGGCTCATATTCGCCAAGAACTCACTCTTATATAGGTTAGCTAATTCAGCGTCTTGCTTGGCTTCCAATAGTGCCACTTCGTTGCTCTTATGGCGGGTAATATCCTTGTGAGTACCCAGCATACGCTTGGGCTGACCATCGCTGGTAAACTCCACCACTCGGCCACGACAAAGTACCCAATGGTAGCTACCGGTTTTTGCTAATAACCGAAACTCGATCTCGTAGGCATCAATAGGATTTTGCAAATACTCGCGCCGATATTCCTCCACTCGAATACGATCGTCAGGATGAGTTAACTGATCAATTGCCGATAATAAGGCCGGAAACTCATTGGTTTGATAACCCAACATAGAATAGTAAGCAGGATTACAAATAATTTGTTCTGAGTCTAAATACCAATCCCACAGGCCATCTTCTACCGCATCCATGGCTAAGTGGTAACGCTCTTCCGATAATCGTAACTGCTCGGCCGCTTCATATTCACGGGTGACATCACGCCATACCGCAATCAACCCCAACAGCTCGCCACGGCGGTTATAGAAAGGTAGCTTTAGTGTGTCCAGTAACAACGGTTTACCAGCGAGTTCTATTTTTTCTTGGTAGCGCAACGGCACACGATCTTTTAATACTTGTTTATCTTCGGCGCGGATACGTATACCCATTTCCGGTGAGGTTAAATCGTCTGACGACAAACCAATCATCTCGCTCTCGGTATAACCTAACATCCGCTCAGCGGCTTTGTTACAACCTAAATAGTTGCCTTCTTTATCTTTAAAGACAATGGCTTCAGGGATCGCATCGAGTAAGGATCTCAACAGTGCATATTCGCGTTCACGCCGTTCAGTGGTGTCTTTTAAGCGTTCAGTTCGCCGTGCCACTAACTTATCAAGCCGCTTATTTTGCTCGGCTAAATGGTGGGTATATTGCTTGTTTTCCTCAAAAATCCGACTCACTAACAAGAACCAAGGCTCCCAGCCGCGAGTGATTTTTTCGGGAGGTTTGCGTGGCTCTTGCGAACAACCTTCAAGGTGCGATAACAAGCGTGATGCTGGACTCACAAAGGAGCGACGAGTCTGCCAATGCACTATGGTGACTAACACAGATAGCGCTATCACCACCAAGATAAACGTCAACTGTAATTTCTCCCAAGAATCTTGGAATAAATCATCTTCATCCTGTAAATACAGTAAACGCCAAGGTGCGTTATGCAGGGCAACCGAGTGGATGTAATAGCCATTACGAATAATGCCGTCGTGGGCATCGAACAATTCAGATTCTGGCAACGAATGCAGTTCAGACGGGATGCGCTGACTAATGTGATAAACCCGATTAATGTCGGAAATATCAAAATCGCTGTGGGATAAAATATTATTCTGTTGGTCGAGTAAAATCACTGTACCCGGCATCTTAAAGTAAACTCGAATTTGCCGCGCTAAGGAGGCCAACGTCATGTCTAAATTGATTGAACCAATAAAGTCATCTTCTAAATAAATGGGCACACCTAGCGTGGTCAGCAACCCTTTGCCGGTGGAGTCAACATAGGCTTCGCTCCAAAAAACGCTGCGCTGCGGGTTCATTGCTGGGGTGGCGTATTGGAACTGCTTCTTGTTGAGGTATTCATCCCTGAAACGTATATCTTCATCAGACCAGGGGAAATAGGACATGATCCTACGTTTAGACAGATAATAAATTGCCGAGGCTTTTGGGGCGGCTTCCTTCGCGACAGGGAACGACAGGGACAACTCAAATAACATCTCGAGTTCTTGATAAAACCCATCACTGCGGCCATCAAGGGAACCGGCACCGGTGATCCGTCCCATGTTAGTAAAAGGTTTACCGCTCTGGGCATAGCGAGGTTCTAAGGTAAAATATTGGCCACTTTCATTGAATTTACCGTATTGGGGTAAGCGTTCTTTACGCACGAGCTCACCTAAACGCAGATGATCTACCGCAACATCACGTAAGCTTTTTACTGCCCGAATACTTGATTCAAGTAACAAATCGATTTGCAGTACATGTCGCTGTACTTGTTCTTCACGCTGCTCCATTTGCTGGGCTTTCTGGCGGTCAAAAAACATCCACGCGGTCAACAAAGACATGACGATAACGCCAATGTACGTATAAAAAACAGCACGGTTGTAATTTTTCTGGATCGGCGATTTTAGTTGGAGATCCGGCTCACTCGATTTCATCCACTACCCTTGATTGCAGCGCTTAATTTAAGCCATCGACGGCAAAAACTATCAGCACCTATAGTAGCAGGAAGGAACGGTCAATCACATAAAATAATTGCCCGATAAAGGCTACTCATACCACTGATAAGTCAATTAAAAATCTGCTCATAATAAACATCAGGCCTCAATATCTGAGGCCTGATTGTTTACTCAAAACAAAACTCACCCGCGCTAGAGATGCTCTTCAGCATATTCGGCTAAGCGTGAACGTACCACACCGTTCAAATACACGTTGGCACTGCCTTCAAAGTCTTTAAAACGCTCAACAATATAAGTTAATCCTGAGGTGACAGCAGTTAAATAGTTAGAGTCAATTTGCGCTAAGTTACCGCAACAAATCAGTTTTGTGCCCTCGCCCATACGGGTGATCATAGTTTTAAGCTGCGAAGCGGTGAGGTTTTGACATTCATCCAGTAACACTATCGAGTTTTGGATTGAGCGCCCACGCATAAAGTTAATCGACTTAAACTGGACGTTGGCTTTTTCCATAATATAATTCATGCTGCCCGTGGGATTGACATCATTCTTGTGCAGCACTTCAAGCGTATCAGTAATAGCGGCCAGCCAAGGCATCATTTTCTCCTCTTCGGTGCCGGGTAAAAAACCGATAGATTCGGCAATTTCAGGTGTGTTACGGGTCACGATCACTTTATCGTAGCGATTACGCTCAACCACCAACTCAAGCGCCGCCGCCATGGCGAGCAAGGTTTTACCGCAACCGGCAGGGCCGGTTAAGATCACCAGATCGATATCGGGATCGAGCAGCGCTTGCAATGCCATACCTTGATAGACGTTTTTAGGCTTAATCCCCCATGCCTCAAGATTGTTTATCCGATCGCGGCCTAGATCTAAAATATGCAGGTGGGTGTCAGTGCGTTCAATCACTCGACCGCAAAAATCTGACTCGGTATCGATAAGGTATTGGTTAATATAAAACTGATCATTTTCAAGATCGGTAAGCGGCACTTCATGCACTGTGTGCCGCCCCTGACGCTCGGTAGAAACCTTATTCAAGTGCTCCCAAAAATTGCCCTCAAACTGGTAAAAACCTTTACTGAGGAAACGAATATCATCAATCAGTTGATCGGTTCGATAATCTTCAACCAATTGAACACCGGCACCTTTGGCTTTAAGGCGCATATTGATATCTTTAGTGACTAAAACAACAATGCGAGGATGATGTAGGTTTTGCAGGTGTAAAACAGTATTGATAATGCGGTTATCGTTACCGTCACCTGGCAAGGCGCCGAGGGTGAAGCTAACAAGGTGGTCGGGGAAGATAGACAGCGAACCGATAGCATCGGCATGGCTTTCACGACTCGGTAAGGGAACCCCATTGATAATCTGCTCTGGGGTGGTTTCACCGCCAAGGGTATCCTCCAATGCCCTGATAGCCACTCGAGCGTCGCGGCTCACATCACTTTTTCTGTCTTTAATCTGGTCTAATTCTTCTAGCACTGTCATCGGAATGACGACATCGTGCTCTTTAAATGAATAGATCGCCAAAGGTTCATGTAGTAACACATTGGTATCCAGTACAAACAACTTTCTGTCGTTTTGTTCCATGGCGCCTCCTGAGTGCTTCAGTAAAGTTTAAACAAACTTTTGAATCTCAATAAAAGTCACACGGCCGCAATAACTGGCTAAACATAAGGTAAAAATAACAATAAGGTTCAATTTGATAGCGGTTATTTAGCGCCCAAAACCTTATATTGATATTGGCACCAAAGTGACTCAATAACAATATAACCACCTTTATTTGCCTGCAGCTCAAGGCAGTGTATCGCCGCAAATATGACGCTAGCATGACAATATCCTCAACTTGCACCACAACTTTGTCGCTTGTACAATTTGTAATCTATCACAGTGGGAATTAGGTTCTAACAAGTGATTGGGCGATTTAAATATCACGAGTATTGGTATAACATACGCGCCCTTTGTTAGAGTCCGCCTAGAAATGAGAATTTAAGATGCCGTTCGCCTTAGGTCAACGTTGGATAAGTGATACCGAGTCAGAGCTTGGTTTAGGAACTGTGGTTCAGGTAGAAGGCCGTATGGTCACAGTATTATTCCCTGCCACGGGTGAGAACCGCATGTTCTCCCGCGCAGAAGCCCCTCTGACACGCGTTATATACAATCCCGGCGATTCGGTTGAAAGCCATGAAGGCTGGAGTCTTGTCGTCAGTGAATTGACTGAAAAAGACGGGATAGTGCTCTATCACGGTATTCACAGTGAAACTGGCGAGCAAGTTACTCTGCGTGAAACTCTGCTGAACCACAATATTCGTTTCAATAAACCTCAAGATCGTTTATTTGCTGGCCAAATTGATCGCCTCGACCGTTTTGGTGTGCGTTATCAGTGCCAAATGTTGCGCCACAAATTGGCCTCATCGGATTTACTTGGCCTGCAAGGTCCACGCGTTGGACTTATTCCGCATCAAATGTGGATTGCCCATGAAGTCGGTCGTCGCTATGCGCCGCGGGTACTGTTAGCCGATGAAGTGGGTTTAGGTAAAACCATTGAAGCGGGTCTGATTATTCACCAACAACTGCTGACAGGTCGCGCCGAACGCATCCTGATTATCGTGCCCGATACTCTGCGCCATCAGTGGTTAGTGGAAATGCTACGCCGCTTTAATCTGCGCTTTTCGGTATTCGATGAAGACCGTTGTGTGGAAGCCTATGCCGATCATGACAATCCTTTCTACACCGAACAGCTCATCATTTGTTCGCTGGAATTACTGCGTAAGAAAAAACGCCTCGACCAAGCCCTCGATGCCGATTGGGATCTTTTAGTCGTTGATGAAGCGCATCACTTAGAGTGGACCGAAGAAGCACCAAGCCGCGCTTATCAAGTGGTTGAAGCACTAAGCGAAGTGATCCCAGGCGTTTTACTGTTAACCGCGACGCCGGATCAACTTGGCCATGAGAGCCACTTTGCTCGTTTACGTCTGCTCGATCCAGATCGTTTCTACGATTACGATGCCTTCTTAACCGAAGAAGATAGCTATAAAGACGTGGCAATTGCCGCCGAAGCATTGGCTGGCAACGCTAAATTATCCGACGCCGCCATCAATAGCTTGACCGAATTACTCGCCGAAAAAGACATCAATCCAAGTATTCGCTTGATCCAAGCAGACGGTATTGATGCCGAATTACAACAGGCTGCCCGCAGCGAATTACTGCAACAATTACTCGACCGTCACGGTACTGGCCGCGTGTTATACCGCAACAGCCGCGCCTCGGTAAAAGGTTTCCCACAGCGTTTATTTAACGCTTATCCCCATGCCATGCCAGATCAATATCAAACTGCCGCACGCGTCAGTGGCATGATGGGCGGACATAAATCTTTAGAGGCCAAAGCGGCGCAAGCCCTAAGCCCTGAAAAACTGTACCAAGAATTCGAAGATAATAGCGCCAGTTGGTGGAAGTTCGATCCACGTGTGGATTGGTTAATCGAGTTCTTAAAATCCCACCGCAGCAAAAAAGTGCTGATCATCGCTAGCCAAGCAGAAACGGCGCTGAGCTTAGAAGAAGCATTGCGTACCCGCGAAGGGATTCAAGCAACGGTATTCCACGAAGGCATGTCGATTATTGAGCGCGATAAAGCCGGTGCTTACTTTGCCCAAGAGGAAGGCGGCGCACAGGCGCTGATTTGCTCTGAAATTGGCTCAGAAGGACGTAACTTCCAGTTTGCCAGCCACTTAGTGCTGTTCGACCTGCCGCTAAACCCTGATCTATTAGAACAACGTATCGGTCGTTTAGATCGTATCGGCCAGAAAAATGATATCCAAATTCATTTGCCTTACCTTGAAGATACAGCCCAAGAACGTTTGATGCAGTGGTATCACCAAGGGCTTAATGCCTTCGAACGCACCTGTCCGAGTGGCCATGTGCTTTACCGTGAATTTGCTGAAGAGCTATTAAATGTTCTGATAGGCAATGACAGTGACGAGCTAACAAACCTGCTCAATCATACTCAGAGCCGTTATAAAGAACTTAAACACGCAATGGAGCAAGGCCGCGACAAGCTGCTTGAAATCAACTCACACGGCGGCGATAAGGCACAGGCTATCGTCAACCGTCTTGCCCAAAACGATGGTGACACCCATTTAATCGGTTCCGTTATCCGTCTGTGGGATATTATCGGTGTCGATCAAGAAGATAATGGTGAAAACTCGATCATTTTGCGCCCGAGTGAGCACATGATGTTCCCGACATATCCCGGCCTACCTGAAGATGGTATGACAGTAACATTTGATCGCGACACCGCTTTGTCCCGCGATGATATCGCGTTGATAACCCAAGAGCATCCATTGGTGCAAACTGGGCTCGACTTGATCACGGGTTCAGAAACGGGTACCACCAGCGTAGCCATTTTGAAGAATAAAGCCCTGCCAGCAGGCACCTTGTTCTTAGAACTCATCTACATGGCCGATGCTTCTGCACCTAAATCGAGCCAGTTGTACCGTTATTTGCCACCGACCCCAATCCGCGTGTTGATGGATAAAAATGGTAACGACCTGTCAGCTAAAGTGGATTACGCCAGTTTTGATAAACAACTGAGCGCGGTCAATCGTCATATCGGCGGCAAGTTAGTCACCGCCTCTCAGCCTATTTTGCACCCACTGTTTGCTAAGGGTGAGGAATATGCTCAAGTAGTTGTGAATGAAATGGTTGTTCAAGCGAGAGAAAAAATGACTCAGCAACTGAGCGCAGAGCTCGACCGTTTAGAGTCACTCAAAGCCGTGAACCCTAATATTCGTGAGGAGGAATTGGAATACCTGCGCAATCAGATGCAAGAGTTAAACACTTATCTGGATGCCAGCCAGTTACAACTCGATGCTATCCGTATGGTGCTCGTCAGCCACGTATAAGCCCTAGCTTGTAAGTTGCAATAATTTGCCCAGCCTCAGTGCTGGGCTTTTTTGTGGGATAAATCAGCTTCATAAGGAAAATTAACCCTAGGGGAAGCGTTCAGGTTATACTCAAAGACGGGTGAATTTATGAGACTACACAGGTGGTTATCAATTCTATGGTGCGTATCCGCTGCTTTATCTTTAGCTGTATTGTTGGCATCACGGCTCTGCCGTCCTTTAGTGCTGATACCACTACGCCTGCGGTCAATACTGTAGAAAAAGAGAATCCTCCCACACCTACGCCAACGCCAAAAAAAACCAATTACAACTACTTACCCACCAGCGAAATCAAACAAATTACTATCGATAATAAACAATACGATTTATTAGTTCGCCCGTGGGAAGGGAAAAAGAAACTCGGCACGGCCATTATCCTGCCCGCCACCAACGGTACGGCAGACTCCCCTGGACTGATGGCTTTCGTGCGGCGCAATATTAACCCTGCTGGTTGGGCAAGCTTAGGTGTAACGCCGCCCACTGAGCCGCCAACTGCCAATTTTGCTACTGATGCCACAGAAGTCACCTCAGCTGGCGCGGCTCAGCTCAGCGCTCCTTCTAACAAAGCGAGTCTTAAAGTTAAGCCTGAAGATAACAATAAACATCAGCAAGAGCAGGAAGACTTCCTCGTCAAAAGTATGTCGCAATTAGATGCCATTGGGGCAGATTATGCGGGGAAACGCATTTTGATCACCGCAGATCAAAGCGCTGGGTTACTGATTAGCCTATTAAGCCAAAAGAAAATTGCCAATCCTGATGTGTTGATCGTCATCAATCCCTATCGTGAAGATGAACAACGTAATCAAGCACTACCCGAGTTATTAGCCAAACTTACAATGCCGATTTTAGATATTCAATCACCAGATGGACACCCTGCCTCATTAGAAACAGCTAACCATCGTAAAACATTGGCGGTGACGCTAGAAAGCCCCAATTATCGACAAACCACGTTAGCTCTTAATTTAGACAACGAAAGCGCTTGGCAAAACTGCCTTAATACGATTAAAGGCTTTGCCGCCCGCATGAGCGGCGCGCAGTAAATATCGGCGACATCAACAAAACGGTTTTACCAACCTGACTGGCGATCCTGATAAGGTTTTTGCGGATCTTTAAGCTGGCGCGTGGCCGCTATTTTACTATTTTTGCCTAACAACAACCGAATTTGGCTAATTGACTCTCGGCAAAGTAGGCTCCGAATAGAAGCCGTCCAACTGCGGTTAATACTGAGTTTAATGGCTGCGGCGGCGTCAGGAGAGGTCTGCATCAGTTGCACAGCCAATTGCTGCGCGCTCGCCATAGGCGTTTTGCTCACTTGCGTTACCAGCCCTAATGTTAGCGCTTCATGGCTTTCGAGCACTTTGGCCGTAAGACTCAATAGCATGGCTTGATCCTTAGGCAGAATTTGCCGTAAGGCGACCAGCCCTGCCATATCCGGCACGAGCCCCCATTTAGCTTCCATGATAGATAGCTTGCTATCTGTACTTGCTATACGTACATCAGCCCCTAAAGCGATTTGCATACCGCCGCCATAACAGCAGCCCTCAAGTACTGCGATAACAGGCACAGGTAGGGCTTGCCAACCTAATGACACCCGCTGTGCCAAGTTCGCATTCCCCGGTAAGCCCTTAAACAGTAACTTAACCGCCTGCATGGGTGACGACATTACGCTTTTGACATCGAGCCCTGAGCTAAAATTACTACCCGCCCCGGAGAGGATCACCGCTCGAACCCCACGATTGGATTTGATCTGTTTAATCGCGCCGTCGAGCTCGCTAAACATGACATAGTTAATCGCATTCATTTTTTCGGGACGATTCAACAACACATAGGCGATACCATCATCGACGTTAACTTGCACACTTTGGCTACTCATAAAATATTCCGTTACTGGTCAGTCCAGAATAAATGTTAACACATTTGAAATAGTTCACTAAAAGATATAACATGAGCCAGTTTTTTGGCTTAAGTCAAAATTCTGTTAACTTAACAAATAGCTTAAAAGCAAATTATGCTAGGCTATCGCAACCCAGTACGATCATCCGCCGATATTTTCTCATTGAATGCCTATGATCTTGTTAAAATTAATATTTAGCAGAATTTAATTTAGTAAACTATTAAGCAATATGCCGCTAATAAAATAAAGTTAATCAATAATATCTATAAGTTACCTATAGAAAATATCAACCAGACTTGCCCGAAGAATACAATTCGTCAGTCAGACCCGAACAATAAGTGTTATCTTCAATAAATGGGCAACTAAGGATCACTAGTCAGCATGTCAATACCTGTACTCATCTGTGACGATTCCGCCATGGCACGCAAACAAATGGCCCGCACACTCCCTAAAGAATGGGATGTGGAAATTACCTATGCGGCCAATGGTGCCGAAGGCCTTGATGCCATTCGAGCCGGAAAAGGCGAAGTGGTATTCCTCGATCTCAACATGCCAGTGATGGACGGTTATGAAGTATTACAAATCGTGCAACAACAGGATCTACCCGCATTAATTATTGTGGTCTCTGGTGACATTCAAATAAAAGCCCACGAGCGAGTGAAAGCCTTGGGGGCATTAGATTTTATCCAAAAACCCGTTAGTGCTGATGCCGTTAGCAATATTTTACAAGATTACGGTATCTTAACTCTGACACAAAAAGACATCGCCGACGAAGTCCCGATGATGAAAGTGGATTTACGCGACGCCTGCCAAGAAATCGCGAACGTCGCCATGGGGCGCGCTGCCGATCTGTTAGCTAAGTTACTCGACGTATTCGTATTATTACCCATCCCGAATGTTAACGTACTTGAAGTGAGTGAACTCACTATGGCGCTCAAGTCGACGGAAGAAAGTACAACCGTATCAGCGTTGTGCCAAGGGTTTATCGGTGCGGGAATTGCGGGTGAAGCACTGTTGTTATTCCATGACTCTAGCTTTAAAGACATGGCAAAACTGATGGGGCTCGCTAATCCTGAAGATCAGAATACCGAAATAGAAGTGCTGATTGATACCGGAAACGTACTGATCGGCGCCTTCCTCAGTGGTATTTCTGAACAACTCGATATGAAATTCAGCCAAAATCACCCTATTGTGCTGGGTCGTCAATGCACGGTAAATGAGCTGATCCACGATAATTCCGAAAAATGGCATCGCACTTTAGCAATGGAGATTAATTACCGCATTGAAGATCATAATATTCAATGCGATTTGCTGCTGCTCTTTACCGAAGACTCCATTCCCACACTGAGCTATAAACTCGGCTATTTACTCGATTAATCAGTTGGATTTTACTTTATGTCAAATGACCAAAGCGCAATGAACGAACTACACTGGCTTATCGATATGGTGCAAACCATAGAGGTTGGCTTAGTGGTATTAGATCGCCATTACAATATCCAACTGTGGAATGGTTTTATGGAGAATCACAGTGGTGTTTCCCCTAATTCGATCAAAGGTCAAAACCTATTTACCCGCTTTCCCGATCTACCAGAAACCTGGTTAAAGCAGAAAATGGAATCGGTTTTCATGCTTAAAAATCGTGCGTTTATCAGTTGGGAACAACGTCCATACGTTTTTAAATTTAAAAACTATCGTCCGATTACTGGTCGTGCCGATTTCATGTATCAAAATGTGACTTTGCTACCGCTAGCCTCACTCACAGGGCAAATTACCCATATCAGCGTGATTATTTATGACGTGACTGACATCGCTATTAATAAGCTACAACTAAAAGCCGCTAACGAGCAGCTCCAGCGTCTAAGTCAAACCGATGGTCTCACTCAGTTATATAACCGCCGCCATTGGCAAGAATGTTTAGATCATGAATACGATTTACATGCCCGTTATTCAGATATCACCAGTTTAGTTTTGCTAGATATTGATAACTTCAAGCATATCAACGACAGCTATGGACATTTAGTTGGCGACAAAGTGATTCAGCATATTGCACACTTACTCAGCCAGTCATTACGTGAGACCGACTGTGCTGGACGTTATGGTGGAGAAGAGTTCGCCGTCATATTACCCAAAACCAGCGGTACTGATGCTATAAAGTTTGCCGAGCGACTCAGGGAGAAAATTGCCTCATCAGTCATCGTATATGAAAACCTTAAAATCACGATAACCGTCAGTTTAGGCGTGAGTGAAATAGGCCCTCATATTACCAGTAGCTCTAACTGGATCTCATGCGCCGACAAAGCACTCTACGAAGCAAAGGAAAAGGGTCGAAACTACAGTGTTTTATACACTTCAAACAAATAACCCATAAATATACCTAATAAAAATGCCCATCAATGATGGGCATTTTTATTTACAATCTGCGGCTAATACACGATAGAAAATCAACGGGGGAAACCATCATCCTCTTCTTCTTCGTCATCTTCATAGTCTTCGTCATCCATATCATCACCGACGTAATAAGTGCCCCAACCGTCGTAATCGACTTTCTGTTTTATCGCTAATTGCAATAATTGTTCAGAGGCTTTATCGAGTAATGCGATATCCAGTTTATGATGCGCAACCGCATCAAAACAGAAGATAATAGAACCGTCTTCTAAATCCATTTCTTCGGCGTCATTCACCTCAAAGCCTAATTTGAATGCATCCACTGCGGCTTTTTCAAGGCGATCAAAATTGGTCGAAGAAAAATGATGCTCAATAACGTATTCTGCATCTGGATCAGAACCATCATCAAACAAGGATTGTACTATGTCACGATTCTCGGCAAGTTGAGCTTTTAACTGACTTTCAATAGACATGGATTTGTCTCCGTTAAGGTAACGCTGGCGCTAATGGGGCTATTATACGTCATCACTCGTAAGAGTTTTACCCATAAGTGCAGCCGCCTCTTGATTTATCTCAGCAAATTTTGCCGACATGCTGGCATGGATTTGCGCAGAAAAGTTTTTCACATCCGCTTTATCGATATCTGCGGTAGGCACTGGTGCCATCATATCGATAATCACCACACCATTATTCCAACGATTTAATTTAATATGGCTCTGACATGAGGCCACCACTGGCACCACTGGTACTCCAGCAGCAATCGCAGTATGAAAAGCGCCCGCTTTAAAAGGTAACAGACCACGACCACGCGAACGTGTACCTTCAGGGAAAATCCATACCGATAAATTCTTCTGTTTAATTTTTTCAACCGTCTTCGCCATCGTATCAAAGGCACTGTGACGGTTTTTGCGGTCAATAAGAATATTACCTGACAGCCAATAGATTTGGCCGAATAAGGGCATCCACAATAAACTTTTTTTACCTAGACTCACCGTACCTGTAGGCACCGCTGTCGTGTGAGTAAAAAGATCGAAATTATTCTGATGATTTGCTAAAAAAATATAAGGACCATCCTGCACATCTTTATGTCGACGTACTATGACTTTGATCCCAAGGATCGGTGCAACCGATGAGAAAATCTTGGCGAACATATGTACATTGTCGCGATGGCGAGGTCTTAATACACACACTAAGCCACCAAAAATAAACGCAAGCAACAAGGATACCGCCAACAACAATGATCTGACGATTAAAAGCACAATTAACTCCGACGATAAAAGTGGCGACAGTATAGCCACCATGGCTTTGGGACTCAATATATTGTTTACATCTGTAAGCTGACTTGCTAACAAGCACGCAAAAAAGCCCATCGATATACTAAAAATCCAGTGCATCGATGGGCTTTTATATCAATATTTCTCTAAGTGTGGTGCTTTGGCTGAATGTCAGATTCAGTTGCCAGGGGCCCGACTTGACTTAATACTAAACGAAATACTAAGGCGCTCACGGCCAACGTAGCAACAATTGCCGCACCGCTAGGCAGATCTAAGGTCGCAGACAGGACTAACCCAAAAATATAGCCTAGCAAGCCCACTAGGTAAGCGTAAAATAACCGACCTTTACCGCGGTACTTGTTTAGCGCTAAAGCGGGTAATATCAAGGTACTGAACACCAGATAAACGCCCACTAATTCAACCGACAAAGTAATAACCAGCGCAAATAGCAAATAAAACCCCGCACCATCCAACATTTTGGGGCGCAGGTATATCGCCAATAGCACCAGTAAATACACCACTGCTGGTAAAATCAGCTGTGACCAACTCACCCACAGGATCTGGCCTGACATCAATTGCTTTAACAGCTCGGCGCCATGTGGGTCATTCGCCAGTAGCAACATAGCCGCTACCGCAGACAACACATAAAAGCAGCCGATCATGGCCTCTAGCTCACCCGCCATCCGCTTAGATAACCAAGCAATAAACCCTGCACCTGCGAGGGCAAACAGCGCTGGCATCCACACATTAGCAAACGGCATGTCTTCTAATCTATGGTCCATGTGAGCAACAATTGCGCCTAAGGCGGCAACCTGCGCTATCGCTAAATCGATAAAGATGATGCCACGCTTAAGTACTTGCCTGCCAAGTACAATATGCGTCGACAACACTAAAATCCCCGCCGCCAGTGCAGGCAACAGAATCGACATCAGTTCCAGATCAAGCATAGGCTTATTTCACTCCATTTAAGAGGAAAATCACGCTGTCATAGAGGCCAAATAGATCTTGGCTACTATCATTGCCCCCCACCGACATAGGCAGTATCACTACGGGTAAATTAGCCTTTTCACCGAGCCATTTTGCACCGCGCTCATCTTGATAAGAGGCGACGACTACCGCCAGAATATCCCCTTGCTCGGCAAGCGCCAGCAGACTCGCTAAGTGGCCGCTAGTAGGCGCTAAACCCGGTTTCGGCTCTAAATCTGCCACTTGATCAATACCAATCCAATTGAATAGGTATTTGAAACTAGAGTGATAAGCGATCACTTTTTTACCTTGTAATCCCTTGGCTTGATCTTCCCAAAGCGGCACTGCGACTTGCCAGCGAGTGGTAAAATCAGCCAATGCTTTTTGATAATCTACTGCGCTCGCAGGGTCAACCTGAGTTAACTTAGCGCTCAGTGCCGTAGCGACTTTTAACAGGCGTGTCGGGTCAAAATGAAGATGTGGATTACCTTGGGCGTGCACATCGCCCATGCTGCGATCGACACTAGTCAATTTATCTAAGGTCTCGATTTGATCGGCGGCGAAAAACAAACCTTGATCGGTCGAGCGCACTTTTGAGTTTGCCGACTTCATCTGCAACATTGGCAACCAACCCACTTCTAAATCCGCACCAGCGCACACGACAAGATCCGCCTGACGCATCTTGGCAATCAAACTCGGACGCGCCTGCACTTGGTGAGGATCCTGAAATGCGGTGGTTGCCGAATAAATGCTGGCCGTAGGCGCAAGCTCCTTCGTTAACGCAGCATATTCAGGTTCACAGGCAAACACATTCAGTTCAGCGTGAGCCAAACCGGTATAAGTGATAGATAAGGCCACTGCGGCCACTTTAGCTAAATTAGAATTGATGCGCACCGTGAGCCCCCAGAGACATAATATATTGAATGGTAAAGATGTTATCGTCTTCTATGCCATCGAAATTAGTACCATTTTGATGAGTATACTGAAAACGAACCGTTGAAAAATGGCTAGAATGCCAAGCCAAACTCACTTCTGACTCCTTCAATTTTTGCTCATGAAAATGATCGTCATGCAGCTCTTGCGTATCAGCTTCACCGTAACGCACGCCCGCTGACCAGCTAGGCGTGAATTGGTACACACTGCTCAAATACCAACCTTGATGGTAATCTTTGCTCGGTGCATCCTCAGGATGTAAATCGGTCGGGGTAAAATCACTTACGCGGAAATACTCACCGCTCACACTTAGATTTTGATATTTGTAGTTGCCGTTAGGTGCCCACTTATATACAAAATCAGCGCCATAAGTATTTTGCCCCGTGTAAGATGCGGCGTGGCTATGGTCATGACCCTCAACAGCTTCATGCTCGTCCTCGGTTTCATGCTCTTCATGGGGAGTTACTTGGCCATTCTCGTTTCGTAAGTAACTCAAGCCCGCTTGCCATGAGCTATTATCGCCTATGTCACCACCCACTTTTGAATACAAGGTGTACACACCGACATTTTTAAATTCACGCTCACCATGCTCATCGGCGGCTCGTAAACTATCGCCCTTAAAGGCTTCAACACCCATGGTCCAATACAAATCCGTTGGCGCGACATAGTTCAAACGTACACCATCATCAAAATAATGGCCGCCTAAAAATGCGCGATAAGCAATAGGACGATCGGTGAAGGAATCGGTGTGTAAATGTTGGTTATTGAGGTAACCAATGTCCGATAAAAAACGACCACCACGAATAGAGAATCCCGCAGGCATCGCCATGGTTTGAATGAAGGCTTCCTCAAGATTCAGCTCTGTATCACCGTCATGCATTTCAACTACGGCAGTGACTTTACCGTAAAACATATCGTCGATATTGGCGCTTAAGGCCAGTTCAGTTTCACCCAAACCAAAACCATCTGGACTTTCGGCTAATGGGCGTTCACCTGTTTGATAGTAACCATTTAATACGGCACTGATAGAAGGGTTAGTAAGGCTCGAATCTTCAGCAAATAAGCTCGGCGAAACTAACGCACACGCCAAAGCCACCAAAGAAACTCGGGTATTTAACACAGTCATGATATCTCCAAAATACAACTAGCACTCGACGACTAATATAAAGTCATCAAGAAATACAATAAGTTAAAATATTTAAATTGATTTAGAGAGCGTAGGGAGGCGCACGACTGCGGTAAACACTGACGTGTTTAGAAATAGAAGGAGGTAAAATAAACTCGACCACATCGAAATGCTGTATAACTAAATTTAGCGTCAGTGATTGGGTCGGTATAATCTTGTTCAGTTGATGCTGATGGAAGCACAACGTACAGTGGGTCTTAGCCCCATCATCGAGATGGGTCACACTATGGGCTGAGGCGGCAAAAGATAGCATTATCAATACGGCAGAAAGCCATATCGAAATCGTGCGTCTTATGTGACTTTTAAGTCTCACCAGTCGTCCCCATAGTTAAAAAGTGGCATAAGTCTATGTCAGGGCGATAGCAAGTTGCAATAAGGTAATCACCTTGCAAAGAGTTACAGGATATGTGCAGCCCTCAATCTTCGCCATAAATGCAAGCTAAGCCCCGACTGAAACCCTAGCAAAAGCGTGTATTTAAGATTAACTTAAGTGAGCATAACTATAGTGTATTTAGTTTTTATGTCGGCGAGCATAACGAAAAAGTTGAGCTCGATATGGCGCCACTTCTATCCAGCAAAAGGCAACGTTCATGCTAACATTTTTACGTAACAACTTAGGGCTTATCTTAGGGATTGTCATCTTCAGCGTGGTGATTTTTGGCGGGATTTATTACGTTGAGCATTCATTAGCAGGCCAAGAACAAGTCGTGCAGTAAGTCACTACCTAATGCGCTAAATACTGACTCCTGCAGCGCCACTGACATCATATTGAGTGCCCTTCAAGGCGCTCAATAGCGGCAATTTTTACAAAATTAACGTCTGAAAACTAACGATACTTCTGCCTTTGATCACTATCATCAACTTGCTCTGGCGCTTCTTTAGTGACGAGCTGGTCCATAAAATGGCTTATAAATAACAGCATCAACGAAAAAATCATCACTGGGATCATAATATTGCGCATAGAAGCATCGAAGTAACTGTAGATCGCCGTAAAAACACTTAAATAAAATCCTAATAGCTTCAGTTTACCAAATACAGGGTTACGACCTAACCAAGCCATGCAATAGGGACAACGCGCTTCTGCATCAAATCCACTGCCCCTTTGCTGGCTGATATCACTGACTTTGATGTATTGATGGCAATGGGAACACAACATGAAACACAATTCCTAAATAACGATGCACAAGTTTAACCGTTTCCTATTTGAATGCGCCCTAAAATAGGGATTATCGTCATAAAAAACAGACATATCATTGATTACGGCTAAGACGAAAAACTCAATAATAAAGCGCCCTAAGGCGCAGTAACTCTGTGAGTATTGCTTAGACAAGTGTAATTTAAAACTGCACATCACCACTTAAATGTGGTCGACGGCCTTTGCTGTCGCGCAATTCAAAAATCATCTTATCGGCAGTTTGTTCATAGCCAAAGCCAACATCGGCAGGCATTAACAACGGCAGTTTAAAGGTCACATCGACAGTAAATGGACGATCACCAATACTTGGCATTAACTCCGCCAAACAACGTGCTTTAGACCACATGCCATGGGCGAGAACTCGATCAAAACCAAAACGTTTTGAGAGTACTGGATGCAAATGGATTAAGTTATAGTCACCAGATGCCTTAGCATAACGACGGCCTAAATCTTCACTCAAACGCCAACTCTGTGGTGTTTCCCATGCCATATCAATGGCTTTAGGTGGACGAACACGGCGCCCAGCAACATCAATACGATATAAGTAGGTTGATAGCGATTCCCAAACGAGTTCTTCCCCGACAAATACCTTAGAGACAAACTCAAACTCTAGGCCTGAGTCAGTTTCACGACTCGTTGTAAGAGCACATTCAAAGGAAAATATTTCGTCAACCGTAACGGGACGATATACCTGAATACGATTCTTTAAGTGGATCATGCCAAGCAGTGGAAAAGTGATGCCATCGTGGGTAAAAATCACCGCGTGTAGGCGAAATGCCATCACGTAAAGATAGGTTGGCGGCAGGACTTTACCATCAAACTTAAAACCACAAACCTGCGCGTATTGACTGACTTTAGCTTCAGACACACTCACACGTGACGTCGTGACCCTAATGTAGGGTAGCGGTTGCTGATCCCAACCCGGCTTACGGCCAAAGAAAATTTTGCGATAAAGAGAAAACAGCGACGGCATCGCGTTCAATTCAACACAATATGCATTATTCAAGTCTGAGTACCTTTTAATTAACTATCCCTTAGCACAAAATATATAGCCATGAATCACCCCGCACAGACGAATAATAACGGCTCAATCAAGCGGGTAACGAATGTGAAATAGGCAAAGCTGCGTCTTAGTAAGGGCGGGTGCTGACTCTCCGAATGGACAGTGATTAAGTCAGGTTTGTTCAAAACGAGGCGATTATAACCCAGAGGACAGAGTTCTGTGTATCTCTAAGTTTTGTGACAAAAACTACTTAATTTAAAATCAATGACTTAAAAATCAGTGCCGCTTATTAATTCCACTGTTTTAGGTAATAATATCTCCAGAGTGCTAAAAATTGATGTCTGTGCCACACTATCGCTCCACTCTCTTTAGCCTAGTTATCACGTGCAAGATAAGAATTTTGATAAGCTCGCGCAAAAATTTGCGAAAAACATTTATGGCACCCCAAAAGGTGAAATTCGTGCCGCTGTACTATGGCGCGATCTCGTACCAGCACTAGCAAAACTGGGAAATAGAAAACTCAGGGTATTAGATGCGGGCGGCGGTTTTGGCTACTTTAGCCAAAAATTAGCTCGCCTCGGCCATGAGGTTATACTGTGCGACATATCTGCTGAAATGCTCGCACAAGCACAAGAGCAGATAGAGGCATCGCCAACGCCATTAGCTATACAGCTTATCCACGCCCCTATCCAAGCACTGTCAGTCGATAACCACGGCTATTTCGATATCATATTGTGCCATGCCGTTGTCGAATGGTTAACCGATGCCAAACCCACTATGGCGGGGTTACTCACTATGCTAAAACCCGGCGGATTATTCTCTTTAATGTTTTATAACAAGGAGGCCATGCGCTTTCATGCTTTAGTGTCAGGTAACTTCGATTACGTCGCTGCAGATTTAAAAGTGAAGAAAAAAGTCAAACTTACGCCAACTCATCCACTTTATATTCAAGAAGTTAAAGACTGGTTTAGCGACTGGCACATGTCACTTATCAGCCAGTCGGGCGTGCGCGTGATCCACGACTATTTAAAAAAGAGTCAACCTGCTGATTTCGATTACCAAAAACTACTGCAAATGGAGCTCGAATACTCACAACGCGAGCCCTATATTTCACTCGGGCGATATGTGCACTTTTTAGGGCAAAGCCCAGCAGTTTAAGGCTATTGCCTTAATGGTTAGCCACACGCCTCTTTCCAGCAGGCGCTAACTTTAGCGCCTGCTTGTTTTAGCCGTTGCACCACACTTTTATCGCCCACCACATGACCCGCGCCAACCACCACAAATAAAGGTACAGCCACTTCACCCGAGCCCATTAATTTTATAATACCGTCTGCCATGACATGATTGCGCTGCCAAAGGATTTTTTCTAGCATTTGAGTATCGCCCTCTCCGCCCATCTGCTCTTGCATTATACTATCAAGCTCGGTTTCATTACCTGAGCGCCAAGCCGTAATTAACGATAAAAGGTCTGCATCCGAGGCGCTAATGGCTTCGCGCACCATAGACCACTGCTCTTGACTATCAAAAGACGCTAATAACTGAAATTGCGACTCTGCCGTTTCTAACTGATACACAGGCAAAGCCGCATGGCGGGCCATCAACTGCATATCGACACCATAATCGGTGCTGTAACCTAATGTGTTATAACGCATTAGGTTAACTTGCGTGGCTTGTAACCAGGGTGCAAAGGATTGAATCGACTGACAAAAATTGGCCGTAGCCGCGCAATAACGTGACATGATCTGTACCGTTTGTTTATCTCGACTCTGCCAATCTAAACCCTTAGTTTTATCGGCACGGCCATATTGTTGCAGCAAGGCTGTGCTATCAGCTTTATTAATATCGACTTCAACGACTAGGCCACGAGCTTTGCCTAATGCGGTTTCAATTTGAGCAGGTAAAGGATAAAAATCGGCACGGCCAATATGAATCGAACCCAGTAAATAGGCTGTCTTACCTTGCCATTGCACTTGGTAAAACGGCGGCTTATCGGTTTCAGCACTGACTACTTTGGTACTGAAGCTCACAAAAGCTAACAAACAGATTGATACTATTAATCGCCATTGGCTTGTTGCCATATCCTTTGCCCCTTATAATTCCTGCAAATTTTGCCATGAGACGCTGTTATGCCACACACTAAGGTTATAGAGCAACTGAAAGAGAATCTTCAAATCGCCTATCGCCAAGCTATAGACGCTGACGCTAAGTTAGATGAGCTAAAAAAATCTGGCCATGGAAACTTCACCAGTATATTTACGGCAGAACAAGGTTTTATCGCATCCAGCAATCGCTTTTTACCCTATGTACAAGAGTTGGTCGATGATTTAACTCGCATGGAAGAATACGAGGCGCTGGACACTAAAGAACTTGAAACCTATGTGCGCCAGCTCGGCGCATTGCTGCAAATGCTGCAAGCCTTTAAGAAACAAAGCTAAACACAGCTAAATGGCTGAAGTTTACCGATGAATTTCAGCCCTTTATTATCTTGTATTACCGCACAATATCCTCTCTCAAGCGACCATCAATCCGTTGCTCCAACCGCGATTCAATATATTAGAGAATAATAACAACGGCTTTGAAGCTTATAAGTGGAAGGTAAAAAAATAGGCTAAATCCGTAAATTACGAATTCAGCCTATTAGAGAGTCAGTAAATTATTAATCTGGGGCCTTAAGTGCTTAAACTTTAGTGACCGACTGAGTGATTAAAGTTGTGGGGCAATCGTTTTCTTTAACCATTCAGTGAGCATCTTAGTTTCGTAAACAAAAGGTTTATCCGTTGACGAATGGATCCCACCTAAAAAGCCCATATCTGATAATTTCTCATCGCCTACGATAATCACTTTGTCATTTTCTAAAATTTGATAAGAAAAAGTCATACGCGGTGGATAGATATCTTTAATAACGCGTAAATCATCAGTGGTAGCACCAAAAGTAGGGCGCATATCACCCGCAAGATCAACATCAGTCATCGTCATTTCAAGCTTTTGATTAGGCTTTAAAATCTTTGATGCCTCTTTGTTGACGTTTTTGGTTAAGGTTTCAAATAAACGCTTCTCATAGCGGGATTGGATCTCACCGGATGATTTTATATCGCGAAACTCTTTAGGGTTTTGCCAAATAATTTTAACCATACCATCTTCAGTAACTGGGTTCACTGGCGCCTCTTCGGCCGCCCAAGCTGCGCTACAACTCAACACACTTGCGAGTATAAGGGACTGAATTTTCATATTTGCCTCCAAGGCCTCAATAATTTTCTGTGAACTACAGTACAAAATCTAACCTGAACTCGAGCTTAATGCAAAAGTGATATTAATGCCGCAAAATCAGCATAAGACTCTGTATATATAGGTAAATATTGTGTATCGGCGTTATTTTACACGTATCGTTTTGTATCGAGATGTGATAGGTAAGCATATAGTTGCTAATTTGTAATCATTTTTAGCGCATAAGCTAAAGAAAAACGTTATCCTTCCGCTATTGTTCACATAGCTTGTTTAATAACATGAAATTCCCAGTGGTACCTGTGTTCATCCTTATCCTATTTAGCTGTGTCGTTAGTGCGATTTGGTTTATCTCTCCAGCAGACAAAGATACAGGTCCTAAGACTTGGTCGGCCTTTATTTATAATCATGGCTATAACTCTGGAAAGTATAAAAAAACTGATAACTTTGATAGCTATGACGCCTGCAGCGATTTTGCACGCGAGCAATCCGCCTTCTACGACGATGCACCTTGGGAATGTGGTTCTATGTGCCAGTTTGAAAGTCGCAAGCAAGGATTTCAATGCGAAGAAATGAAGAATGAACACTAACTAACCATTCAGCATCGGTTCAATATTTATACAATAAGCTAAGCCCCTCACAGTACAACTCAACTCGTTTTCTTTACCGTCTAGGGATGCACGATTTAGAACTAACGAATTAAACGTAATTGTTAATTTGGAGCTCACCTATGAACGTAAAAATAGCGAACGTAACAGCAACTCATTCATTCAACTCATTGTCACGTAAACTGGCTTTACTGGCGCTACTGACAATGGGAACTAGCCTAAGCTTTTCAAGCTCTGCAGCACTATTGACCATGGACCAACAACAAGCAGTTAACGCTCATTTTAGCAAATTGGCTCAAGTACAAAATACCGCCGAAACTCAAATGACTGAACAACTCAAGCAAGATTTTAATCAACAACTTACGCTGCAAGAGCACAAACTGATGCAAAGTATCTGCCCTAAATACGGCATGACCTTCGATGTCAGCACGAATGCCTGCTTACGCTCATAGTTTATTTCGCTGATTAGAAAGGAAAACGCGCACTGAGTTCAGGATATTGCAACTTTAAATCCTTGGGCTTAGTGCTAAATTTTTTCCCCAAGGGTGTCGCTTTACCTGATGGCATAAAGGGTAACTCATCACCGGTTCTATCTTCGTACAATTGCCCCGCAATAAGATCATACTCATCGACAAAGGGGTACGCATACGCATCTTTTTCAGGCCAAATGACTAAACGCGCTAAGGTGTCAGGCTGATTCACTACACCATCGTAGATTTCTTTGCCAAGTGAAATTAAAAAACATCTGAACTCAGCAAAGGCATATTCAGAATCACACCCCGTAATAATATAAGCCGCGCCCCAAACCGACCATAAATAGCTACGGCGCATCTGCTGACCAAAGATTTTATCAAAGGCTTTTAACTCTACATTACTTAGCTCGGCGAGGTTCTGTTTTAATGCTTGAGTCAAAGACTCCTGTGATTGCGCCGCTTCTGTTCGCGTGACTAAACCCCAAAACTCAATTTCTGTCATACACTTCACCTATTTAGAGCCCTTCTAAAAAAGTCATATTCTACACGATATTACGGTTATGCTGGACTCAGATAAGCGCATTTCTTACACTTGCTCATCTTCTTAGTTACTGGCCTGCAGATCGATCCATGCCTAAACGTCTTATGTTACTTATCGCTTTATATTGCCTCTGTTGCATTGCTGCACTTTTGCGGGCGGTGATGACGCAATCCTTTGATCTATTTACCCTAGGCGTTTTCCCTGTGCTGATAGGTATATTAATGCGCACACCTTGGTCGAGCTTAATGCTGAAGATTTATATTGGCATGCAAACCTTAGGCTTTTGCGCTTTGGCGACAACAGCCCTTATTGCCTATCGTATTACCCCAGAAGATGTCAGAGTGGTTATTTCAGGCCACAATATTCCCATATTGCCACTGACTGTGAGCATGATTGTGATTTTACTCATACAATATTGGGCAGCGTTTTCTAAGGTAACGAGTCAATATTTGACCCGCCAAACGCAGTGATGGACATTTGTGGCTAAGCTGTTATTAATAGCATCATGCCCCTAAAAATACCCGCGGTTCTTAACTCGGTAACATGAAGTAAACTATGAGCCATTTATTGCCCAGCGAACTTTCTATTCTTTTGGTTGAACCTTCAGAGACACAACGTCGGATTATTATTCAACGTTTACAACAAGAAGGCATTCTCAGCATTCAAACCGCAGAAAATATCGAAGCAGCGAAAGAGATTATTACTCGTCATAAACCCGACCTCATCGCCAGCGCCATGCATTTTGATGACGGCACAGCCATAGACCTCTTGGACTATTTAAGAGCCAACCCCGAATGTAAAGATATTCAGTTTATGTTGGTCTCTAGCGAGTGTCGCCGTGAACAACTTGAAATATTCCGTCAATCGGGCGTGGTGGCAATTCTTCCTAAGCCTTTTAGTGCAGAGCATTTAGGTACAGCTTTGAATGCGACGATTGATCTGCTTAGCCACGATGAACTCGATCTCAGCAACTTTGACGTGCAGGATGTACGTGTATTAGTTGTTGATGATAGCCGTATGGCAAGAAACGTGATTAAACGCACTATTACTAACTTAGGGATGAAACTCATTACCGAAGCTGAAGATGGTGCTCAGGCCATTGAGTTGATGAAGCACAATATGTTCGACTTAGTGATCACCGACTACAATATGCCCAGTGTAGATGGCCTTGCTCTGACTCAATTTATCCGCAATGAAAGCTTACAACCGCATATTCCTATCTTAATGGTCTCATCTGAAGCCAACGACACTCATCTGAGTAATGTATCCCAAGCTGGTGTTAATGCCTTATGCGATAAGCCATTTGAACCCAAGTTAGTTAAAAAATTGCTCTATCAACTGTTAGAAGAATAAAACCTAAGTCACGAACTGAGTAAATATTCTGCGCTTTACGAATATCCTACAGCACGCTAAACGCAAAAGGCTTTCCAAGCGTTAAACCTTATGGCATGTTAGGCACGCTAATTTCAAATAAATCTACGGAAAGAAGAGACAATAAAAATGAACAAAACTGAACTTATTGCCAAAATTGCAGAAAATGCCGATTTAACGAAAGTTGAAGCCGCACGTGCATTGAAGTCTTTTGAAGCAGCAATTACTGAATCAATGAAAAATGGTGACAAAATCTCCATCGTAGGCTTTGGTTCTTTTGAAACAGCGACTCGTGCTGCTCGCACTGGCCGTAACCCACAAACAGGTAAAGAAATTCAAATCGCTGCAGCGACTGTACCTAAGTTTAAAGCGGGTAAAACCCTACGAGAGAGCGTAAATTAAGTTAGCAATATCAAAACAACGCCTCCATAGTGAGGCGTTTTTTTTACCTTATCCCCATAAAGTCTTGAGCGTTTTTCGCACAATAAAAGTGCACCTCTGCCTCATAAACTGACAAGCAAACATATTCTCCCCACCAATAATTATCTAATCTATTGTTTTATATGAAATTGTAATGATGGCATGTGATTCGCAAATCCCTTCTTAGAAATAACCAAGATGCACTAATGACCGCTGTTTACTTAGGTGTGCCACTAGTGAATCGATAAATAAGTCAATCGAGGGGATGAGCATGAAGAAATCACAGTACAGCGTTTTGGCTTTATCGACGGCAATGTTACTGGCTGGCAATGCCTTTGCAGCCGTATCAGGCAACATTGGTGGTACTTCTAATTACCTGTGGCGCGGTGCAACCCAAACCAAAGATGCGGTCGCAATCCAAGGGGGGATTGACTATAGCCATGATGCTGGATTTTATGCGGGCACTTGGGCATCAAATGTGGATTTTGGCGACGATACTAGCTACGAGCTGGATCTCTACGCCGGTTATGGCGGCAGTATTACCGACGATATCAGCTACGACTTTGGCTACCTCTACTACGCCTATCCAGACGCTCCTGGCAGCATTGATTTTGGTGAACTTCATGCTGCAGTAACGTGGAAGTGGCTTGAACTCGGTTACTCCCATGTCATCAATGCCGGTGACGATGTCGCAGCAGCGCCTTTAGATAATAAAGATCTCAGCTATCTTGCGGCAACTCTCTCAGTGCCTCTCACTGAAAAGCTGAGCTTATCGGTGCACTATGGTTACTCGAGCGGCGATGTTGTTCAATCTTGGTTTGGCGAAGATAACTATGCCGACTATAACGTCACACTCAGCGCAGACACCAGCATGGGCACAGTGTCGTTTATGTTGTCAGATACCGATCTTAGCGATGATGATGCCAAACTGGTACTCGGCTATTCCTACAGTTTTGATCTTTAGGCTTAAGTAACCTGAACTCGGGATAAGCTCCCTGCATAAATAAAAACGCCACCTTAAGCGGTGGCGTTATTTTATAACCATCACCGATTAGGCGATGATTGGTCTATTCGTTTTACGGGCAGCGACCATTTTTTCGATATATTCAACAATCGGCTCGGTGACCGAAATCCCCGTCGTTTGCTCAATACCTTCGATACCCGGTGCCGAATTAACTTCTAAAATCAAAGGACCACGGTTAGAGCGTAAAATATCGACCCCAGCAACAACTAAGCCCATTGCCTTCACTGCGGCAATCGCCATCTTACGCTCTGTCGCGGTGATTTTAACCATCTCTCCACAACCACCTAAATGCAGATTAGAGCGAAAATCGCCCTCTGCTCCTTGGCGCTTCATCGAAGCAACGACTTTATCACCCACGACGAAACAGCGAATATCACTGCCATTGGATTCTTTAATGTATTCTTGCACTAAGATATTCGCTTTAAGCCCTAAGAATGCCTCTATCACACTCTCTGCAGCCGTTTTCGTCTCAGCTAATACCACGCCAATCCCTTGAGTGCCTTCCAGCAGCTTAATCACTAATGGAGCGCCGCCCACCATATTGATGAGATCGGGGATATCATTAGGTTTATTAGCAAAACCCGTCACTGGCATGCCAATGCCTTTACGAGAAAGTAATTGCAGCGCCCGCAGTTTATCCCGAGAACGCGCGATTGAAATAGAATCGTTCGCGGCGTACACGCCCATCATTTCGAATTGACGTACCACAGCGCAACCATAAAAAGTCACGCTGGCATGAATACGCGGAATAATGGCATCAAACCCAACGAGTTCAGTACCTTCATAATGAATACTCGGTTTAATGGAGTTGATATTCATATAGCAGTTCAGTGTATTGATCACGACCGCCTCATGTCCGCGTTTTTGACATGCTTCCACTAATCGTTGTGTTGAATATAACTGCGGAAATTGAGATAAAATGCCTATTTTCATGGCTGAGTGACCAACGTAAGTGTGTGTGGATAAATCGTTCTGTAGTATCAAATACGCCACAACAGAAAAGGGGGCGATATTTGTCTATATCTGAGTGTAAAGCAAGAAAATACTGCTAACCAGATGAAATCAATATGCTATTACAATACTGCGAGGTAACTTACATTCGCACCAGTGTGGGGGTTAATAAAGGTAAAATATATTTCGCCTCAAATATCGATGCATCGAGCGGTGGCGAAAATAAATAACCCTGTAATACAGTGCAATGGCGAGAAGTGCAAAACTCAGCTTGTTGCATAGTCTCAACGCCTTCGGCAACCGATATCACATTAAAACCATGGGCGAAATTAAATAACGCCGCAAGCAAACGGGTATCTTTTTCATCGTTATCATAGCAAGCGATAAAACTTTTATCGATTTTCAGTACACTAATCGGAAATAGCTTGATGTGCTCTAAAGATGAAAAGCCAGTACCAAAATCATCCAAGGCAAAACGCACCCCTAACTGAGCAATTTTATCGAGCTCTTTTGCGTGTTCATGGGGATCTTCAATAAGGCAATTTTCAGTAATTTCGAGCTCTAATGCACAGGGAGGTAACCCTGTAGTCTGCAGCGCGTGCACTATGTTATCAAACAGACGCCCATTATCAATTTGAGACGCCGAGAGATTAACGGCGATGGTAAATGTGAGTCCTGTCGGCAGCAATTGCGTTAGCCAACGCTGCGCCTGAGCACAGGCTTGCTCAAGTACCCAATTCCCAATTTCAGCCATTAAACCTATCTCTACAGCTATGGGTAAAAATTGATCTGGAGCAATAATGCCATCTGTAGGATGTTGCCAACGGATCAGGGCTTCCATACCCACAAGTTGGTGTGTTTTTGCATTGACTTGAACTTGATAGAATACCTTAAACTCATTGCGCTTTAAGGCCATACGCAAACTTGACTCGATATGATTACGATATCGCACTTCTTTATCTAACGCTTCTGAGTAAAACTGGATTTGATTGCGCCCCATTTTTTTAGCGCGATACATTGCAATATCAGCACACTTCATCAGTTCCTCACTGTTTGAAGCCGCCTCATTATAAAAAGCCACACCAATACTGGCACCTATAAATACATCATTATCGCCAAGACAGAAGGTTTCCTCGAAGGCTTTCAATAAGCGATTTGCCACGACCATCGGGAAGTATTGATGGTCGTTATCAGTGACTAACACGACAAATTCATCGCCGCCTAAACGGGCAATAATATCGCCATCACGTAATAAATCGTTTAATCGTGATGCCACTTGGACTAAAAGCACATCTCCAACTTGATGACCTAATGTGTCATTAATCGCTTTAAAATCATCTAGATCTAAAAGAATTACGGCTAAAAAATCATTGCTGCGTTTTACTCTAGCAATAGCACGATTTAGACATAGTTCAAAACCGTAACGATTAACAAGCTTGGTGAGGGAGTCGTGTTCTGCGAGCTCTTTCAACTTTTGGTGACTATTACGTAATGCTAACGCCATCGAAGATCGTTGTTTCGCGTAGCGGATAGCGCGGGTCAATATCCGTGAGTTAACTTCATCTTTAAGTAAAAAGTCTTGTGCACCCAACTCAATACAACGCTGCGCCAGTTTCTCATCTTCATAACGACTTAGCATAACAACAACAGTCTGATCTTGGGTCATCGCATTGAGCTTGATCAACACCTCTAATCCATTCGCATCTGGCAATAAATAATCCAATAAAATACCGTCAAAATGACGCTCTAACGCTAAGCTCAAACCATCGAATGCACAATTTGCTTCGACTACATTAAACGTCAACTTTGATTGTCTGAGTGCTCTGATAATCGCCGTTCTATCGACTTCATCATCATCGATTAGTAGTAAATCCATATACTCACCCTATGCAGATGGAAGCTCAACGATACGCCAGTAGCCTTCGAGCATATTAAAAATGTGGTTAAAGCCGTCTTTCATATTGGTTTTAACCATATAGCCAGCGACATGATGACTATATGCCTTCATCCTATCCTCATCGGTACTCGACGTCGTCAGCATAAAAACAACCGCCGAAGTGAGCGCTGGATCAGCACGTATCTGCTCAAGAAACTCAAAACCATTCATTCTGGGCATGTTCAGATCCAGTAAAATAAGGTAAGGACCTTTAATCCCATCAACATTCGTAAGAATAGATAATGCCTCAATTCCATCTCGAGCCCGTACGATAGGGTTAAGTAGCCGTAACTGCTGCATTGCGCGCTGCACAGCCATATAATCCACATCATCATCATCAACCAGTAAAATAGTGACCTGCTGATATTGATTGACTGCACTCATAGTGCCTCCTTACGGCTAATCTGCTTTGGCCAACTAAATCGAAAACAACAGCCGCGACCTTCCGATTGAAGTTGGATCTTACCGCCTATACTCTCAAGCGTTTTTTTCACCAGCGATAAGCCAAGACCACTGCCTTCTACCTCATCCCTTGGTTTAAGCGTTTGAAACATTTGAAAGACTTTATCGTGATAAGAGCTTGATATCCCTGGTCCATCATCACTCACACTAAACCAATAATATTCGCCAATTGATTCGCATGAGACAGTTATCACCCCAGTTTCTCTGTCATGGTGTTTAATCGCATTACTAATTAAGTTTCGTAGCACTAACTCTAGCAATACTCCCATAGAATGGAACTGTGGAAACTCCCCCTGTAAGACTAATTCGAAGCCTTTGGGTGGTGCAACCAAAGCAAACATATCTTCAATTAGCTGCCGACTATTGACTTCAACCGTTTCATTATCGACACGCCCAATACGTGAAAACATCAAAAGTCCATCGAGTAACAATACCATTCGATGAATACGGCTTTGAATAAGCCTAAGATACTTATGGATATCCTCACTGGTATTATCGGCTAAATCTTCCGACAACCACGAAGTTAATTGCTCTATCCCCCTCAGTGGTGATTTCAAATCATGGGAGGCGATATAAGCAAATCGATCTAATTCTTGATTAATACGTTCCAGTTCTTGCGTATGCTCAGCTCGCTGAATTTCAATACGTTTACGTTCAGACACATTATTAATCGTCGCAAGAATAGAAATACCCTGACTAAAATGGATAGGTGTCAGCCCTACTTCAATGGCGAGCCGACTGCCATCCTTACAGCAGCCAAATAGGTCATCACGCATCGACATATTTTTAGCTATCGGTTGCACTAAGTAGTGGCTCATGTGCTGTTGATGGCTATTCCGGAGCGATTCGGGCAATAACATATTGATTGAGCGACCGAGCAACTCGTCTCTGGCATAGCCAAATAAACGTTCGGCGTGAGTATTGACTAAAGTAATACATCCGGTTTTATCGGCCATCAGCAGCGCACTGGGGGAGGCTTCAATCACTAATCTAAAGCGTTTCTCATTAGCGATTAACTCAGAGGTCAACTGAGACTCTTTATACCGATTACGTGCCATTACGATCACAGAGTAAAACAACGCTAAAATAAAGGCACTGCCGATAAATTGTAACCAGAGGCCTTGGGACTCTTCTGATTGCGAAATAAAACGTGATTGGGATGAAATATCTAAACGCCAAACTTGCCCACCGATAGTTTCATTATGTGAGTGATAAAACACATCCTGCTGCTGGGGCAATGCCTTGCTGCTAGCAAACATTAAACTATCGGCACTGGCTTGTGCATTTTCATAAATGGCAAGTTTAAGGCCAGAGAAACGGTCGCCCATAATCCCTTGCATTAGATCTTCCATCCTAAATGCCGCGTAAACGAGCCCGCTAACGTGTTGTTTGCGTTCAGCCTCAGTGCTTGCTGAACCTTGATAAAGTGCTAAATACATTAAAAAACCCGCTTGGGTATTATCTAGCGAATCTTGCACTAAAGTGACTTTACCCGAGACCGTTGGCTGCCCTGTCACAATCGCGCGATCTATTGCTTTACGCCTATTTGCCTCAGAGCACATGTCATAACCTAGCGCCCTTTGATTCAACCAATCAAAGGGCTCTAGATATAAGATCACACAATACTGATCCCGTAGCCCTTCTGGATACACCTGGTAATCTTTATAGTCTTCGGCCTGAATACGTTTAACTTGGGTGCTCAATGTGTCAGGTTTAAGCAATAATGCATAACCAAACCCTTGAAATCCTGGGTAATAATCAGACAATTTGGCATTAACAACATAGATTTGCCATTCTTTGCGAGTCACATCACTCGATGATAACAACAGGCCAACCCCACCGCGCAGTACTTGCTCATAAGCCAGCATTCTGCGGTTTACCGCTTCCGTTAGCTCTTGAACACTGTTCTCGAAACGCTCTTCTCCCCTATCTCTAAGATATTGCTCGAGCACATACCAAGAAATTACCATGAAAAATATCGCCGAAACTATCATCAGCCAGCTAGAACTCAGTACGCTAGAGTAAATATTGTTAGATTCATCAGGAGATTTAGAAAACACATCCTTGTCCATGTGAGCCAATTCCTTAGCGATATATCAATAGTTAGCACTGCTACCAGTGTTGTAGTAATTGTCGCTAAATTCAAGTTTATCCTACTATTTAACTCAGGATTAACCCAAATGCTGCTATGTCACTGATGTGCTCTCAATCACAAAGTAAGTAAGAACTAAATTAACCAAATATCGAATCTTTTTCTTGGACTTGCCCTAAACCACAGTGAATTGAATCATTCCGCTCACGGGAAGAAAATTTTACCCATAGTTGTAAAATTTTTTGCTTTTCTGCCACACTCTTTTTAGATAGAAAGTCGTTAGGAATAACCAGAGGAATTCGTTATGGCTCATATTACTGAAGTCGTGCCCAACGATACTGAACTTGAGGCAATGACCAACCCAAAAAACGGCAAAGCTGCTGAAGCAATGCAGCATAGACGTGAGGTCAAAAGACGTTTAGAGGATTACCTCGAACGAGCAGAGTTAAAACGTGCATTAGGAGATGACGATTTTTTCTAGCCTTGTATTTTCTGACTAACTGCCCTGATTGAGTGGACAGCCACTATTATGCCCACTCATTTAATTTACCTATCCTGAAATGCAGGATTATGGTCGATTAAATCGACTAAACCTGCATATCTAGCCCGATAAAACACTAAGCTTTTAACGTTAATGTGTTTTTTTACTCTTTTTGTAGGCTTGAGTTTTAATCAACAGCCATTCAGCCTTTGCGCCCAAATATACATATGCACCTAACCCCACTAACAAACCGACTACCGCTAACATCATCCAGATTGCAGGCTCAATATATTGTTTCTCACCCAGTGACGCCTTAAACATAGTCAATAAAGCCTCAATCGAAATGGCAATGAGGATGGTAGAAACAAACCGCGTAATGGTCCGCCTTGTTGAGCTGTGGCGAAAAATATCTTTATGCATTAGGACTTCTTCTTCAAGAATCGTTTTCCCGAGATCAAAAATCGCGAGAGCCAGCGTCATAAAAATAATGATCCCAAAAGGTTGCAGCGGATCTTGACCGATTATATCAACCGTAAATAAGCCGTAGATATCCCGTAATGCGGTCCAAATCAATACAGCCACCAGCACAAACAGCCCTGCTACTATCACCCCATAAACCGCTTTAAACGCCGGAGTCACACGCCTTCTGGCACTATCTCCCATCATAAATTCAATCAAACGGGTCAAGTCCACATCTATCACTAAAAAACCCAATTTTTGTTCCTGTTGATAAACCGCCAAGGAGGCTGAAAGGCATAAGTTACCGCTGGCATTAGATAAATAAGGCCGTGTGATGTTTACGCTATCGGACTCATCACGATTGATAAAATAAGGCCTTTGGCTGCGATCGCGATTACTACCTAGCGGAATTAACTCAATTTGGCGGTCTACCACAGCGATATTTTGGCTGATTTGCAACCCTTTACTATCGAGTAAATACATCAGTTCAACAAAGGGATAGCTCTTTGCTATTCCTTTCATCGTTTTAATATTCACCTGAGGTTGTTCAAATAACTCGGCATCGGCCATCCCCGTTAGAATCGATTCCATCAGCTCATGTACTGTGGCTTCATATTCGTGATACCGCTCGATCACGCTCAAATAGCTCATCGCTGCCATTATTCACTCCAGTAAGCCAATTCCAGAATTAAAACAAAGCAGTTTTAATGCCATACAAACAAAACCATATAAAACAAAATGTTAATTATTATAATTAACGGTTGATGGCACTAACATAGTAATAGCTGCACCAAAATGATTCGCAAAACCGATAATACTCCACCCAACTAATCGAGATATTTCCTAATCATACCTGCTAATCAATATGAATAAATAAGCTTTAACGCTATGATTGCCGACATCTCTCTTAGCTGAAACTACCTGCAGGATATACGGGAATGTCTGAGTCGTTAGCCCAATACCAACAAGATTTGCGCCGTTTTTCTGATGAATTGATTCGTATCCAAACCCCCATAAAAATCTTAGATGCCATTAAATGGCCACGGGAAATGGAGGAACGTTTTCTCTCCAATAAAGGCACTGTATTACCGGCTATCAAACAAGACTTCTATCAAAACATTGCCTTACCTTTTGACCCAGTAAAAACGCAAGCTGAGCTGGTCTCCTTAAAACAAGATATCCATAGACGCATGGGTAAACGCGATAAGCTCGGCAAAATATTAGTCGCAAACGTCGACCAATATCGTCTTGTAGTGGATATGCTCGGTAATAGAGGCACGCCAACATTTGGCAAACTTAGCCAAGAATTATATGGTAGTGCGAGCCACAGATTACACGGCGATCGCCACACACTGCGCCAGCTAGGTGATAAGCTCAGTTATATTTTCTCGCTGCCAGCGGCGAGACACATGAATAAACACCACCCTAAAATCATCAGTGCACCAGAAGCCGTTAACGTGCTCAGCCAACGCTTAGAGAAATACTTCCATAGCGATGATATGTGCGTGCGCCTCAGTGACGGTATCGTTTCTGATGCCGCCGTCGGTGGCGATACCGTTAAACTCAATAGCAGAGCCATGTTCAGCGAGTCGGATCTGAATGTATACGAGGTTCATGAAGGCTGGGTACATGTTGGCACAACACTCAATGGCCGAGCCCAGCCCCATGCCACTTGGTTGAGTGTGGGCTCTCCCCGCGTCGCAGCGACTCAAGAAGGTCTCGCGGTTTTACTTGAGATGCTGACACTCAGCTCAAATCCTGGTCGAGCTCGTCGAATTAGCGATCGAGTCGCGGCTGTCGATATGGCAGAAAATGGCGCTGACTTTATTGAAGTGTTCAATTATTTCAGAGAATTAAACTTAAGCGCAACCGATAGTTACCGTGTTACGCAAAGGGTCTTTCGCGGTGGCATGGTGGAAGGAGGCAGCTTTTTTACTAAGGATATTTCCTATGTGCGTGGCTATGTGGAAAACATTAACTTTATCCGTAGCGCTATCACCTCAGGCCTTCCAGAGCTCATCCCTATGTTATTCTTAGGTAAATTGGCTATCGAAGACATTCCAGTGCTATACCAAGCCTGCCAAGAGGGGATTTTAACGCCACCTAAATATTTACCGCCTATGTTTGATAACTTCAGCGGTCTGTACGCTTGGTTTGGTTTTGCCTCAGGATTAGCTGGAATTGATTTGAAAGGCGTACAACGCCACTTTACTCGTCTATTTAAAGGCGTGCCGAATGTCGTTCCAGCCTTTGAACCACACGATGATACTGAGTTCGACAACAACTCAGATTAATACACAAATACTCTTGATATAAATGAAAAAAGCTCACAACTATGTGAGCTTTTTTTATTCTAACGTGACTCAACTTTATTTATCAGATTAAGATTGGGCCTTTGCTGCTTCATCGGCGCGCTTTTTAATGAAGTATTCCCGCGTTAAACCAAAGACCACAGGGCTTAACAATGCCAAAGCGATTAAGTTAGGAATCGCCATCATGGCGTTTAAGGTATCAGCTAGTAACCACACAAAGTCTAGCGAACTGACAGCTCCTAAAGGTACGGCAATGGTCCACAGTAATCTAAAGGGCTTTACCGCTTTGATACCAAAGAGATATTGCACGCATTTCTCACTGTAAAAACTCCAACCGATAATAGTCGTGAAGGCAAAGAGAGACAGTGCGATGGCAACGATATAATTGCCCATAGGCAAGGCTTGGGAGAAAGCGTATGAAGTTAGCGCAGCACCATTTTCGCCAGAGGTCCAAGAGCCAGAAACCACAATCGCCAAACCTGTAATAGAACAAACGACTATGGTATCAATAAAGGTACCGAGCATAGCCACTAACCCCTGCGCCACTGGATTATTTGTTTGCGCGGCGGCATGCGCTATCGGCGCACTGCCCAAACCCGCTTCGTTCGAAAACACCCCACGGGCCACACCAAAACGGATCGCAGCCCATACCGCTGCGCCCGCAAAGCCACCTTGGGCAGCCACGGGATTAAAAGCACTGTGAATAATTAAGGCAAATGCATCAGGTATATCTTGAATATGTACGATTAATACACCTAAGCCCGCGGTAATATAAAAAATCGTCATAAATGGCACTAACTTACCAGCAACTTCAGCGATACGCTTAATGCCTCCCATCAACACTGCGCCCACGAGCAGCATCATTACCACGCCAGACACCCATGCCGGAACTCCAAAATTACTGCTTAATGCCGCCGCAACTGAGTTGGCCTGTACCGTATTGCCAATACCAAATCCGGCAAGAGAGCCAAAAATCGCAAACAGTGTGCCTAACCAAGCCCACTTCTTGCCGAGACCATTTTTAATGTAATACATAGGGCCGCCGACATGGTTCCCCTGAGCATCGACCTCACGGAATTTAACTGCCAGCACAGCCTCAGAATATTTAGTCGCCATCCCCACCAACGCGGTGCACCACATCCAGAATAAGGCACCTGGGCCACCGACAAATATAGCAGTAGCAACCCCTGCAATGTTACCCGTACCAATAGTGGCAGAAAGCGATGTCATCAACGCATTAAACGGGCTCACGTCCCCTTTTACTGTTTTATCTTTATCGGGAAGACGCCCAGACCAAAGTAACTTAAAGCCTGTGCCTAATTTCAGAATGGGCATTAATCTCAGCCCGAGGGAAAGAAACAAACCCACGCCTAAGATCATCACCAACATAGGTGTGCCCCAGACAAAGCCATTAACTAGGCCAACAAATTCCGTAATTGCTTCCATTCAAACCTCATAATGACTTGTTATTGTTATTATTTAACTGGCTATACCGCATTAGATACGCAGTCTAATATCATTTATCAAAATATAATCTAACAGCCTAAAATCAAATTACAACGAATTATTAACAATCGGAATTATAAATATCGAGATACTTTATGCCATAAGAATTTTAAAGCAGCGTTGCGATTACGCGGTGAGATATTATTTACAGCACAAATAAAAAAGCCCTACCGTATCCGGTAAGGCGTTGTCGATAAGACTGATAAACTTAGGCGGGTTTCCACACTAACTTAGGTAGTTCAGTTAAATCTAGTTTATCGCCATGAGTGGCAATCGCAGTCGCTTGCGGTTTTGTCTTCGGATCTTGATTAATGACCTCGACTAATCCACGCTGCGCCTCGGGTTCTCCGTGGACTAAAATCAGCGGTGGTTGGCCTTCAAAATGTCGATACCAGCGTAACAATTCTGCTTGATCCGCGTGGGCAGATAATCCACCTACGGTATGTAACTTAGCGGCCACTGTAATACTGTTGCCGTGGATGGTTAGCTCCTTCGCACCGTCTACTAAAGTCCGTCCCGGTGTTCCAATAGCTTGATAACCACAGATAATCACATCGCACTCTGGGCGCCACAGATTGTGCTCTAAGTGGCTACGAATACGCCCACCGTTACACATGCCGCTGCCCGCGATAATAATTAATCCTTTGTGTATGTCATTCAATGCCATCGACTCTTCGGTCGTCTGGATAAACTCGATATTCGACAGCAAGGGATGTTGCCCAGGATGCTGACGAGTAAAACGTTTAAAGTCCTCATCCATCAGCGGATAATTATTAACATAAACCCGAGTCGCCTCAATGGCCATAGGGCTATCTAAGCAAATTTTCCAACGCCCCAAATCCCATTCTTTTGCATATAAATGAAAAAGATATAATAACTCCTGCGCTCGTCCAACTGAAAAAGCCGGTAGCAAGATATTGCCTTGGCTTTCGTTAACTGTCTTAGCGAAAATGCCTTTTAGCTCAGCTAAGGTCTCAGTCCAACTGCGATGAAAACGGTTGCCGTAGGTGCTTTCCATTAAGACTAAATCCGCCGTATCCACTAAAGTCGGATTACGTAAAATCGGCATGCCTGCACGACCAAGATCGCCACTGAAGACCACTTTCTTCTGTGACTTGCCTTCGCCTAACCACAGCTCAACTAAAGCTGAACCTAAAATGTGCCCTGCATCCGAGAGACAAATATCCACATGCGGGATAACCCGAGTCACTTCGCCATACTCCAATGGTACAAATTGTTTTATGGCTTGTTCGGCATCTTCAACTGTGAACAAAGGATCTAAAGGATCAAGATCATGCTTAGCGCGCTTTTTATTGACCCTTTCAGTATCACGGGTCTGTAGCATGGCGGCATCTTTGAGCATGATGGCACACAGTTCAGCGGTAGCTTTATGGGTATAAATGGGGCCATCAAAACCCGATTTAACTAAAAGGGGTAAACGCCCTGAATGATCGATATGGGCGTGGCTGAGTACCACGGCAGATATAGACTCAGGATTAAAAGCGAAGGGTTCATGGTTACGCAGTTCGTCCGCTTTACCGCCTTGGATCAAACCACAATCAAGCAATAAGTGTTCATGGTCGACCGAAAGTAAATGACACGAGCCCGTCACTTCCTCTGTCGCCCCTAAAAACTGCAATGTCATTCGCATGGTGTCACTCCGACTTATTTACCTTGTATAAAGATAGACTATGCCCTTATTCCTAAAACAAAAAGGATTAATTGGCCGCGTGAAGACAATGACAACTTTAGCAGTAACGCTCAAGCATCAATAACCTAGCAAAGGGTATAACTGACCTTGGCGCACTATTTTATCGGCATTCGCAATCGTGCCATCGCCTTGCCATTGCTTCAGTAAATGTTGCACTGGGGACTCGATCTCAGCAGCAGTCATTCCCGCGCGAATACTCGAGTTATAGAGTAGTTTAAGCAGAATTAAATCGAGCCCAGTGAGTAAATCTTGCGGGGTTTTATCGTTAAAGATAGAGGGGAACACTTTTTCGGAATCATTAGGCAATCCGAGCACTTGGGTTATTTCTTCAACCACGCAAGCCACTAACTTACCGTGCATTTGCGCTTGATCAACGGGAATAATGACCCATGCACGTTCAATCTCACTCTTTGAGTTAAGGGCGAACTTACCCATACAAACAGAGCCATGAATATTTTGCACCGAGTTGACTCCCATCAAGCGCGTCACCTCACTTGCCCACAAGGATTGACGGGTAAATACTAAATGGAGGTTCGCATCAGCTAGCGTATCCACCAGCTGCATATCATGACCAGTAATCTCGGCTAAATGCGTTAGCTGCATCTGCACTAATTGTGTGTGCAGCGCCCTATCGCCCACTTGATGTTCAATAAACACTCGCACAGGTATGTGCCATTTACGTATCCGATGTTTAGCCTTGTCATACTCATTTTTAAGTGCGACTTCACTGAACGCTTGGCGGATGTAGAGTGAGCTTTGCCAAGCCGCAGGCTTAGCAACATGATTTAAAGCAGGCGTGGTTTGTGCCGCAAAAACAGGTAACGTTGAGCAACATATACTGAAATAAAAGCTTAGATATAGACCTAAATTTAACAGTGTCCGCACGGCCGCCCTCGAATATTCATCCTAGTTAAGTCCCAATAAATTGATGTTAAATTATGATTTTTTCATTTTATGGCAATTAATTTTGACTTATGCGGTAACAGCGCCATTGCCAAAAAATGGAGAGCGACAATGGCGTATATTGTTAGCCTCTATTTTTACTAACACTATCACTGTATGGCAAATGGACCAGTAATGCGCCTTAGCGCCTAACAGTTAGCAACTTAGTCCCTTAACCATCCTTCAACTTCATCACGGGTCGGTACTGATCCACTGTGGATGAGCTCATCATCAATGACTACCGCAGGGGTTTTCATAACGTGAAATTTCAATAAACTTTGAGGATCCGTGTCTTTTTTTACGATGACATCTATGCCCATTTCTTCTGATATGTCTGCAATCATCTCGGCAGTTTGGCTACACTTAGCACAGCCGCTACCTAATACTTTGATTTTTTTCATGTTACTTCCTTATAAATACGGTGCTGCAAAATTAAAAATCCAACCTACTAACGTAAATGCCGTTAATAGTACAACCAACAGCACCGCCAAAAGGCGCCACTGCATGACTTGTTTAAGTAAAACAAATTCGGGGAAACTGGCTGCGACGGTACTCATACAAAATGCCAGCGTGGTACCAATGGGTAAGCCATTTGCCAACAAGCTTTCCATCACAGGAATAATACCTGTTGCATTAGAATACAAAGGAATACCGATTAGCACTGCCACAGGTACAGACCACCACTGACCTTGACCTAAATGGGTTTCGACCCAGCCCTCTGGTACAAAACCATGCAAGGCAGCGCCAAGACCTACACCGATAACGACCCACTTCCATACGCGACTAAAAATTTCAATCGCCTCCGCTTTAGCAAAGACATGACGTTGAGAAAAGGATAAAACACGATCTGGAATAGCGGCATCGTTCGATAACGCCATCTGCCGCCCACGGGCTAGGGCCTCTGCAGCGAAGGATTGTAACCAACGCTCAGCCTTCATCGCATCTAACAACAGCCCGCTGACTATGCCCACTGTCATACCAACGACAACATATAGCAAGGTAAACTTCCAGCCTAACAAACTCATAAGCAGTAATACGGCGACTTCATTGATCAAAGGCGAGGTGATCAAAAATGCCATCGTGATACCAAGGGGAATGCCAGCCGAAGTAAAACCTAAAAAGACCGGGATGCTCGAACAAGAACAAAAAGGGGTAATCGCGCCAAAGGTCGACCCCAATAAATAACCTACACTCTTATTCTTACTGGCTAAATAATCCCGAACGCGCTCAACATCTAGGGAAGCACGTAGTAGTGCAATGAAATAAATCATCACCACCAGTAATACAAAAATTTTACTGACATCTTCAACAAAAAAATGCACTGCGCCGCCCAAGGCTGAATCGGCCTCAAGACCAAATACGCCGTATACTAGCCAAGTCGAAAATTCAGTAAATATTTGGAACATATTGATCCCTAATAAAATATAAGCTTACATCACTATAATTTAGGATTGACTCTATCAGAGTACGCTGTGCAACGTACTGAAGGTATCGCAGTCACCTTATCATTCTTACCCAATCGTCTAAGCACTGTCACTTAGGCTGCTCTTAGAATTTAACCAAATAAACAAATAGCGACTGCGACAGCAAGCTCAAAAAATGAGAGGGATGGGCTATGCTCGCCACTACCAACATGGAATGGGTCAGTTTAGGCAGTATGGAATGGATAAATTTAGATTGTGAGGCAGTGCAATCCGTTAATTACAGATAAAGCTTTAGCTTAAAAAATAACAGCTACGCAGCACTGACATCATAGTGTGCTTCATTCTATTTGCGGATAATTTGGCTAGCAGTAAAGGAAATAACATATCAACATGGCGAAAATGGTACAGCTCGCCATTACAGGATAAATAAGCCAATTTATGGTGCGGCTAATCGTCTGCGATAAGCAGTCCGGTTAGCCGCATTAGCATGTTTACTTCGGTATATCACTCAGCGGTATGTCTAATGCTTTAGCGATACCCGTACCATAGGCTGGGTCTGCTTTAAAACAGTTGCCAATATGACGGATTTGAATTTCTCTTGGTGCATCGCCAATAGAACGAGCCGTATTTTCAAACAATACTTGTTGCTGTTCTGGCGACATTAAGCGGAACAAAGCACCGGGCTGAGAGTAATAGTCCGTATCTTCACGGTGATCCCAGTGAGCTGCCGCCCCCGACAACTCCAGCGGTGGCTCGCTAAAATCCGGTTGTTCTTGCCATTCACCATAACTATTAGGCTCGTAACCCAGTGTACTGCCGTGGTTACCGTCAACACGCATAGCGCCATCACGATGATAGCTACTGACAGGGCAGCGAGCGGCGTTAACAGGTACCAAATGATGGTTTACACCCAAACGATAACGCTGGGCATCACCATAAGAGAACAAACGCCCTTGTAGCATTTTATCGGGTGAAAAGCTGATACCTGGCACAATGTTGGCGGGGTTAAATGCGGCTTGTTCAACTTCAGCAAAATAGTTATCTGGGTTACGATTAAACTCGATTTCGCCCACTTCAATTAAAGGGTAATCGCCGTGCGGCCACACTTTAGTTAAATCAAATGGGTTGTATGGCACGATAGCCGCATCTTTTTCTGGCATGACTTGCACGTACAAAGTCCATTTCGGAAACTCGCCGCGCTCAATCGCTTCATATAAATCGCGTTGATGGGTTTCACGACATTCGCCCACCGCTTTTGTGGCTTCAGCATCGGTCATATTTTTAATGCCTTGCTGAGTGCGCCAGTGGAACTTAACCCAAAAACGCTCATTACTGGCATTGATAAAGCTAAAAGTATGCGAGCCAAAACCATGCATATGGCGATAACTGCTAGGAATACCGCGGTCACTCATCACCACTGTTACTTGATGCAACGCCTCTGGCAACGAAGTCCAAAAATCCCAGTTATTTTTTGCGCTGCGCATATTGGTGCGAGGATCGCGTTTTACGGCGTGATTAAGATCGGGGAATTTTAGCGGATCACGTAAAAAGAAGACTGGCGTATTATTGCCCACTAAATCCCAATTGCCTTCTTCAGTATAAAATTTTAGGGCAAAACCACGAATATCGCGCTCAGCATCGGCCGCGCCGCGCTCGCCTGCAACGGTAGACATACGGCTAAACAGTGCGGTCTTTTTACCTACTTGATTAAACAGTTTGGCGCGCGTGTATTGGGTAATATCCTTGGTGACGGTAAAGGTGCCATAAGCGCCAGAACCTTTGGCGTGCATACGTCTTTCAGGGATCACTTCTCGGTCAAAATGCGCCAGTTTTTCCAGAAACCAAACATCCTGTAATAACTGTGGACCGCGCGGTCCGGCCGTCATAACATTCTGGTTATGCGCAACAGGACAGCCTGCATTAGTGGTTAATTTTTTCTTGTCAGTCATGATTTTCTCCTGTGGGGTGGTACATCTTGGCTAAGTTTTTTGGAGCGGTGTTAATCCGTCCTAAGTGCTCACCGCGAACCAGTTGAACTAACTGTTTTAATTGAAAAATAACACTAGCTACGATGAGAAGTCTCAGTTTTTTGATAAAACTGACTCTCCGCTTTGATTCGCTGTAATAGATATCAAACATCGACTTTGGAGGGGTATTTATGCGAGATATAAATAACCACTAATATAAACAATAACGTTCATAGCCCTATTTCGCTACACACTTATTTACTGAGTTAGTTATCCTGCGATGGTTATTTTGCAAGGTAGCAGCGATCAATATGCACCACCTGTAGACAATTCATATCTTTTTTAATGAGTTATGTGAAGGCTACCCATATAATTGACATACCTCTTTCTACCTAGATTAACGTTTGATTTAGCTGACAGCGCTAGGGTTAAACTGCCTCCCATTAAAGCCCACGCTGCCATTCTTGTCTTAAGGGAATGCTGCGCGGCGCATTGATGGCGAGAGCAACCTGTGCCAACAATTTTGCCTTGTCCTTACCTAGTACGCCCTTGAGCACTAGGTAATTAGAGGCGTGATCTGATCTAAAAATCGTCTGTTCTAATTCCAAATGATTCAATAGGGTATGCATTTCTTGGAACAGACCCTGTTGATCCGGCAACTGAAATTGACCGCCAAATACCGCGTCCATTCGCTCTGTGCCTAAGGGTAAAGTGACCACTAAGGTAGAGAGATAATCCGGCTGAGCAGCATTCATTAACTTGGCTGAATTAACCGCATGTTGATGAGATAACTCAACGCCGCCTAAACCATTGAGGATCATTACAGATGACTTCATCCCCGCCGCACGGATTTTAAGCAGTGCCGCTAAGGATGATTCGAAGGTTTCACCCTTTTGGATTTTGGCGAGCACTTCGTCATCGCCACTTTCGCAACCCACATAGAGTAAAGACAGCCCGAGTTCGCGCAGACGTGCGAGTTGCTCTGGGGTTTTATTATTCAGATTGCGCGGCAAACAGTAACTGCTGATGCGCGTAACCTGTGGCAAGTGGCGGTTGATCAGCTCACAAATCGCTTCGAGACGCGCAAAGGGCAAACTCATGGCATCGCCATCGGCCAAAAATACCCGAGAAACGGGGGCGCCAGACTGCGCAACGGCCAAAATATCCTGCTCAACCTTGTCGAGCTTTTGTGCCCGAAAGGCTTTTTGCGGCTGGGTATACATGTCGCAAAAGCTGCACTGGTTCCAACTGCAACCATTAGTTACTTGCAGTATCAATGACTTCCATTCTGATGGAGGTCTAAATACTGGCTCAATATAGTTAATCAACACTGCAAGCTCCTAATAATTTATCTCACGATTAAACGATGATTTGGTGATAGGTTTCCACATGAAACGACTCAACCAATTCGGGCATCACTTGGTGGAAATAATGTTGAATGGCGTCTTTAGCACAGTGCTCATCGAATGCAGCAATATCGACAAACTTCTCTACAAACGTCACCCGACGTGGTTCATCACGGCTCACATTAAGCTCGTAACGAATGCAACCCGCTTCGCGGCGCGTATCAGGAATAAGGCTCGCGAGCGCCGCGATCAGCGCTTCGGTTTTGCCCTCTTTAGCCAAAAAACTCGCCACACAGGCAATTTGCTGTTGATTAATTTTATAATCCGTTGAAGTCGACATCTCGGTTCCTTATTGGCTTAATGTTGAATGCTTATATGCCTAGCTTTTGTTGATCGCTTATGTTGATAATTGATTTAGATAATTGATGTAGATAACTCATATTGATAGCCGCTTATACTGATTGATAGCGCATATCTAAATGGGGAATACCATCTTCTAAATACATCTCAGAGCAGGCGACAAAGCCGAGCTTTTGATAGAAGGCTTTAAGGTAATCTTGGGCGCCAATTTGGATCCCTGCATCGGGCCAAGTCGTCAATGCCGATTCGATGGCGTGTTGCATTAAAGGCATGGCTAGCCCTTTGCCCCGTCCCGCCGGCGATACCACCACGCGGCCGATACTCGCCTCTGGATAACTCAACCCCGGCGGTAAAATGCGCGCGTAACTAAGGAGTTCACCCGCTAGCGATAAGCCAATTAAATGTTGGGTTTGTGGATGCCTATCTTTGTCATCAAGCTCAGGATAAGCGCAGGCCTGCTCCACCACAAACACATCGACTCTGAGCTTTAATATGTCGTATAGCGTATTGGCATTTAACTGATTAAATGTAAGATTTTGCCACTGCAAGCGATTATCCCTCTGTAAATCATCGAAAAAGAGCTTTGAGTCTACCACAGCATAAAGACCATAAAAAAGCACCTTAATCCGCGAGGACTAAGGCGCAAAGCTGGTATACCCAAACAACCTGAAACTCGTATCTTCGGGTCGCTTAGGTATCAAACCAATAGATCTGGGGAAATCTATGGCGACAACAGGATAACGAAAAACGTTATTACTCGACCATGGCATCGTGGGCCACAGGCCCTGTCGGTTTACGGATCAGCAGCACGGCGAAGACGGCGATGAGTAGCAGAGCGCCCATGATGTAAAACACATCGTTATAGGCCTGAATATAAGCTTGCTGACTCATGGTTTTGCCCAGTAAGGCTTTCGCCTGCGCGGCCGCGGTATAGGGATCAGAACCTCCCGCCTGCAACATGCTTGCGCTTTGGGTTAAATAATCCTGTGCTTGTGTGCTCACTGCGGGTAAAGATTCCTTAATATGAGCCAAATGCCCGCGCGACAAAGTGTCAGTCAAGGTCGCGACCAGCGCGATACCAAAGGCGCCACCTAAGTTACGCATCACGTTTAATACCGTCGACGCCGAGGCATTTTCATGGGGTTTTAAATGCATGGTCGCAAGCATACCAATAGGCACCAAAATAAACGGCTGACCTAAGGCCCGCACGACTTGCGAAGCGATCATCTGCGGTCCGGCATAATCTGCGGTCATCTGACTATTCATGTAATAGCTAATGGCGAACATTAAAAAACCAAAGGCGGCGAGATAACGACTATCGAAGCGCTCCATCAATTTCGGCACTAAAGGCAAGACCAATAGCTGCGGAAATCCCATCCACATAATCACCCCACCAATCTCTAACGGTGTGTAATCATGGACTTGCGATAGATAAAGCGGGATCAAATAGATAGCGCCGAATAGTGCCATCCCCAGTAAAAAATACGCCACGGTGGAGAGCACAAAATCACGCTTACCGAGCAGGCGCAAATTCACTAACGGTTCTTTACGCCTTAACTGGATCCAAACAAACAACACCAGATTGACTACGGCAATAATGGCCAGATTACGAATGAGCTCCGAGCCAAACCAGTCCTTGCGGTTACCTTCTTCGAGCACCACTTCAAGGCAACCCATCCCCAGCGCCATAGTGACTATGCCCGCCAGATCGACATTCTTCAGCTTATCCCAAACGACCGACTGCTTCTCTAAACCGTAGGCCAACATCGCCATCACCAACAAGCCCGGTGGCACATTGATATAAAACAAATAATGCCAGCTAAATTGCTCGGTCAGCCAACCGCCTAAGGTCGGGCCGATTGAAGGCGCAAAGGTCGCCGTCACGCCAAATAACGCCATGCCGACGGCACGCTTGTTATCGGGTAAAAACTCAAGGATAAGCCTAAAGGCCAGCGGAATAAGCGCACCGCCAAAGAAGCCCTGTAGCGCCCGAAAGGCGATCATTGCCTCTAAGTTCCACGCCATAGAACAAAGTACGGAAGCAAAGATAAAAGCAGCCGTGGTCCATAACAGATAACGCCTGACCGACAATCCTGTACTGAGCCAGCCAGAGAGCGGGATCGCGATCATCTCAGCCACCAGATACGCGGTTGAAATCCAGCTGCCTTCTTCGAGCGTAGCCCCAAGGCTGCCTTGAATCTCCTTCATCGATGCATTAGTGATTTGAATATCGAGAATCGCCATAAAGGCGCCAATCAAACCACCAAATACCGCAATCCATGAACGGCGACTGCCACGCTCATAATCGGTAGGCTTTTTAGGTACACTGATGCCCTGCGCCTCCATATCGGCAGACGCAGTGATAGAGCCAGTTGCGCTCATACTAACGACCTGTATTTGCAGCGATTGCCGATGTTGATGGCTCAGATGCCGTATCCACTTTCACGACCGCACTTAAGCCCGGTAGCATGTGTGCTTCTTCCTCAGATAAATCTAAGCGAATACGCACGGGAATACGTTGGACGATTTTAGTGAAGTTACCTGTGGCATTTTCCGCCGGCAGTAGACTGAATTTGGCTCCGGACGCCGGTGACAGACTATCGATAACACCTATAAAGGTTTTGTCGGGAAACGCATCGAGACTGACCTGCACTGACTGTCCTGGTTGCATATGTTGGATCTGGGTCTCTTTAAAGTTCGCCGTGATCCACACTGCCCCATCCGGAACCAAACTGTAGAGTGCTTGGCCGGGTTGCACGTACTGCCCCACCATAGCACCACGTTTACCAATCACCCCAGAAAAAGGTGCGGTCACACGGGTATCATTTAATTGAATTTTCGCCAGTTCTAAAGTCGCATCGGCCTGCTCTACTACTGAGCCCGCCTGATCTAATTGGGCATTAAAAACTGCTAACTCCCGTTGCTTTGCCACTAACACGGCTTTGGCTTCATCGAGACGGGCGGCGGCAGAATCGAATCCCGCTTGTAGTTGGTCGACATCATCTTGGGAACTGTAATTACTGACTTTAAGCTTTTTCGAGCGGCTCAATTGTTGCTGTGCACGTATTTTATCGGCCTTTGCCGCCACCACGCCTGCGCTGGCTTGAGTGATTAACGCCCGTTGCAACTCCACCTTTGCGGCTAAAGTTTGCAAGTCCGCCTTCGAACTTGCCAATGAGGCTTCAGCTTGACTCACTTTGGCACTAAACTGGTTATCTTCCAGCTGAGCTAATAACTCACCCTTTTGCACATGCTGGTTATCGGTTACATCGCTTAACACAACGTAGCCAGGCACTTTAACGCTGATATGGGAAATATCGGCCTCAACATAAGCGTTATCCGTGGTTTCGATAAAACGTACCTGTGTCCACCAGTAATAACCGCCTCCCGCAACTGCAGCGAGTAACAGTGGAACGGCGATAATGAGTTTACTTTTGGACATGAATGACTCCTTGATTAGTGATATCTAGTGTACTACTGTCTCACTAAGTTTATTAGTCAGCAAAAAATCAACCCACTGTTTCACAGGTGTAACAATGATGGATCTCAATCGCGTGCAAATTTTCGCTCAAGTGGTCGAGCAAGGTAGCTTTACTGGCGCAGCTAAAGCCCTTGGGCTCACTAAGGCAACCGTCAGTCGCAAGATAGCCGAGCTCGAAGCCGATACCGGCACACAACTGCTGTTTCGCACCACAAGAGCCCTAAAACTCACCGAAGCAGGATCAAGTTATTACAACAGGATCAATAAGATCCTCAGCGATCTGCAGAGCGCCGAAAATCAGCTCAGCGCCCAACAACAATTGATTAAAGGCAATCTAAAAATTGTCTGCCCAATTGAATTAGGCCAATTGTTTTTAGGGCCGATTTTCGCGCAGTTTTTAACGCTTTATCCCGAAATCACCATAGAGGCTGAACTCACCAATCGAAAGGTTGATGTGATAGAAGAAGGCATAGATCTGTTATTTCAAATTGCCGATTCTGGCGACACTCGTCTGCAAAGCTATGCCTTAGTCAACGCCCATAAATCACTCATGGCAAGCCCAGCTTATTTAGCTGCCCATGGAACACCCAAGGTGCCACAGGACTTAGCCAAACATAAAGCGATTCGCTTGCAGTCGGCGCATATTGAAGGTGCTTGGAAATTATTCGATGGTAAAACTTGGATTGTCGCCGAGCCCAAGACTCAACTGACGGTAAACAATGTCACCCTCGCTCGCGAGGCCGCCATTGCGGGGCTTGGGATCACTGCGGTGCCGTCCATCATAGCCCAAGTCGCATTAGAAAAAGGCGATTTAATCCCGCTACTAGATGACTATCCAATGGTGCAAACTAAGGTAGTGCTTAGCTATCCACAGCGGGCGTATCTACCGCGAAAATACCGCGTCTTTATCGAATTCATCTATAGCTCCCTATTTAAACGTTGGGGATCGCAAGTCTTAGAAGTCCCTGATTTTATCGGCCATGCCGATCTAGATGAATAAATCGAATGCCCAAAAAAGTAACAATTGTTACTTTGTAAAGTGAAAATCATTGCCTTGAGGATAAATCCTCTATGTCAGAATTGCCTTAATCCATAAGCCCCTATAAGCTTGGCAAGGTAACAGGCTGCAAAAGACCTTAGGTTTTCCTGATACAGTTTGCACAATAAAATTTAACATTTAATCTCAATTTTGGAGGAAACCTAATGAGCTTAATTAAAGAGTTCAAGGCTTTTGCGTCCCGTGGCAATGTGATCGACATGGCCGTTGGTATCATCATAGGTGCCGCATTCGGCAAAATCGTCTCGTCCTTCGTGGCCGATGTCATCATGCCACCAATTGGCATCATCCTAGGTGGTGTGAATTTTAGTGATTTGAGCATAGTGCTACAGGCAGCTCAAGGCGATGCGCCTTCTGTGGTCATTGCCTATGGCAAATTCATTCAAACTATTATCGACTTTACGATTATCGCCTTCGCCATTTTTATGGGTTTAAAAGCCATTAACACCCTAAAACGCAAGGAAGAAGATGCGCCTAAAGCGCCACCAGCACCGACCAAAGAAGAAGAGTTGCTGTCTGAAATCCGCGATCTATTGAAAGCTCAACAAGAAAAATAATCTCAAACTTAAGTGTCACGCATAAAAAACCCATCTCTAGAGATGGGTTTTGTTTTTACATCAGCGAGATAAGTGATTACTCAGCTTCAACATGCACAGTTTCACTGTAATCTTGCACTACTTCTGCCACCCGAATGCGATAAGAGTTAAACAAACAGGGCACTATACCCGTTTGCTCGGCAATGCTGTGGGCCATCTGATTGCGCCATTGGGTAATAGAGGCTTGGTCCTCCCAGAACGACAGGCTCAGTACTTTGCCATCGTCGGTTAAGCTCTGAAAACGTTCGATCGAGATCAGCCCCGTACGACCTTCTAAATATTGGCGCATTTCAGCCGCCACGTGCAGATACTCTTCCTTTCCTTCCTTTGTCGGGATGACTTCAAAAATTACCGCAATCATAATGTTCTCCAGAAATGAATGTCCTTAATGTCGACTCTAAGACTAGCCCATCTATCACTCTTTAGCTCACTGATTTTTAGAGTTTTAGTCAATGTGATAACCCTGTCTACAACGAAGGCAATAACCCGAAACATAACAAGTTATTGCCCACGATGACGGCTTACTTGTGATTAACCGAGCTCATCAATGCGCTTATCGCCGCGATATAACCAGCGATACAAGGTCGGCAAGACGAGTAAGGTCAGCGCCGTCGAGCTAAACAAGCCACCGATAATCACCACTGCCAAGGGCTTTTGGATCTCACTGCCAACACCCGATGACAATAAAATCGGGATCAAACCTAAGGCCGAGGTCAGTGCCGTCATCAATACCGGGCGCAAACGCCCAACCGTGCCCTCATAAACACAATCATAGAGTGCTTCGCCGCTTTGCCTGCGCTGATTAATCGAATCCACCAGCACCACACCGTTGAGCACCGCTACCCCAAATAGAGTGATAAAGCCAATAGAGCTAGGCACAGATAAATAAGTACCACTGACATACAGGGCCACTATGCCGCCAATCAAAGCTAAGGGCACGTTCGCCATGATGAGCAACACTTGCTTGAATGAACCAAAGGAGAAGTACAACAACAAGGCAATCAAAGCGATAGAAATCGGTACCACTAGCATCAACCTTTGCTGCGCTCGCTGCTGATTTTCATACTGGCCGCCAATGATCACTGTATATCCCGCTGGCAAATCCGCCTTTGGCACTAGGGCATAAATATCTTTTACAACCGAGCCCATATCGCGTCCCGCCACGTTGGCCTGCACCACAACACGGCGCTGCACATCGTCACGGCGAATATTCGGCGGCGCCATTTCCACTTCGACGCTGGCGACTTCCCCTAAGCGCACTGTGGCGCCATTTGTACCGCTGAGTAACAAGTCTTTAATCGCATCCGGGCTTTGGCGAAACTCGGCCGCGAGTCGCACATTGATGTCGTATCTGGCATTGCCATCGATCACTTGTCCTGCACTCGCGCCGCCAATACCTTGGCTGACGAGGCTCATCACTTGATCGACACTGATGCCGTAACGCGCCAATAGCTCGCGTTTGGGGCGCACGACTAATTGCGCCTCGCCGCTCACTTGCTCAAGCGACACATCCACGGCGCCGGGGATTTTCGCGACGAGATCGGTAAGCGCTTGGCCTTTCTGTGATAATACCGCTAAATCAGGGCCGAAGATTTTAATCGCTAGCTGGGCTTTTACCCCCGAAAGTAATTCATCTACCCGAGTCGCAATCGGCTGCGAAAAGGTCAACAAGAGTCCAGGGAATACGCTGAGCTTTTCCTCCATCAAGCGTTGCAGTTCCAAGCGCGAGCTTGCCGACTGCCACTCTGCTATCGGTTTCAAGCCAATATAGACTTCAATATTACTCACTGGCTCGGGATCGCCGCCCAGTTCAGGCGCACCAATGCGGCTCAGGGCATATTCCACCTCGGGAAATGCTAGCAAAATAGCCTCAAGCTTAGGTGCGACTTGGAGCGAAGTGCCTAAACTCGCCGTTGGTGCCAGCGTCACCCTCAAGTTAATCGTGCCTTCCTCCAGTTCAGGCACAAATTCGGTACCCAGCCTTGGTAGCAATAATAGACTCAAGCCGAACATCACCAAGGCGCTGAGCATCACCACCTTTGGCCTAGCAAGCGTTGCCGTCAGTAACTTGCGATAAGCGGCATCCAGCGGCGCTAAAATCACACTTTGTTTAAGCAGTACACCGCGCTTAAACAGATACACGGCAAGGGCTGGCACGGCAATCAGCGCCACCAGCAGCGCCGACATCATAGCCAAAATGATACTGACCGCCATCGGCTGGAACAGCTTGCCTTCAACGCCTTCGAGGGCAAATAACGGTGCAAATACGACGATAATAATGGCGGTGGCGAAGAAGATTGGACTACACACCTCTTTTGCCGCGAGCATTATCCGAATAACCATATTCGATTCGCTGACATCACCACTGGCTTTAGCGCCATCCTCCTCGCTGTGATAGGGATCGTCCTCACCATCGGCACGCGCCCTCGCCTCGGGTAAATGGCGGCGATCCGGTTGGGTTAAGTGTTTGAAAATATTCTCCACCATCACCACAGAGCCATCGACTAACATACCAATCGCCACAGCTAAACCGCCGAGCGACATCAGGTTTGCCGACAAGCCATAATAGGACATCACCATAAGTGCGAGCCCGATAGACACAGGAATCGACAGCAGCACCAGCAAGGTCGCGCGGATATTGACGAGGAACAACGCCAAGATCACCACGATAAACACAAAGGCCATTAGCAGCGCATCGCGCACTGTGGTCACAGCCTTATCGACCAGATCCGCTTGGTCGTAAAACACCTCAAAGGACACGCCATCGGGCAAGGCCTGCTCGATAAGGCTCACCCGCGCACCAATATCGTCAATCGTCGCCTTAGTGTTTGCCCCCATGCGTTTGAGCACAACACCAGCCACCACTTCACCGAGATTTTGCACTTGGCCAGATTCATCGCGGCGCGTCATAGTCACAGCCCCGACACGGATCTCGCTGCCAAAATCCACCTGAGCGATATCGCCAATACGCACTGGCGTACCGCTGGCTTCGGTCAGAGGGATCTGCGCGATCGCCGCCAATCCAGCGTCTCCTGCGGGCAACATACCATAACCGCGCACCACAAGTTGCTCTTGGCCTTGGTCCATAAACCAACCGCCAGCGTTGCGGTTATTGCTCTCTAGCGCTTCGGTCACCTGCGCCATAGACAAGCCATAGGCACGCAGTTTATTCGGGTCGACCTGCACTTGGTATTGGCGCACATCGCCACCAAAAGACAAGACTTCAGTCACGCCGCCCACGGGCATCAATATCAACTTCACCAGATAATCATTTAAGCTACGCAGCTCGGCGGCATTAATGCCAGAGTTAGGTTCTGCGCGCAGAATATACTGATAAATCTGCCCTAATCCCGAGGTATTCGGGCCGATTTCAGGCACTCCGACGCCGCTTGGGATCATCTCCCGCGCCGCCTGCAACTGTTCAAACACTTGCTGACGGGCGAAGTAAATATCCGTCCCCTCGGCAAATACCACAGTCACAATCGACAAGCCAGTGCGCGATAACGAGCGCACCTCAGTCACGGCTGGCAAGGCGTACATGGCCGATTCCACCGGATAACTGATAAGTTTTTCCACCTCTTCTGCAGCTAAGCCTTCGGCCGCTGTATTGATGGTCACTTGCACGTTAGTCACATCAGGAAAGGCATCGAGATTCAACTTAGGTAACATGGCCACACAGCCCACAATCACGGCGAGCAGAGCCAATACCACTAACAGCCGATTTTTAATCGCGGCTTCGATTAACTTTTGCAACATAGAAAATCTCCAAAATAAGGGCGCTCATATTAGTGGGCGTGAATATCAAAGCCCGCTTTCGCCTGCTCGGATGCCAAGAAGAACGCGCCAGCCACCACAACCTTGAGCTGTGCCTGTTGGGCTTTTTCAAGCTCAGGTCCACGCACTAGACTCAGACCACGTTGACGCTGCACCACTTCTACCTCAATGGACTCGAAGCCATCCTCATCTTGAATAAAAATCTGCCAATCGCCATCGCCGCCACGGGTCAACGCCGTATCGGGCAGCACTATGCCACTGCCGTTTGGATCGGTAGTAGAGCCAGCAAAGTAGAGTTCAGCAAATTGCCCCGCATGCAACACATGATCAGGATTGGGCATACTCACCAGCACTTGCTCGGTGCGCGTTACGCTGTCGAGTTCATGGGAGCGACCGATGATCTTACCTGCCAACGTCTTATCCCCTACTTGCACTAAAGCTGAACTGCCAACCTGGATATACGTAGTTTGAGTTGGGGTTAACTGCGCCTCAACCCATAAATAGGATTCATCGGTCAGTTGCATTAAGGGTGTGCCCGCGCTAAAAACTTGACCTAGCATGGCGATATCCTGCTGCACTCTGCCGTCAATTGGTGCTAAGAGTTGATAACTGCCTATGGCTTCGGGCGTCGATTCCAGTGCACGAATTTGCGCGGGCGTCATCTTAATTGCCTCTAAAATCGCCCGTTTAAGTTCGGCATCCACCTGCGCCTGCATCCGCCGACTGACGCTAACCGCACCTTCACTCATGCGTTTGACTCGGCTCCATTCGGCAGCGGCATTAATGTAGTCCGCCTGTGCCTGCGCAACGGCTGCGCCACCCAAGGTAAGTAAAGGCTCACCTTTTTTCACTTCTTGTCCCGGCACCACATGGCGCGCCAACACACGCACATCGAGCTGCGGCGCAAGGGTCGCTGTTCGATCGCGATCCACCACTAAGGTCGCCGTCGCCCTAATATCGAGATTCAAATTGGCGAGGTTCAAGCTATCGCTCGACAAAGGTAAAAAGCTAATCCCCGCCAAGGCTTGCTGCGCTTCGGTCAATTTCAACGCCTGTTCGCCGTGTTCATCCGTCGGCGCCGTTTGCGTTACCGAATCGCCGCTTGCCTTAGCGACGGGAGCGTGATCACCGCCAGCCAATACAGGCTGAGCGAGAAATGCCAGCGTGCTCAGCACGAATAATGCGAGCGCAATTTTTGATAGGTTAAACCGACGCTTTTTAGGCGTCATTACAGCATCCAGTTGAAGGACATTTTCGTGGTGAGTATTTGAATTCATTATTGTGACCTCATGGGTTTACTGTGCGTGCGGCGGCATTAGATGTTATCGAAGGGACTGCATTTAGCTTTTCGATAATGAGCTTTTCGATAAAAGGCATAAGCTGGCCGCTTTCGCCCATCCAAGTTAACCAACTTTGATAGATAGCCGTTTCTAGGTTTAAGCCCACCAAATAACTGGCGGCTAACTGACGACGGCTCTGTAAGTACTCGCTAGTACTCACATCCCCCGCCTGCCATTGTTGGCTTAAGGATTTAGCGGCTTTAGCACCTGACACTTGCACTAACTCACGCCAGTCTTGGTAACGTTCGAGTAAACGCGGTAACGCATAGAGGAATTGTTTCTGCTTAGCGGTAAGCACTCGCTCACGGGCAAGATAGCCTTGCTCCGCGATAGCGATGCCCTTATCGGCTACGGCTTGCAACTCACTGTAGTTATTGCGAACTTGTAGAGGAATCGACACGCCGACACCGAGCTTATTGTCCGTGCCCTCCTTTTCAGCGCCTAGGCTAATAGTTGGGTCAGCTGAAGCTTCCGCTTTGACTTGCATAACATTAACTCTGGCGAGCAGCACTTGCTGATAAGCACTCGCCAGGGCTGGCAAGGCTGATGTAGAGGTGCCCAACTCGGCCGCTGGCGCTTGCTTAGCCTGAGTCACAAAGAAATGGATCTCTTTGATAAACTCACTAAAAGCAAAATTATTATCCCCAAGTAATTCAATTACTTTGCCATCGGCCACTAAGGCCACCTGCTCGGCTAAGGCGTAGTCGGCAGTATTAGAGGCGACTTCGAGTTGTATCAATTGCAGCTCGACGTTGGATAAATCCCCCGCCGCCAATCGCTGCTCAGCAATATTGAGCTGCGCCTTGGTGAACCTTAATTGCTGCTCAGCAAAGGTCAGCGCCTTACGGCTTTGCGCCTGTTCTGCCAACGCCAGTAAGCGTTCGGCCAACATTTGGCTACGCTCTAACCCTATATCTGCTAACAGGATTTGCGCTTCAAGCTCGGCACGCTTTGTCGCCACGCCGCGTTTGTCGCCCCAATCGAGGGTTTGGCTCAGCCCTAAGCTGTAGGCATCTGTATCGGCATTTTGATAATTAAGCCCAAGTTCTGGGTTATACACAGCGCGATCTGCCGCCTGAATGGCCAGTTTGGCCTGTTGCTGCCTTACAAGTTGCGCCTGAACTTCAGGTAACTGATTGAACTGTGTGAGTAACTCAGGCAACCATTGGCCAAAGTTGACATGTGCCGTGTCGGTTTCTTTGGCGGGTAAACCCAGTGATTGCGCCTTAAATGCCTCAACTTCAGAGGCATTTATTTCAGGGGCATTAGCCTCAGAGGCTTTGGTTTCAAGGACCATGACTTCAAGGACGTTGACTTCAAGAGAATCATTTTCTGCCGCGAGGGCAAAGGCTACCAATCCGGCGGCCAATACTAATCCGCAGCTAAACAAGCCCGATCTAAACAGACAAACTAAAGTACGGGCGAGAATCGTTTTTTTCATCGCAAATCCTAACAATATCGAATGTGGATCGGCTGACTTTTGCGCCCAAAGCGAAACGGCTAGATGTGAGCTTCATTTACATAGCTCAATGCAAAGCAATCATATCGTTCTGGGCATGGCAAATAAGCGCCGATCGAATCATCCCGCCAAGCAATACAGTAACGGCTAAAAAGCCAATGACGGCTCCAACAGTTAACGCTGCGAGCATCAGTTCAAGCGTATCTTTTGGGGGATGAACATAACGGACTTATCACGCGGCAAAATAGAATGAGATCCAATCAGATGAATCAATCGTCCTAGGCCGAGAAATAAGCCGAATATTGGAGAATTAAGCGATAGGAGGGCGGTATTTAGGTAAATTTTCAGGCGGGAAATAGGATACATCGGTAGGCAGATAGACGCTTTCTAACGCCTGTACAGGCTGACTCACTGCCTGAGATAACAGCGCCACATGACCGCCATGGCATTGACAGTCGAGGCATAGGTCAAAATCTTGTATTTCAGTGGTTTTCACTAAGTGGGAATGAAATCCGCTGCTTTGGTTTTCTCCCGTGTGATTACTGGTGACACCCGTGGAGTCCGCAAAGCCTAAGGCTTGCTCGCTTGGACAAACGCAATCGACACATTGGGCCAAAGTGGTCACTTGAGCGCTAAATTGCAGATGGGGATGATTCTCAGCTTCTTCCGCACCATTGCCCGCATGTAACTGATGCGCACCCATATTCGCGCCAGCAAATTGCAGCACGATAATGGCTATCAGTAGGGTCACCATTCGAGTAAAAAATGGCTTAGCGGTAGAATTCAAATATCACCTATAGCAAATAAAGGATAACGGAACATCTGACCCGTATGATAAACATAAGTTCACAGCTCGCAAGCAAAGTCTTTCAAGCTGTGATCTCTAAAGGCTAACGCTGACTTAAACACTCAGTGCTTATTTAAATGCACAGCACTTATTTAAATACACAGTGCTTAGCATAATCAGCGGCTTCGTTAGCAGTCCAATCGCCAGACGGCTTATTTTTCATCTGTTTACACCAAGCATCACTGCCCACTTCTGGCGCGCAGGCACTCAGTCCAGCGGTAAATGCCAACACTAACGCAATCGCACTGACCTTAGAAACTGTCAGTGAAGAAACAGAGCCCGATTTCAATAATGACATACTTAATTCCTTGTAAATATGGCCTAAATTAGACCATTAAATATTCGAACGCTTAGTGATCCAAGCAATCGCTTTGGCTTTCTGTTCGAGTGGAAACCAAGCCACTTCGCCCTGCATAAAAGGCCCGAGTAAGCGCACCGCATTTCCCACCCAATCAGGGCCGCCCACAAACACTAAGGCTTCAAAATTCGGTAACTGGACTTCACCACTACCGGTCAGCGACTCAAATTCCCAGCCTTCGAGTAACACATCCGCCTCAATATACAGGCAAACTTGGCCCCAATCCTTACGATAACTCTTAATCGCTGGCTGTAAACGGGTCCGATAATCGGTGGAGGATAGTCGGCCACTGGCAAAAAGACTGATAACACCCTTAGCAATATCGGGGATTTGGCATAACATAGAGGCACTCCGAATCGAGAACACTTTTGCAGGCAATGGCTTTAGCCAATGCAGCGGCAAAGAATGCGCCCGATGATAACAAATCTATTGGAAAGCCATAAGTCATTATTGATGGCTTCTCAATCCATGCTGAAAAATGCCTAAGTTTGCCATGATAAAAATCTCAAACCGTGTGGAACTTCAGGAAAATGAAATCGAGTGGCAATTTATCCGTTCGAGTGGTGCAGGCGGCCAGCACTTAAATAAAGTGTCCACCGCTGCGCAGCTGATTTTCGATATTAAAAGCTCATCATTACCCGAGTTTTACCAAGAACGCTTGCTCAACAAGGCGGATCACCGCATCACTAAAAGCGGCAAAATCATTATCAAATGCCAAGCGAGTCGCAGCCAAGATGCCAACCGCCAAACGGCGTTGGAGCAATTTATCGCCTTGGTTGCCAGTGTCGGTGAAGTGCAGAAAAAACGCATCCCCACCCGCGCCACTAAAGGCAGCCAAACGCGGCGATTAGAAACCAAGAAACAAAAAGGTGCCACTAAGGCCATGCGCCAACAGAAGAGTGACTATTAACTTAGGTGACAATTAACTCAACTGACAGCCAACTTAGGCAATTGCTAACTCGGTACCAGAGAAATAACCGCAATTGAACCCAGCCAACAATGGCACAGGATTTCAAAGGTATAATCGGCTCGCACATGATCAGCTCGCACACAATTGACTAACGGATAATGCAAAATCGATTTGAACAGGTTAAGTTAATGGCCTATGTAGAAAACTGAAATAAATTTATTCCAACTTTAATCCCAGCATAAATCCCAAGGCATGCCGTAAAGGAAAGCGCAATGAGTCACAAAATTTTGCTCGTCAATGGCCCCAATCTCAACCTCTTAGGCCGCCGCGAGCCCAGCGTTTATGGTCATCAAACCTTAGCCGACATAGTGGCGGAGTTAAATCAGCAGGCAAAGTTGGCGGGAGTTGAGCTCGAACATATTCAGTCCAACGCCGAATTTGAGCTAATCAATGCGATTCATGCGACTGATGCCCAGATGATTATTATCAATCCCGCCGCCTTTACTCACACCAGCGTCGCCCTGCGTGATGCCTTGCTTGGCGTGGCAATTCCTTTTTTTGAAGTACATTTATCCAATGTGCACGCCCGTGAAGCTTTTCGCCACCATTCCTATTTTTCCGATAAGGCGATAGGCGTGATTTGCGGTTTCGGTTCACAGGGTTATGAGTTTGCGCTGGCGGCGGCCATTAAGCGGCTCAACCAGCCACAGTAAATTCTATTCAATAGCGTGCTTTGCAAGGGCAGATAAATGGCAATGGATCTTCGTAAAATTAAAAAACTCATTGAGTTAGTACAAGAATCTGACATAGCAGAACTGGCGATCACAGAAGGTGAAGAATCAATTCGCATCACCCGCTACAGCCCTATGCCAGCCAATATGCAATCACAGCAAGCTATCCCCAGAGCACGAGTCGAGTCTTTGAGTGAACAGGCAAAGCAAACAGGCATTTCGCCGAGTACAGAAGGTTTTGTACAAGTCTCACCTATGGTCGGCACTTTTTACGCGGCGGCAGAACTCGATGAGGTGCCGCTGGTTAAAGTCGGTCAACGAGTGAGCCAAGGTGAAGTGATCTGCATTATCGAAGCGATGAGAATGATGAATCCCATCCAAGCCGAGCGCGATGGCGTGGTCAGCGCTATTTGGGCCAAAGACGGCGATGAAGTGGCATTCGATCAACCGCTATTTACCTTAATCTGACCGCTCGCCTTCCCATGAATTGAAGCGCACTTAAATTTAAAATGCGGTTTTCAAGCCAAGACAGCATTAACCGAGGTCACTATGATATTAATTACCGGCGCCAGCAGTGGTTTAGGCGCGGCACTCGCATCGCTCTACGCCAAAGAGAATGAAGCACTGACACTCACAGGCCGCCATGCCGAGCGCCTGCAAACCGTCGCCAATGCATTAACGCCCTTCTCCAACAAAACTATCACTGCTATCACCGCCGATCTCGCCAGTGAATCGAGTCTCGAAGCCCTGTTCGATGGCCTAACGCAAGCCCCTAAAACCGTGATCCACTGTGCGGGCAGCGGCTACTTTGGTGCGATTGAAACCCAAAGGGCGAGCGATATCCAAAGCCTGCTCAATAACAATGTCACCTCGACGATTTTGTTAGTGCGGGAATTAGTGAAACGCTATAAAGATCAAGCGGTCACTGTGGTTGTGATCATGTCCACCGCAGCACTGGCCGCCAAGGCGGGAGAATCCACTTACTGCGCGGCAAAATGGGCGGTGCGGGGATTTATCGAGTCGGTGCGATTAGAGCTTAAACAAAGCCCAATGAAGTTGATTGCCGTGTATCCCGGCGGCATGGACACAGGCTTTTGGCCCAGTAGCGGTAAGGCTTTAGATACCTCAAGCTTTATGTCCGCCGATGAAGCGGCAGGCATGCTTAAACAAGCATTAATCGCCACCCAGCATGGTTATATCGCCGATATCACCATACAAAGGGGCTAGCCAGATGTAATGCTAAGACAGAATGTTTAACAAGTGCATCGCTCGTTAATCATCACGGCCAATTACTGATGAGAATATATTAAGGGATAATTTAGATATCAAGTTTTTCAGTTGAACGTCTGAAATTCTTTTTAATATGCCTCGATATTAGCGGCTTCTTAATGATAATTTCCGGCAGATTAAAGCGTCGCCGCTCATTATTCACTAAAACATCTGGCATATTTACTTCACAATACTGAGCAAACTGCTCTAGATACATCCGAGAATAAGCCCCTTCTTCAATAGTTAGAGGTTCATCCATCTCGAGTCTTTTGTGTTTAACCCAAGGCTCTAGCGAATACCATGTAGACAAATACATTGGCCCCCAGATATTCATAAAATGATTACGAGAGATCAAATTGTGCAGTGCCATGTAACCAATTCGCTGTAATTTCACACTCACTTCTTGTGCTGCTAAAAGCTCTTCTGGCGTCCAATTACACTCAAACTCTTTAATATGATTATCTGTACATTGGCAATACGCAATACGTTTATGGGCATCCGTCAGCACACGAATAGCAGGCTTTAATATATCCATTTCAGCCATAGCCCAACGCAAAATATCTGCATCACGTGAAAGCGCCGACTCTTTAATATTTTTAGAACCTTGGCGCAGGCTATAGAGTAAGAACGCCGTTAAAAATACCATTAAAATATTGGTTAAACCTGAGACACCATTCCAGTCAAAAGTAGTGAGTTGCACTTTAAAATCATTAAACATATCAAAACTCTAATTAATACATCATTTAAATAAAAATGGTTGGAGTCGAAATAAGCACATTTATTACAGTGAGTAATAGTCAATAATATCGACAGAGTATCTCTTATTTATATTTTTATAACTCTACAAATATAAATGAGGAAACATATAATTAAATAACTGATTTACAATGCTTTCACTGTTACTTTCTGGGTTGTTCCTGATAGGTTTGACTGCTCCAGTCGTAGGCATAAAGTGCGCCTTGCCACTCGTAAAGTGTACGACCATCCTGTTGCACAACTCTGGCATTACTCGGCAAGCTAGACACACTGTACGCCACGCGCTGACGGGGTGTTGCGGCATTATTACCGGCTGTAACGGCGTCTGCATTATCACTATAACTTTGCACCGTTTGTGTAGTCGGGTTTGCAGGCACGCTTGTTGGCATACTCGACACCATACGGCCTTCACTCGCAGAATACTGCATACTGGTAGTAACACGCACTGGCTCAGATATCGCCACAGGTTCATCGTCGTAGCGCATAGGAATCGACAAACCTATGCCCGAATAGGGCGAGTTCCAGTAATTTCGAGCATAAACGTCACGCGAAGTATTCCAGCCCCAATCATTGTTCCACTGAGTGTTCACACCATAACCAACATTCCAGCCAGAACCCCAACCTGTTGCGAGCCCTAAACCCAGCCCTAAACCCCAAGGGTAATAAGGTCGATAATAGGGACGATAGTAACGATGATTAACGGCGTGCGCGTAACGATTGTCATAGTGATTGCCGTAGTTGTCATAGCGATTGTTGTAATGACTGGCGCCACGACTATGGCTATCGCGATGACCGCTTTGCTCCGAATAGCCTCGATTAGCGGCAACCGCTGTAGTCGACACACTCAGCACGCTCAAGAGTGATACCCCTACAGCCAGCGATAAAACCAAACACGTTAGCGGCCGTTTATGCACGCTAGCTGATTGACTTTGAACACACTTTTCGTGAGAAAAACCTGTAGAAATATTCATATAAACCTCGAAATAAAGGGCGTAAGCGAGATAAATCGTGACTTACTGATAATCATTTTACGCTTCCTAAGTCTGAAGATCACTGAATTGGTTAACCCTAAAACATAAAAATGCTATAGTGCGCGCCACATGGATTTTCACTGCAGAGGCTATTTCCACATGAGTTTTAAGGATTTACGCAGCTTTATTGATCACTTAGAAGCCAACGGCGAACTCAAACGCATTCGCTACCCAGTTGATCCTCATTTAGAAATGACAGAGATCGCCGATCGCGTATTACGCGCCAAAGGCCCTGCGCTTTTGTTTGAAAATCCCAAAAATCACTCGATGCCGGTGTTGGTTAACCTGTTCGGTACACCCAAACGGGTGGCAATGGCACTCGGCAAAGATGACCCCTTAGCACTGCGCGAAGTGGGTGAACTGCTGGCCTTTTTAAAAGAACCCGAGCCACCACGCGGTTTTAAAGACGCGATCGCTAAGATCCCTATGTTCAAGCAAGCTTTGAACATGCCGCCTAAAACAGTACGTAATCCCCCTTGCCAACAAATCGTTAAAACCGGTGATGAGGTCGATTTAACCCAATTGCCCATTCAGCATTGCTGGCCGGGCGATGTCGCGCCATTAGTCACATGGGGCTTAACCATCACTAAAGGCCCGCGTAAGAGTCGCCAAAATTTAGGTATTTATCGCCAACAATTACTGGGTAAAAACAAGCTGATTATGCGCTGGTTGTCCCACCGTGGCGGCGCGTTAGATTTTGCTGATTTTAAACAACAATTCCCCGGTGAGCGTTATCCGGTTGTGGTCGCACTCGGCGCCGATCCTGTGACTATTTTAGGCGCCGTCACCCCAGTCCCCGATTCCATGAGCGAATATGCTTTTGCCGGTTTACTGCGCGGTGAACGTACCGAAGTCTGCAAGGCATTAAGCTGTGACTTAGAAGTGCCCGCCACCAGTGAAATCATCCTCGAAGGCTATATCGATCCTGAGGAACTGGCGGAAGAAGGCCCCTACGGCGATCACACGGGTTACTACAACGAAACCGATAAGTTTCCAGTATTTACCGTTACACACATCACTCACCGTAAAGATGCCATCTACCACAGCACTTACACAGGCCGTCCACCGGATGAGCCCGCCATGCTTGGAGTTGCATTAAACGAAGTATTTGTGCCGATTTTGCGTAAGCAATATCCTGAGATCGTTGATTTTTATCTGCCGCCAGAAGGTTGTTCATATCGCATGGCAGTGATCTCGATTCGCAAACAATATCCGGGACACGCCAAACGGGTGATGATGGGCGCATGGTCTTTCCTACGCCAATTTATGTACACCAAGTTTATTGTTATCGTCGATGAAGATGTGAACTGCCGTGACTGGCAGGATGTGATCTGGGCAATCACCACCCGCATGGATCCTAAACGCGATACCGTGATGATCGAAAACACCCCGATTGATTACCTTGATTTTGCTTCACCCGTTGCCGGCTTAGGCTCAAAAATGGGCCTAGATGCCACCAATAAGTGGGAAGGCGAAACCAACCGTGAATGGGGCACGCCAATCGTGATGGACCCCAAAGTAAAACAAAAGATCGACTCAATCTGGGATGAGTTAGGCATAGACGACAGCCCAACCCTATAATTCAACTTAAGCCGTTGCTCAAGTATCGGCTTAAGCCAAGAGAATAGGCCAATAACCGGCCGCTAAGCGCCACCTAGTCAACAACATTGAAGCAAGGTGCAAAGGAAGTTTGATGAAAACCATACGTTGTAAGATAGAGAAAGTTAACCCATTTAACGATGCCGTATATCAAGTATTGTTAAGGCCTGAAACCGCCTTCGATTTCCAAGCGGGGCAATACTTATGTGTTGTCATGGGCGAAAAAGATAAACGCCCCTTCTCTATCGCATCAGCGCCAAACGCCGAGCTGATCGAATTACACATTGGCGCCGCTGTGAGTGAAAGCTACCCAATGCAAGTGGTCGAGCGCCTGAAAGCCTGCGCCATTGATGGCAGCACTATCGACATCGAAGCCCCAGGCGGCGAAGCCCACCTGCGCCACGAAAGCCAACGCCCTCGCCTATTAATCGCCGGCGGCACAGGTTTCTCTTACATTAAAAGTATCGTCGAGCAACAAATTGCCCTAGGCCAACAGGTTGAAACTATGTTGTATTGGGGTTGTCGCACCCAAGATGCCATGTACTTTGAAACCATCGCTCGCGAGTGGCACGACGCTCACCCTTGGTTGCACTTTATCCCTGTCATCGAGGAAGCCCCCGCTCATTGGCAAGGTAAAACCGCCAATCTGTTAGCGCAAATCAAACAAGATTTTGTCAGTTTAAATGGCTACGACATCTATATCGCTGGCCGTTTCGACATGGTGGGTGCAGCACGGGAAATCTTCCGTGAGATTGGTGTAGAGGAAGCACATCTCTACGGTGATGCGTTCGCGTTTATCAAATAACACGATAATTTGTTAGCTGTGGTTGGCCTTGGTTAGCAAACCTTTGCCAGCATAGGCTCAAATAATAAACCCCAGTTTTTACTGGGGTTTATTATTTTTATAGCTCTAACGAATGCTAGGAGTATCGACTTTAAAGCTTTCCAAACTTCGTTTGGATCAACATCGAGGGGCTTCACCCCCCTGATTTTTAATAAGGGTCGACCAAGGAAGACTAATCATCCTATCAAAAACGTCCATGTTAAACTGTCAGCTAAATATTCCTATATCGCGCTCAAAGCGGCCGTTGGATTCTCTCAGACGCCTCTAGCGAAGTTACATGCATTAGTGACTGGCTTCGTACTTATTTAGAATAAGAGTTTTGCGGCCTTATCTTTTGATAATCATAAATCTATTTTTACAACCACACATCTAAATGAGTTAGCTATGGTGGCTAAATAAAAAATTTTATATTACGACGAACTCCAGTAGTATTATTTCCTTATAAAACATAATTATAATTCTATTCTCGTTTTAAGGATTGAAACAAAATGAAGAAGTACCTTGTCGCTTTACTAGCCTGTATAGCAGCCCTATTTTGGTTTACCCCAAAAAACCCTAACAGCTCGTCTTATTCCAATGACACGATAAAAACAGCCCAGCCTTCAACCTCATCATCCGCAACACTTGAAAAAGAAATTACCCAAATAAATCTTAAGGCTCCTAACAACTATAATAGTTGTCAGCAGCTTATTGAATCGGAAAAAGAAACACGTTGGAATTGGGCTAGAAAGCAAGAGTGGGATCAATGGTTAGACAAGGGATATTCTATCGATGATATTACGTTGGCTATAGATCACTTTTTAAATTCTAATTTCGCTGCCAATTGGCGGGCAAAGCTGCTCAAAAAGAACTCGCAACTTAATCAGCAGAATCAAATTCTAACTGAACAAGTAAAAACCTTAGCACCTGATCTACCCTCTTTTGTACGAATCGAGAGAAGCATACCTCAATCTAAAATAGAAAATATTGCCACACTCAGCCAAGCAGACGCACTAGCACTCATTCAAGAAACGAAGCTCACCATCGATGATGTTGACTGGCTACTTAAACAAGATTCACTTAGCCAGCAGTTATTGTTACAAGCAATTGAAAAAATTGATGATATTGATGCACTTATAGGCTTTGGAATCCAAGAGAACGAAACTCTACACCTTATCGATACCGCAGCCTACTATGGCAGAGATCAAATAATAACCACTCTGCTAGAAAAGAACAGTGTTCTCAGTGATGATGCATACCTTGGCACAACCATGGAGTATGCCCTTGCTCGTCTAGATAACTATTTCCATATGAATATTCCATTAGAAAATGACTTAATTGTACGACAAGTCAAAATAATTAAAGCGCTTCACGGGCTAAATAGCACCGCCCACTTTAGCATTCAATCAGATCAAAAATCCGTAGGTTTCTTTCCTCGTCATATTTACAGCTTCGATGCACAACAAATGACAAATTTACAGCAAATGTATGGCTTCACGCTCACCGAGATCTCCCCTAAAATAACATTAACTTTTGATCCTAACTCCCCTTTATTAACAGAACTTAACGCTAATTTTGCACAACTACATGCAAACAGTGCTACACCTGAAGCAGTTGCAAACTGCCAGTCATTGGTTCACAAAATAAACTCTCAATGGCAGCCACATAATCTTTCTTACTTTAGCGATAAACTAATCAGAGAGGGCAAGGAGGTCACTGCCACCAATCTCAATCAAATTGATCCGGCATTAACTGATTGCTTTAACTATCAACAGCGGCAACCTCTCTCCAGACGGCAAAGTGGCGATCACAGCCTAGACAGCACTATATACGGGCTTGCGGCTCAGAATAAAATTAATGAAGCCATTAAAATGATCGAAGACGCGCAGGTAGAAGAGGCTGTAAGTCGTGAATTTTTCTATCAACTGTTAGGTTATAACCCTGAGTATTTCACGGAGTTACAACTCAGCCAATTACGTCAAGAGACCTTCGACTACGATGCTTTGTATCGCATGACTAATAGGACGATTTCCCTTATCAGCGAAGATTTAGATACCGACAAACTAGATCATGCGGGTGAAAGTTGGCTCGACATTGCTAATACCAGAATAATTTCCCTTATTAGCGAAGGTTTAGATATCGACAAACTAGATTATGCGGGTAAAAGTTGGCTCGACATTGCGATAATTGAACACGATCTTCCACTGCTGAATTATTTGGTTAATCAGCATATTAGCTATCCATATAAGGCAAGCGGACGAGATCCACTGTATCTGTTATTGGATACTAACCATTACAAATTTAACCCTGAGCATCTATTGGAGTACTTATCATTACTAATGGTACTTGAACCCAAGGTCTATCCTCAGCATCAACGTTTAATGTCATTGATACGTTTGAAGTTCCCTGAGGCATACACTCAAATCACCAACCAATTCCCAACGTTAATCGTAAAAGAGGAGATGCCACTTCCGCCTGCTGCTTGCCTCAATTACTAAGGTTGTGCAACAAATTAACAAAGATGAGACATGCATATCTCTTTTTGGATTAACAGCCGACACCGAGACCACAGAAATTCACCTTCCCCTGCGAAGTTGCTGAAGGGCGTTGAAGACTTTTTATTAAAAGGATAGACCGTGACGCAGACAGGACGTCTGCGTAGCTTTCGGGTAAGGGGCGAATGAAAATCGGTGATTTTCGCGCTTATGAGCGAGAGGCAGGGACTGCCGAACTGGAGGGCTTTACAGGGATGTAAAGCGTAGCCATCGGAAGCGTTAACTATTTTCGAATAAGCACGAAGCTAGTAACTAATGCATGTAACTTCGCTAGGGTGAGTGCTGCGTAGCAGCATTTCGAACGAGAGCCAGGGATGGCGAACTGGCAGTTAGACATGGACGTCGTTCGGCAAGGGAGATCCTAGAGGGAATTGCTGTTGATCCCCTCTTGGTCGGGTGTGGGGTGAAGCCCCACGACTTTGACTTAGATTTTGATTTAAAAAGTTAAAAGTTAAACTAATACCCAAAACTCAAACGAAGTTTAAAAACCCACAGCCCTGCGGCGAATGAGCAACCCCTAAACTTGTGGTCTATGTAGATCAAAACGCAGATCTTCACAGATCCCATAGTAAGCCGATGGGCCGCCGGCACGTAATACGGGTTCGGCGAGGGCAGTTTGATAAATCCCCTCGGCATTGAGTAAATGCTTGGCAATATGCACGGCCACCACTTCACCTAACACTAACCAAGTATCAATTTTATCGCCATTGGCGGCGGTTAACTGGATACATTGGGACAACTTACATTCAAAATTCACTGGGCTTTCAGCCACTAAGTCTGCCTTAACAATGATGCCTGTTTTAGCCGTGAGTCCGGCAAAGCTAAACTCATCTTGACCGCGTGGCAGCATGGCTGAGGTTTGATTCATCTGCTCGGCGAGACTGCGGGTGGTGAGGTTCCACACAAACTCCCCTGTTTCGACAATATTGGCAACACTGTCTTTCCAGCCTGTGCTGGCAAAGCCGATGATGGGCGGTTTGTAGTTGAAACAATTAAAAAAACTGTAAGGTGCGAGATTGCGTTGCCCCTCGGTATTCCGCGATGAAATCCAGCCGATCGGTCGAGGCCCCACAATCGCATTTAAAGGATCGTGTGCAAGGCCATGGCCTTTGCTCGGTTCGTAAAAATAGCGGTTATCAGCAGTCATACTTCATCCCTTAATCACAATAATAAATATCATCTTACAAGGTAATCTTTCCGCCAAACAGAGTGTTCAGAGGATCTCCAAACGCATAAGGGGAACCTATCGTTCCCCTTATTTACGGGTTTGATGAGACTGGCTTTACCAGATCTTAACTCGATCTTCTGGGGCCAAATACAGCTTGTCGCCAGGCTTAACATCGAATGCGCTATACCAAGCATCTAAGTTACGCACGGTCAGCGCGCGGTACATGCCGGGCGCATGGCCATCGGTTGCCACCCGAGCACGCAGGGCTTCGTCACGCATTTTAGTGGCCCAAGTTTGCGCAAAGCCGATAAAGAAGCGTTGATCGCCCGTAAAGCCTCCAATCACAGGCGCATCTTTGCCTTTAAGCGAGGCATGGTAAGCATCAAGAGCCGCGGCTAAACCTGCCACGTCGGCAATATTTTCACCTAAGGTCAACTTGCCATTCACGTGTAAATCAGGGAAAGGCGCATAAGCATCAAACTGCTGTGCTAACGCATCGCCTTGCTTATCAAATTGAGCAAAGTCAGCGGGAGTCCACCAATTACGCATAGCGCCAGTTGAGTCAAACGCTGCGCCATTGTTATCAAAACTGTGGCTGATTTCATGGCCAATCACAGCGCCTATTGCGCCATAATTGTAGGCCGCATCAGCCTTAGCATCGAAGAATGGCGGTTGCAAAATACCCGCTGGGAAGTTCAACGCATTTTGCACAGGCAAGTTCACCGCATTCACCACTTGCGGCGTCATCCACCACTCGCCTTTATCCATTGGCTTGCCAATTTTGGCTAACTGATGGGCATATTCTACTTTTTCGCCGTTAATGGTATTGGCGTAGGCATTAGTCGCAGAAACCGTATAACTGTCGTAGTTGCGCCATTTATCGGGATAACCGACGCCCACAGCGATAGTTGCTACTTTCGCTAAGGCCTCTTTTTTAGTGGAAGGGTCCATCCAATCTAATTTTTCAACTCGCTGACCAAAAGCCGCCACTATGTTATCCACCATAGTGCTCACTTCTGCCTTGGCCGAAGCGGGGAAATATTGCTCAACATAGGCATGACCTACGGCATCACCTAAATATTGGTCAAGGGCGCTTAGGGCAAGTTTGTCGCGGCTACGCTGCTCTGGCGTGCCAGAAAGCTTAGTGCCATTAAACGCAAATGCGGCTTGATCGATATTTGATGGCAACACATCGGCATGGCTATTAATGTGATGAAACACTAACCAATCTTTCCATGCATTTAGCGGCTCTGAAGCTACTAATGCCGACAGCCCGCTGATTGCAGTGGCATGATAAGCAGCAAATTTTGGTTGATTACCCAACTGAGCGGCATCCCAAAAAGCAGTCCAATCCATGCCTGGCGCTTTAGTATCAAAGTCAGCGCGGCTCCACACGCCAGAAGATTGAGCAAAATCTTCGCTTTCAGCACGGCTAGCGTGGGCGGCGGCAATCTTGTGTTCAAGGGTAAAAATCCGATCGGCGCGGGCAGCGGCATCGTTTACGCCTGCGTCTTTGAGGAGTGTTTCAATATAGGCACGATAAGCAGTCCGAATTTCAGCCATTTTAGGATCGGCAGATAGGTAATATTCGCGTTCAGGTAAGCCTAAACCGCCCTGTAAAATATAAGGTAATACTTCACCCGGCGTTGCTAAACCTTGGGTTACGAAGATCCCAAATAGGTTTTCGGTAGAAAAGTCGGTCGCGTTAAGTGGGTCAACATCAGCGCGTAGATTTGCGCCTAATACCGTAGATAAATCTTGTTTGCTGCTAATGGCCTCAAAACGGGCAATATCAGCCTCGGCGGGTTTCATTCCTGCGGCGTCAATCGCGGCGGTATCGGTGTAAGCCTTGTAGAAATCGGCGATACGCGCCTCGTCGCTGCCCGCGGCGTGCTGAGCGTTAACCAGCTTCGCAATCAGGCTGGTATTATGTTTTTCGGTCGCTTCAAAGGCCACCAGAAAAGAACCCGTGCTGGAGCGATCGGCCGGGATCGTCGTCGTTTTCATCCACTCGCCATTGGCGTAAGCATAAAAATCATCCCCGGGTTTTACGCTTAGCATCATGGCCGCCACATTAATACCGATAGGCATTTGAGTCATAACGGCTTGGCTTTTAGGCGCAGTTTCGCTGGTTTTTGCGGTATTTTCTGTGGTGTTATCACTGCAAGCAGTGAGCCCAGCCAGTACTGAAGTTGACAGTAATAGCACGGGAATAAGACGGTCCGACATGAATGACTCCTCTCTCTTTTATTATTGTATTTATCTTGTGATGATTAGGTTTGGCAGTGTAACTGGCACTGAATGAAGAAGTAAAACAAAGCCACTTTTTATGATAGAAAGTTAATGCAAACAATTTGAGCCAGACGCTTAAACACGCAGCTTAGCATCGTCACGACCACGCTCAACTGCAGGCACAAAAAAGCCGACGCTATGTCGGCTTAATCAAGTTTGGCTAACGACTACTTTATAATTTGATCTGAGTGTACTGAGTCCATGCAACCACTTGCCCCATTTGAGGAATGATCCACACCGCGGTTTGCTCATTTTGATAGATACGATAATAAAATAAGTCTTCATCGCGGATATCGTGTTTACGGATTTCACGATAAAACTGCATCGCAGAAGGGCTGACTTCATCTGGCTTTGTCAGTTCTTTTTGCTGCACTTTAACGTGGAAAACATCCACTTTAAGGTTACTGATTTCAGTTTGATACTGTTCAAACTCGCCGCGTATAGTGTATTTAATCGGTGTCGTTAAGCAATCTTGGTCTGTAATGCAGGAGGTCGAATAAAACTTACCCTTATTTTTTCCTTCGTACACAAGAGACATACTGAGATCGTTACGTACGAGCAGCTCGCCCGCAACAGGGAAATAAATATCCGCGTGGTAATTATGCTCAAGCAGCTCACCCATGGCGGCACCATCAGTTGGTAACACAATACGGTTGTAACGAATGCGTTGCTCCATTTGCTGACTGAGCGGAATAAACTCGGCCATATTCAAGCCTGCGGGTTTTGCATCTAGCGCGGTGATATTAATGATACCGCGGCCATTACAGGCACCGGCCTCTAATTCTGGGCAAATTGCCATTGAATAGTTACGGCCATCGGTTGCCACAAAGGCGCTGAAATGTTTAATACTGTCAACAAGGTTACCTTCTGGCGCTAAATGTTTTTGCCACAATGACGGGTGTAAATGTTCCTCATCGCCAATGTAAAACATTTGCGCGGTTCCAACAGTGCCACCGATATTGAGACTGATAAATTTATCGGCATGCCACTTAACTAAATGCTTAACCATGGCATGGCGGTCACTCACATACCAGACGATCGCCAAGATAACGCACAGTAAGGCAATACCCGCAAATTTAGTCCAAGCAGACACACCAACAATGGCATCACGGATAGCATCGGCATCGTTTATCGCTAACATTTTTACATGGGATTGCTCTGAAACATGCAGTTGATAACCACGGCGGGCGATGGTTTTTAACTGCACTTCGGTATAGGGTTCTAACTTTTTACGCAGGGTACTAATGCACTGAGTTAAAGATGTTGGCGCAACAACGCGATCAGGCCAGCCAGCTTCTAAAAGCGCTTCCTTGGTAAAAATCGCATTGGGAGATGACAGTAATAATGCCAACACCGCCGCTTCAGAAAAGGTCAAACTGGTGGATGTACCATGCACTTGATCGACTAATTGCTTAGCCTGTTCATCTAACAATAAATAAGCAGTAATTTTATGCATGTTAAGCGCCCGATAAATCAGTAAAAACTGATGATGTATGATTGCACTAACCACTGACAACCATATTAGGACAACGTTTTTCCCATAAGCTAGAGTGACAAAGCGTCACCCAGCTAATAGGGTTTATGTTACGTTTTAACAACATAAAATACTGTGACTGTATACTCAGTTTAGTTATTGTTTAATAAGCGCAAATCCCACCTAATGTAGCAGACACTAATTAAATTTCTTGATGTTTAAAGACCCAATGACAACAAAAGAGTAAGGCGATAATCCAGCCAGTAAACAAGCAATACATTAAAGGCAGCCCAAAGCCTGTTTGCGCAATCAGTGTAAGGCTGCTTTTTGCAACGAGCGTATCGGCAGGGTTAGCAAGCAAATTTAAGGCGCGGAATAAATCGGTAGGATTAAATAAAATCACTATGTTAAACAACTCGCGATTCAGTATGTCGGCCATTGCGACCAATAGGGTAAGTAATACCAGATCATATATTAGCACCAGTACAAACCATAAAATCAGCAACATCCCTAATGCCTTGGCTTTTTCTCGCACACATAAGCTGACCCAATAGCCTAATAAAATAAAAACTAATGACAGTAAAATACTGCTTAGGATTAAATGAGTAAATCCGCTGGCAAGGGTTAACTGAGCCTTAGCATCACCCAATAAAACCAGCATGAATCCTGTCACGCCAAAGCCTAAAATACAGGCAATCGCCATCACGCAGCCATGGCCTAAAAACTTACCACACAGCAGATGCCAGCGCGCCAAGGGATAGGTCAACAATAACAGTAAAGTGCCGGACTCTTTCTCACCCACAAAGCTGTCATAACTCAACAAAATCGCGCCTAAGGGAAGAATAAACACCGATAAGGTGACTAATCCAGAGAGAGTTTGCGCAGGCTCAAACATGGTTAAGCTGCCAGATATAGCGCTGCCCATAAAACTCACGCTCAATGAAAGCAGTAGCAATATTGCCGTCATCATCCATAACCAACGGTTACGTAGGTTATCCTTAAATTCTTTCGCGGCGATAGTGCTAATAATGCTCAGGGCGCTTAAATGGCCTCCCCCCGATAAAACGTCGGTTTGACTCATGTCATCGACTCCCGCTTAAGGTCATTAGTCATATTCACCACTTGAAAGGCCGTAGGGGATAAAATAGGCGCTGGAGCATCGCAAACACTATCCATAATACTTTCCATATAGTGATGAAATACATCCTGCAGACTCGGGGGCTCTACAGAAAAGTCCACTAGCTGCATTTTTTGTAATAAATAATTTAATACCGCGGCTTTTTGGCTGGGCGCTATGGTCAGCTTTAAGCCCTGCTGCGAAGAGGTGTTCACACAGGCACTTAAAATAGGCTCACTTAATACCTCTTGCTTTTGTGTTTGAGATAACGAGTGTAAAAAAATATGGCTGGGTAACTCAGTTGCCGCCCTAAGAGAGGCTAAGCTTCCGGCAGCAAGCATGCGGCCTTGACCTAAGATCAAGGCTCTTTCCATTTGATCTTGCACTAATCCTAACTCATGGGTGCTAATGATAATGGCGCAGCCTTGGGCCTTAAGTTGCGCGATTTTTTGATACAAAAAAGCCGACGCTAGGGGATCTAAACCCACGGTCGGCTCATCGAGTAATAATATTTTGGGGTTGGCTAATATCGCCTGTGCGAGCCCAAGACGCTGACGCATCCCCTTTGAAAAAGTATTCAAACGCTGATTTTTAGCGGCCTCTAAACCAAACTCGGCAAGTAATATATTAGCTTTTGCAGGGGCGATGCCCTTAAGTTTTGCGAAATACTGCAGTAGTTCCAAAGCGGTCATGTTGTCATAAAAGCTCACATTTTCAGGTAAGTAACCTAAAGATAAACGCTGCAGCGCATTCATAGAGCCCACATTGTGGCCTTGCACAAAAATCTGGCCGCTAGTGGGGGCAATAAGCCCTAAAATCAATTTAAGTAACGTCGATTTACCTGCGCCATTATGCCCAATGAGGGCAATAACTTGGCCTTTTAACACGTCAAAACTCACATTTTGCAGCGCCTTAAACTGGTTATAAGACTTAACGACATTAATGGCTTTAACGGCAATATCGCTATGCGTTATCACCTTATTCGCAGAGTGTGTAACCGCTTGATGATTCATGGCGAAACTCCATCAACTTGCGCAGGCTCGTCCCAGTGCATTAAGGGGAAGCTGTCACTAATACCGCTTGTCACTTGGGGCTGAAATTGCCGCTCAACCCAACGTAGCAGCAGCACAACAGGACTTTCCATTAATAACTTTGCCTCTGGATAAAGCCAAAATAACTTATCTAAACTGTCGTTAGGCCGATGGACAAGATCGCCAATCCCATCGGAATCTAAATCCCAGCCTTGATATTGCGACCAGTAGTTACCCTGCCCCTGATAACTCCACTCCAGTTGCGCGTCGCCCACGTATTTCACTTGGGTTTGATTTGCCGTAATACGGTTGCGCCACAGACGATTTTTCTCACCGCCCATCGCCATACTGATCCCCGTATCGCTATGACTAAACTCGTTATCTTCAATGCGATTATTTTGCGCTGCGTAGATAAAAATACCTTTGCCCTCATTACCTAATTCCACGGTTCCCTTAGGGTTATGAATATTGCTAACGCTGTTAGCTTGTACATGACAGGACTCAGTGATGTTGAGCAAAATGCCAAAGTCACGCGCCTGAGTTACGCGATTATGGTGCAGATAAATATCCGTTGAGCTCATTAAGGCATAACCCCCATCAACGGCAATGGCTTGGTTTTGCCACGCTTCGTCAGTTTGGGTGTACATGTAATGAATGCCGTATTGCAGCTTAGTAAATTGATTTTCAGAAATGCGACTGTGGTTAACAGACTCCAGATACACGCCATCACGGACGAAAATAAGCTGGTTATTATGAATTTGCGGAGCAGTGACATGCTTAAGATAAATACCATCGCCCCTATCCAATACATAAATAGCGCCATTACCACTAATGCTATTAGCAAGGATTTCAGGCGCATCTATGTGCTCGCCATAAATACCAAAACCCTCACCTTCGAGGCGATTGGCGGTGATTAGCACGTTATCCGCCCCTTGCTTTAGCAAGATCCCCGCATCACGATAATAGAGATCTCGCCCCCAATGACGGATATTGAGCCCTTCGATAGTCACCTTAGCGGCTTCAACAATTAACGCACTACCTTGGCGCTGTGCATCTAAAGTAGCGCCAGCTTCACCTTTTAAATGAATAGATTGCGTCACACTAAATGAGCCGCTGTATACCGCGGTCGCCAGTACAATAGTGTCACCATCTTGAGCCTTACCGAGCGCCAGCGTCAGTGAATCAGTATCTGTCACCCGAGTGAGCGCTGCCCAGCTACTGCAAGAGGCAAAGCACAACAGCCCAATAAAGAGTCGACGCAGCTTCATCTTTATAGCCCTACTTATCGCCCGCCAGCAGTTCTAATGTAATGTCGTTAAAGGTCAACACGCGACCGCCATATTCTTTGGCAAAGGCTTCGGCGGCGGCCTGAGTGCTAAAAGGAGCAACCGCAGGTCCCATCACGGCTTTTTTAGTCGTGCCATACACATAAAATGCACTTTTGGCATCGATAAACGCACTATCGTCTGGTTGTTCCCAATTGGTCGTGGCGGCGTCATGCACCATCATATAATCAATCTGGCGCTTGTTTTCGCTTTGCAAAGCAAAGTTAAACATATCGCGGCTAGAACAAAATTTAGGCACCATTTTGTCGGCTTTGAGGTGTACTTGTCCTTTGGGGCCAGGGTATTTAGTGATCACCATGCCGCACAAATGACATCGGTCATGTTCATGGATCATCTCGGCTTGGTGGATTTGCTCGGTCGCCTCGCTTTTATGGCCAGTCAATAGCAAAGGCATTAACAGCAGTAACGCATAGTACATCTTCATCTTATTGCTCCTGTTGAGTAAAAGCATCAACACCTCGTCAGGGCACCTTGCAGGGACAGTCCCGTACGACGAGGGTTGATAAAAATAATATTCGTCCAGCAAACTAAATTAAGTCATTAAATTGCATAGTGTTGTCAGATATTAAACGGCACATACCTGCGTATTAATTACCTGCCTCGCGGAGTACTGACGTAAAAAGCTCTCTGGTTGTTTAATATCAAACGTTATTAATATCGTTATTAACTTGCCTAAAAGTGGTTAGTGACTCGATGTATCATCACTTTCAGTTAATTTTATTTGCGCTTTCTCTATGGCGGTATAAATCGTATCGCGGTTGATATCAGCACTTGGCTCTGCCAACAATTGCTGCCAATGACTAATGGCCTCACTATAGCGAGCGTTCAAATAGGCATCGGTGGCGAGTAACAAGCGTGTTTGAGGTTCTGTAGGCCATAAAGCCAACGCTTGATTGATCACTTGTGTGGTTTCAGGGTTGATTTGGCGTTGATCGCGGTAGTAAAGCGCATTGGCTTTACTGCCGAGCACCTCGGCATCTTCACCCGTCAACAGTAATAATTTGTCTAAGGTTTGCACCGCATCGGCATACAAACCACCAGCACTATAGGCCTGTGCCAGAGACATCAGTGCCAAGGTATTTTGCGGCTCTTTTTCAACCAAGCGAATCCCCTTGGTAATATCGGCCGCGACTAAATAGTCAATATTTTCATCAGCTTTACCTTGGTTCCAATCGTGGAAACGACCAGTTTGGCTATAGATAGCTAGGGTTAGCAGCACCAGTAGCGCGCCCATTAACAAGGGCGCTTTAGCGGATACGGCAGGTAATTGCGCCATATCTTGTGCAAGATTTAAGCGGCGGTGTTGCCAATAAATATAAGCAACAAACAGCCCCAAACACATGCTAACTCCTAACCCTAGATCCACGGTTTTATCCCCTAAACTGAGCGTCTGTTATCGTCATCAATACCGCGAATACCCGCTATTAACTGTGACCTGGCATCATGCTTTTGTTTTTTATCTCTTTCATTTCACTCGGGGTTTCAATATTTTTAAGCTCAACATCAAACACCAAAGTGGATTCAGGAGGGATCACCCCAACTGACTCCGCGCCGTAGGCAAGACTGGCCGGGATCACAAAGCGATATTTAGCGCCCTTAGGCATCAGTTTGATCCCCTCTTCCCATCCGGGGATCACTGACATCAAGGCAAAACGCGTCGGCTCTTTACGGCCAACTGTGTTTTCAAACTCAGTGCCATCAATCAGTTTGCCCACGTATTCCACCGTCACAACATCTTCTGCTTTAGGTTTATTACCTGAACCTTGGTTTAGGACTTCATATTGCAAACCCGATGCAGTGACCTTAACGCCAGACTTTTTCTGGTTTTCCGCTAAAAAGGTGGCGCCGGCTTTTTTCGTTTCTACCATTTGTTTTTCAGCGACTAGCGTTCTAGCGGCGTTCAGTTCTTCAGCCCGCTGATTAAGGTAGGTCAGCACTTCTTCATCGGTCAGTTGTTGTTTATCTTTGAGAGCATCGATAAAACCTTGCACCACCAAATCAACATTCACCGCTGAACCCAACTCAACTTGGTTATAGACTTGACCAGAAATGTAATTACCGATGGATGCCCCCATGCTGTATGAGGTTTTATCGGCATCGGTTTGCAAGCTAGGCGCTGCAAAACTTGCCATAGAAATAAAGAGTGCCGCACAGGTCGCCACTGTGACGGTTTTTGGAATAAAAGAAGTTGGCATACGTGTTTTCATATTATGTTCTCTTTAGTAATTAACCCTGTGAGTTTCACTTTTTGACCCGCAAACTAAACTGACGATAAATCTTGTTTAACTATGGTTTTTCAATGACTCGGCCTGACATGCGCCAGCCAAAAATGCCATCCGTCATATGCCGCACACCGGTGTAACCTAATTTCATGGTTTCTCTAGCGGCCATATTGCTGGTGGTACACAGACGATTGGCGCAATAAAACACCATCACCGCATCTTTATTCTTTGGAAGTAACTCTCTCCAACTCTGCACATTGAAAAAAACCGCCCCGGGGATAAAACCATCCGCCCATATTTCCAGCGTATTTACGTCAAAAAAATAAACCCCCTGCTGTCCCACTAATGTTTCGGCTTCCATCATTGAAATTGGGTTAAGTTCGATTTCGTTATAAGGCACTTCGGACATCTCAGAGCCACCACCCGCCACCACAGGCATTGCCATGATACCCAAGGCTAATACCATTAAGGTTTGAGTAAGGCTGCGACGCAGTAATGTATTCATAATCTGGTTCTCAAATTCCCCGACACCCAGAGGTGTCGGGGATAACTAGGACTTACATTAAACTAGGCTTTTTTTGCACTTAGGCCTTTAGCATCAATAATGGCTTGGGCTTGAGTAACATAGGTCAAAGCTGCGTCTAAACGTTTGAGTGAGTAACGAGCACCGTGTGCACCCCATGAACCATCATCTCGAATGAGCTTGATGACTTCTTCGGCTTTATCGGTAAACATCAACACCTGCGCTTTGTCTTCTGTCGATAACTTAGCCTTTGACATTGACTTATCGATACGAGCGAGTGCTTCCTCTACTTGTGCAAAGGTTTCTTTCACTGGCTTTTGCCACTTCTGAACTTTGCCGTAGATTTCCATTTGGTCTTTGAAATGCAGACCAGCTGGCAACTCTGATTGGAATTGGCTATGACAACCTTTGTTTTCAACCACATCGTGGTCTGACACAGAGGTACGGGCACAAGTCCACATTAAATCAAGGTAGTTATGGCCCTTTTCATCTTTCGCCACAGTCCAACCTTTAGTCGCAGAGTTGCGAGACTTGCCTTCTGGTGGATTGAGCGTTTTACGTAATGGATCCACATCAATTTTCCACATGTGGGATTTACGTACGTTATCAAAGCCCGCTAAGTCAGGAACCTGAATAGCGGTGAAGTTTTCACAGCTTCCCATGTTTGGCATGTGGCAGCTTTGACAGGTTTGCTTACCATGCGTCTTAGTATTGTTAGCAATTTCAGCCTGTGCAGCATGGCAGTCGGTACACTCTTTCACTAACTTAGGTTTAGTGATACCAGACTTCCAATCGCCATCGGTGACTTCATGTGGATCGTGACATGTCGAGCAGCGCATACCTTTGTCATAGTGAGCAGAGGCAAACATTTGCGAACCTTCAGTACCACAAGATGGGCATGATGACTTCATCTTCACGTTGAAGGCATATTCCAGCTTTTCTTTACCCTGAGGTGTTTGGGCTAGCTCTTCAACAAAGTTGAACCGCTGGTGACAACGCTCACAGTTTGAAGGCATGCCGCCGCCAATACCGCCGTCTAAGTGACCCCCTGCGCCATGACACTCTTCACAGGTAATACCCAGTGAAACTGTGTGTTTTTGCAGTTCTTTAGGGTTGCCTAACGCGGCAAAGAACTCTTCTTTGGTTTTAAAGTCAAACTTGAAGCTATGGCACATTTCGCAATAGGAGCTAGCAGGTTGGAATAAAAACTCCTTCTCATACTTAGCGCCGTATGAGCTCATGCCCCATTGATGTGAACCGCTAGCACCGAACTCTTCCATTGTCGTTGGAAAATTAGGCACCACTTTTTGGATTTTCTTTGCCATTTCAGGCGTTAACCATTCAGCCCAACCGCGGGAGAATTGGTTACCACCGGCCACCATAGTGCCCGTACCGTCTTTAAGCAGACCATCGCGAATATGGTAAGTACCGCGAACTAAATAGCCATCAATAAAACCATATTTGGTTCTTGGTGTTCCCACTGTGGCGTAAATGGCGTCTGGCGTAATACCATCTGGCAGAATGGACGTATCCTTAGTGCCATACATTGTTTTTTCTATATCGTTTTCCACTTCAGGGTGGTTACCCGGGAAGCGTAAGGTTTTAGAATGGCGTGAACGTTTCCATTTTTCATACTGTGGGCCATGGCATTCACCACATTTTTCAGGCCCAACAAACTTATTAGGGAAATCCAATATCGACTTAGCGCCAAGTCGATATTGCAGTGCCATAGGGCGATTACCCTCTTGGTGTTGGCTATATTTCTGACTATCACCACCGTGTAAATATTCTTCCCCACGGTCACTGACTTTATAAGTTCCCTTTAGGCGGCCGGCTTCTGCATATTTAAATACCGGATGGTTTTCGAACAAAAAATCAAATAACTCTTTTTCTTGAACGATATAGTCCTGAAGGGTTCTCACACCCCGAGATTCTACTGTTACATCGGGATTGGCCATAATAGCTTGTGCTTCTGCACTTTGCTGTTTATTGCCATAACCGGGCTTGATGTCTCCTGCAGACTTAGCGTCAGACGCTAACCCTACTGCACTGACGACAGTGCCTAAACAAAACAGCACACTTAATGCCGCCTTGGATTTCCATCGTTTCATCATTCACTCCTAATTATCATTAGTTTTATATTTTCCACTGAACTTAATTGTTCTCGGAACGACACAAACAATTGATCAGTGACTGCATGATGAAGAAGGGCGAGGATGAAAAATCAGAGCTAGAGCACATTAAATCCTTATAAACAAATCAAGATGACAACAACCAATTAATAACCTATAAAATCATAAGATTAACATTTATATCCCATTAGTTTTTTAGATCAAAAAACTACATTTTTAGTTCTGAAATAATCTAAAAACAACTTTTAACTTTAAAAAGTATTCAACGAGATAAATAAAGAAATTAATAAAGGAATAGATCACATTTTTTAAAATAGCATTCGAATAACCTTGAGCAACAAAATAGCGAATCATAGACATAAATATAAAAATTAATTTAACTAACCATAATTTTACTGCTAACGACTTAATACTTGCTAATGACTTAATAAACAATAGTTAAATCCTGTAGCCATTAAATAGTGAAATAACCCAAAGGACATAAATAAATGACCGTAATGCTGCCAGAAATAGGACATGTTTTGCTAATTATTAGCACTGTTATTTCACTATTATCGGCATCAATACCATTAATCGGCGTATATCGAAATAATGCTTACCTATTAGGATGCAGTCCTATTTTATTTCGGGCATTATTTTTTGCAGTATTCACATCGCTCCTCTGCCTCGTTTATTGTTTTGTCACCGATGATTTTTCTGTTGCCTATGTTGCCAACCATTCTAATAGTCAATTAGCGCTGGGATATAAAATAGCGGCCGTTTGGGGTAGCCATGAAGGTTCAATGTTATTTTGGGTGTTTGCCATTGCACTCTGGGGCGCCATTATCAGTTATCGCCTATCTATAACCGATTGCACCCACGCTAACAGCAGTGACCGCTACCAAGATGCGTTGTATTTTGCGAGGTTACTGGCGATTTTATCCTTAGTGATCCTCGGCTTTAACCTGTTTTTACTGTTTACCTCTAATCCTTTTGCTCGTTTATTGCCTGATTTTCCGATTGAGGGGCGCGATCTCAATCCCATATTGCAGGACATAGGCCTAATACTGCATCCACCTATGCTCTTTCTTGGCTATGTTGGGCTGACCGTTTGTTTTGCCGCCGCCTTAGCATCATTACTCGGGGGGAAATTTAATACTCGCCAAGTCAAGCATTTACAACCTTGGGTACTATTCGCGTGGATTTTCTTAACGGCGGGTAATGCCTTTGGCTCATGGTGGGCCTATAACGAATTAGGTTGGGGCGGGTGGTGGTTTTGGGATCCGGTAGAAAACGCGTCTTTTATTCCTTGGCTGGTCGCGACGGCATTAGTGCATTCCGTCATATTAACCAAACGCAGTCAGGGCTTTAAAATCACCACTTTACTGTTGTGTCTATTAGCTTTCTCGCTGTGTTTACTCGGCAGTTTCTTAGTCCGTTCTGGCATAGTGCAATCGGTGCACGCTTTTGCCTCTGATCCCACCCGTGGTATGTCAATCCTTTGTTTACTCGTGCTTTTTGTCAGCGCCGCTTTACTTATTTTTGCGCTCAAAGCCCATACCTTCAGACAAGATGTCATCTTTGCTCTTTTCAGTAAAGAAACCCTATTGTTGCTAGGTATTATTCTTTTAGTGGTGGCAGCTTTTTCAGTGCTACTGGGGACTTTTTATCCATTACTCTACGAACTACTCGGCCTAGGAACGCTTTCCGTTGGCGCGCCTTATTTCAACGCGATTTTTGTACCGCTCACCTTTTTACTCGCGTTGTTAATGGGTATCGCTCCCTTAGCCCAGTGGCAAAAGGCATCAAAAGCACAACTTAAGCCCTTGCTCATTTCGGGCATATTGGTATTAGCCTTAACCTTGTGGGTAAGCTTTCAAGCCGCCACGGGGGATCATTTATTTTTAATGCTTGGCACTGCAGCAGCGCTTTGGTTACTGGTTTGTTTATTACTCACCCTGATGGCGGCATTAGGATTCTATAAGCAAACCAGCATAAATAATCCCGCAAGCGTTAATGCTGACAATACAGTAACCCCTCTTTCTAAACGCCGCTTGGTGGCTATGTTAATCGCCCATTTTGGGGTGGCAATCACGATTACCGGCGCTACGGCGGTGTCGTTTTTTGAACAAGAAGCTCTGCTTCGAATGGGACCTGGGCAAGGTAAACCGCTAGCGGGTTATGTGTTGGTTTATGAAAGCACTGAAAATGTTGATACCAATAGTTTTACCGCTATCCAAGCCAATATAAGTATCCGCGATACCGCCCATGATGAGCGAGTATTAGCCTATGTTACGCCCCAACGGCAAACCTTTAAAAGCAATGGTATGGAAATGTCCCATGCCGGTATTGACCACGGCCTATGGCGGGATATTTACGTTTCAATGGGCTTACAACTGAGTGATAACGAGTACCTTATCCGCATCAGCTATAAGCCTCTGGCAAGTTGGATATGGCTTGGTGCCTTATTCATGATATTAGGCGGCGCTATCGCGGCGTGGCCCGCTTGCCGCCTTGGCTATCTATCTGCTGTTGAAACCTTAGATGTTAAAACCTTAGACAGCACAACCAATACACAACCACAGGAGAGCATCGCCTAATGAATGCCTCATTTCGCTCACCTTACCTCAGTTTTTTAATGGGGTTGCTTCTTATCACACTATTTTTGGGAGCCGCGATATTTTTCTTTATGGCGCAAGAGCGGTCAATCACCACAGTGTCTTATCAACAACAGACCATGGATATCAGTAAAGTGCTGCGCTGCCCTATGGCGACCAACCAGAACCTATTTGAATCTCAAGCCCCTATCGCCCATGAGCTTAAAGCGCAGATATTTACCATGCTGGAACAGGGGCAAAGCCAAGACGAGATTATTCATTTTATGGTGCAACGCTATGGTGAAAAAATCCGTTATCAACCTGAACTTAAAGGCTCAACTTTGGCGTTGTGGTTTGGGCCATTACTGTTCCTATTACTCGGTGTAGGGATTTGCCTTGCGCTAACTAAACGTAGTGCACCACGCCCTACTCTTTAAAAAATAGAGGATTAATTTATGAAACAACATTTGGTTAGGCTCACGCTGCTATGCGGTTTTGCTCTATTCAGCACCATAGTCCAAGCCCACTCTTTACAGAATAAACTTTACGATACCGGTGAAGCCATTCCTAAACCTAGGGTAATGACTGGCTTTGTTGAAATGCAGCACGCACGCGGGGTGCCAAATGTGCCCTTTCTCGATGAAGCAGGGCAAACTCAAACCCTAAAGCAGCACCAAGGCAAACTGGTGTTAGTCAATCTTTGGGCAACTTGGTGTGTACCTTGTTTACGTGAAATCCCACAACTTCAACAGCTTAAACAACAATATCAGGGCAAAAATATTGCCATAGTGCCAATCTCTATCGATGAGGACCCAAAGGAAGTGCGTCCTTTCCTCACTAAGCACAATTTTAAAGACTACCAAACTTGGTTCGACCCAACGCAAAACATAGAACAAATCATCCCTGCAAACGTTGTCCCCGCGACGTATTTTTTTGATACAAAAGGTAATCTGGTAGGCTTTGTGCGGGGATACCTAGACTGGGGCGATAAAGACGTAGCCCCTTACTTAGACCAATTAATCGCCAAATACGGCCAAGAGCCAACCAATTAGCACGTTAATAACTCAAATCTCCTTCGGTACACACCACCCGTAATTAACCGAAGCCCGCTGCACGAATATTAGCAGCGGGCATTTTTATACGCTTGACCCCATCCTTGAACTTTGTATTTCACGGCGCATTTCTTTAAAATTGCCGCCAAACTCTTTATTTCAAGGCAAATCAGATGAAACTCACCCGCTTAACTCAACCTATTTATGACCACTTATATCGTGATATCAGTGAGTTTCGTCGCACCTTCGACTTGCCCGTTAATGATGTTGATTCTTTAGATGACAAGGCCGACACCTTACATACTTCACTGATTATTGAGGAGTTAACTGAACTTGCCGAAGCCGATAGCCGTATCGAACAGGCCGATGCCATCGTCGATTCTGTATACGTGTTAATGGGCCGTTTAGTGCACTTAGGCGCGCAAGCCATGATCGACAGACTCGAAATCAGTTACTTAATCGACTTGTTGCTTTGTGTGGCTAAAAACCGTGAAATTGATTTTATAAGCTGCTGGGACGAAGTCCACTCGAGTAATATGAGTAAAGTGTGCCGTAACGAACAAGAACTCGCTGAGACGATTGCCTTTTATGCCAAGCAAGGTGTTGAAATTGTTGGTAGCCAACAGGGCGACTTCATTATCGCGAAATGCGCTAAAGATGTGGAAATAGTAGGTAAAGTGGTTCGCCAAGGCAAAGTACTAAAATCGGTTTACTATCGCCCAGCGGATCTAACAACACTGGTTAAAGCCTAGATTTGATAGCTTTGTTTATGAGCCTGTTATTTACAGGCTCTTATTTCGCCAAGGCAATTACGGCGCCTAAGCGATTATCCGGCGGCAATGACTTTTCAGCGTGTGTTTTAACGAGGCAATCCGTATGAATCCTGCAAAAGTCGTGCGTGCCGAGGTTAAGCAATTAACTGATTTACCCAATATTGACAAAGCCTGTGAGGCGGATTTACGTTTGCTTGGCATAGATAAGCCTGAACAACTATTAGGCATAAATCCCTACGACCTGTATCAAACGCTCAATCGTTTGACCGGAAAAACACACGACCCCTGCATGCTCGATGTATTTATCTCCATCACCCGTTTTATGGCAGGTGAAGATGCTAAACCTTGGTGGTTTTACACAGATGAGCGCAAAAATACCTTAGAGAAATGAAGTTTTAGCGACTATCTATCTGTTTATCCAATGGTATCGTTTCTGGCTCTTCCCTTAACCACTCACGCCAAATCGCCACCAGCAAGGCCATCAATACTGGACCAACAAACAAACCGACAAAACCCATGGTTTTCACGCCGCCAATCAAGCCAAAAAAGGTCGGTAAAAAAGGCAATTTAATTGGCCCACCAACCAAATTCGGCCGCAGAGTTTTATCAACAATAAACAGCTCTATGCTACCCCAAAGAAACAAGCCTACGCCTGCAGTCGTATCACCAGTACCGACCAAATAAAGTGAAATTAAGGTAAACATAGTGGGCGCGCCACCGGGAATCAAGGCCATAAAGGCGGTTAGCACCCCAAACGCCACGGCCGATGGCACACCGGCAATCCAATAGGCAATCCCTAGCACTATGCCTTCACCAATGGCGATAAGCGTCATGCCAATAACCGTAGAACTGACCGTAGCAGGCACCACTCGAGAAAAGCTATGCCAGCGTGCGGGCAGCACTCGCTCACCGACAACATCTAATTGTTTCGCCACTTGTTCACCATCTTTATAGAGGAAAAATAAGGTGATGAGCATAAAAATTAAGGTCAGTAGCAACCCTAGCGTGTTCCAACCCAACTGCAGTACCCCGCGAGAAATACCCGTCAGGTTCTGCCCACTGATGGCACTGATAATTTTACCTAATTCGTGGGGTTCACCGATAAATTGTTGCCATTGCAGGGTCAACCATTCACCCATCCAAGGTAGCTCTTTGATCCACAAGGGCACGGGCGAGCCGTGTTGGTTGGTAAATACCAGCCAATCAACCCAAGTTTTAATCTCTTGTAACGCATAGGAAAATACAAAAGCCAGCGGGATAATCAGCCCGAGCACAATACAGCACAGCGCAATGGTTGCCGCCAATACAGTGCGATTCCCGCATTTTGCCAATAGTTTTTGATACAAGGGCCAACTCGAAAAACACACGATCAAAGCAGCTAAGGCGGGCACTAAAAAGTCGATAAAAAAGAACACGCCAGCACACAGCAGCAAAATCAATAGGGTACGACCAATCGCGGCATTACTAAAAATTGGCGTCATAGGGCTAAAAGTTCCCACAATAAAAACGAATGATAAAGTAGAAAATACTCGGCATTACGCCAAAGTCCTAATGTTATAAAGGAGTTATTGAACTGGCAACTGCTCGACAACTTTCTCTGGCTGGCTAAAATCAGTAATACGCTGCATCACTTTACCGTCCTTGATCCAGAGTAAAGTCGGAATATTTCGAATGTTAAAATGATTAAACAACACGCCTAACTCATCGATACTAAAGTCTATTTGTGTTTTATACAGCTGCTTAAAATCCGCCAGTGCTTTATCGTCAGTCCACAGGTGATTTACCACGCCATGCCAGGCTTTATTGGGTAGTTTTTGCACGAGATCATTTAAACCATTTTGCACAGCAACACACTGTTTAGACATCTCAGGACGGCTCTCAGCTAAGTACCAATCGCACCATGTTGCGGTAAAAAACAGTAAATGCTCACCCTGAACCCAAGGTTTGAGTAACTTAGCCGTTTGCTCCGCATTAGGCGCATCGGTTGTTTGCGCCGTTAACTCTTGGCCACTGGCTAACATATCAATAAATTTATCTAAATTAGCATCTGACTCATGGCTAGTGTAAACCACATCACCCGCACGATTAATTAATACGCTATAGGGCGTACCGACCAAGCCTAAAGCCACACCTAACTCGCCTTCATTATCTAACCACACGGGCATAGTCAGCCCAAAACGCGTGATAACCTCAGCAATCTTAGGCAGCTCTTCATTAATATTAATGTTAACCGCAACTATGTTTACTTTGTCCTGATATTGCTTTTGCAGAGCTTCAAAATGCGGCATTTGCTCCATACAGGGCTGACACCAAGTTGCCCAAAACTTTAGGTATATCGGCTTGTCACCCGACACACTGGCTAAGTTCACTTGCTGCTGTTCTGGATAGGTTTTAAGTGTGATTTGTTGATAGGCTTTATCGCCCGCAAATGCAGTAAAACTCATAACGGCAAGGCACAAAACAATGATTTGACGTAACAACATAACGTTATCCTTAAATCTATAGAGGTCAGCAACATCTATGACCATCGATATTAATCATTTGAAGCCGTGGTAGATGCTCATACTCAGGCTGAAGGAACGGCTGAATTAAGCCGCTGAGCTTAACTCGCGGTAAATCATTAGACGACGAGTATAAACCAATGTGTCGCTAATTTAGCCATGTTAAATACAAGTATTGGGGAGTAGATAATAGCAAAGATATCGCAACTTATAACAATGACATTCTGTGACATCTAAATCGCCAAATGAAAAACGTTACATTATAACACTTTAATATCAATAGCTTAAACAAAGATTTGCTATGTAAACCCAACCTAGCATGTTTTTTGTCACTCGTGGATTTGACCAAGCGCATCGGCGAATACTGGAGGATCATCCACAACAAGGTTGACCACACTGAACGACTCTGGCAATTGTCCCATGCCACCATAATAAGTTTGGGGCTGCTTAAAAATAAGCTGCACATTCGCGGTATCGCCACGGCCTATTGTCAATATTTCTGAAGCACCGCCCACTTGCTGTGGCTGCATATGAGTCGCAAACATCCCTAATTTCAGTTCATTTATCTGGGTTAAATCAATCGACATAAAACCCCAGATACCATTATTGATAATCAACTTACCTTCCTTTTGGTACAGGGAGTAATAACGACTGATGCGGTAATTGGCAGCGATTAATACAACTGAATACAAGATCAAACCAGAAACGAATACGGCAGCAATATGACTCACATCATCCAGTAGTGTGTAACTCAGTGTGGAGGCGGCGATTAAGCACATTATGAGGCCTAAAGCATGCCAAGGCTGGGCACTGAGCAACTTAAGCTGAGTGACTGCAGTAGGGTGGCGACGGGAAAAATAAGGAATAGCGTAATACCAGCTCGCGGGTTCAGTGGCGAGTATTAAACCTAAGGTCAGCTTCTTATCGTCAGGCATTTGATTCTTTGGCGAATCAATGTTTGATGCGCCCTCAATATTAAGCGTTCTAAGTTCATTCGTCCCCTTACCCTTCTCTTGCTCCACAGTGGCAGCATATTGAGCAATGATCGCTAATCTTGGATCGCTTGAAGCCTTCCTCGCCTGCCACAATCCCTTAATAATACTCACCATCAAGTACAGTTCGATGAGCAGCAATATCGCAATAATAGGGAAACGTAACCAAGCGATAAACTCGAAATACTCTGCAATTTTAGGAGGATAACTGAGCCGAGCCATGAGGCAGCTCAAACTTAGGATAACAAATATTTTCCAGCTTTTTTGCGCACCAATTTTGATAATCCAATACCAATAGAGCAGAGGTAACAACACAAAATATAGCGCACTGACGAGTGCCAAAAGCAGCTGCTCACTTGTTTGCGTTAACTGTTCTGGCACGATATTAAACCCAATAAAATACACAGTAACCATCAATATGAGGAAGGCTATTCGATATTTAACTGGGCGTCTTAGTCGTATTTTTAGCATTTAACATCCCTGTAAGTTGAGCTATTCAACAAATAACAGTTAATACATAACTGCCAAAACTATAATAGTGACAACCAATAAAGTTGCTTGGTTTATCAAATACATTGGGGGCAACAAGAATGAATACAAGGTGGGCTTAAAAATACTCAAGTAGATTGTTAAACCATCAAACCTAAAGCTAACAGCCTTGTGAGCTCCGCAGCCGGGATCGCTTTGCAGCCTGAAGCATTTTGGCCGCACCACAGTGGGCTGAAATCACCGAACCCTTGTTGCTCGGCGGCGCTTCGTAATACGGCAACAGCACTTGCTGCAAGAGGGAAATCGGGTACAGCTTGGTTGATAGGTCCAAGTTCGGCCATAAAACGATTCACTATGCCGCGAGCAGGTCGGCCAGAAAATAAGTTAGTCAGCGCAGTATGCTGCGCGGCCTCACTTTGCAGCGCGGCGCGATAAAGTTTACTGGTGGTGCATTCAGGGCAAAGTAAATAGGCCGTACCGACTTGTACCGCCGAAGCGCCCATTGCCATCGCGGCGCGCACAGTTTTCGCATCAACTATGCCACCTGCGGCGATAACGGGCACAGCAACGGCAGCGATGATTTGCGGCAATAAGCTAAAAGTGCCGAGCTGCGCAGTTAAATCATCGGATAAAAAATGCCCTCTATGGCCGCCGGCCTCTAAACCTTGGGCAATAATAGCATCCACGCCATGTGCCTCTAGCCACAAGGCTTCTGCCACTGTAGTCGCGGTAGAAATCACTTTAGAACCCCAAGATTTAATCTCTAGCAGCAAATCATCATTGGGTAAACCAAAGTGAAAACTCACGACTTCGGGTTTAAATTTGGCTAACACTTCAGCCTGAGCACTGGTGTAGGGTGAGCGCAGCTGCACCACGGTTTGGGCGTCAGGATTGACACCTAACTCAGTAAAATAAGGCGCGAGTTGATTAAGCCACTCGGCCTGTTTTACCGCTTGTGGTGCGGGCTCTTGATGACAAAAGAAGTTTACATTGATGGGCTTAGTCGTTTGGGCGCGAATATGCGTTAATTCAGTGTGCAAAGCCTCGGGGGATAACATGGCGCAGGGCAACGACCCTAAAGCGCCCGCTTGCGATACGGCGACAGTCAGGACACTGCCCTGAACACCCGCCATAGGCGCCTGAATAATCGGCAGTTCAATGCCAAATAATCGGGTTAGCTGACACGGCATATATCACCTCCTTTGATGGTTTATTCCTTTAGCGATTAATTCTAATCTTCGCCGTTTAAACTTAGCTACCCACATACAATACGACATTAAATACGTTGCTAACCGCTATAAAAATACTATCGCGATATTAAAATGTAACCATTTGGTATTGATAGGCACAAGCCTAAATACGCTTTTGCTCCACTCTGGCGGTAAGTTCTGCGTGGCTTTCTTTACGCTCACTGTATCTGTCGGTTAAGTAATCCATATTTCCCCGCAATAACAAGGTAAATTTCATCAACTCTTCCATCACATCCACAATGCGATCGTAATAGGCTGAAGGTTTCATCCGCCCTGCCTCATCAAATTCTTGCCAAGCCTTAGCCACCGAGGACTGATTTGGGATCGTGAACATCCGCATCCAGCGACCTAATATACGCATTTGATTGAGGGCGTTAAAAGATTGCGAGCCGCCGCTAACTTGCATAATGGCCAAGGTTTTACCCTGTGAAGGACGAATTGCACCTTCAGTCAGCGGGATCCAATCAATTTGGGTTTTCATTATGCCGGTCATAGCACCATGACGCTCGGGTGAGCACCACACCATGGCTTCACTCCAACGCACCATTTCACGTAACTCTTGTACTTTAGGGTGCGTATCGGGGGCATCATCGGCTAGCGGCAAGCCTGAAGGATTAAAAATCCGCACCTCTGCGCCCATGCGGGTGAGTAACCGTGCGGCTTCCTCAGTAGTCAAGCGGCTGTAAGAGCGCTCACGCACAGAGCCATAGAGCATGAGCACTCGAGGCGGATGCGCCTCTGGCGACAGCATAAATTGCACCGCCTGAATGCGGCTATCTAACAACTCAGACTTCAGTGCTGGCATGAGCTCCAGCACGTTATTTGAAGCTGGCACGTTATCTAAAGGAAGTGTGTTATCTAATGGATTCATTATATTAACCTTTCTCCCTTTGCATCAATCACAGCGTCACCATCTTCTTTGCTAAAAGCACCTTGCTGCACGTTAGGTAAAATATCCAACACTAACTCAGAGGGGCGGCATAACCTTGTGCCAAGTGGAGTCACCACAATAGGGCGATTAATTAAAATCGGATGGGCCAACATAAAATCGACCAATTCATCATCGCTAAAACAGTCATTGGCAAGCCCCAGAGCTTCAAAAGGTGCCACATTGGTGCGCAGCAGCGCCCTTGTCGGTATGCCCATAGCAGCAATCAAGGTAAGTAACTCGGGCCGCGATGGCGGGGTTTGAAGATAATGAATAATTTCAGGCTCTACGCCGCTATTACGAATAAGCGCTAGCGTATTGCGCGAGGTGCCACAGTCTGGATTATGAAAAATACGAATAACGCTGGCTGCTTGCATGATTTTCTCTCTATTAAACAAAATTTAGTTAACTATCGGTACTCAGCAACTAATATTGCGCGCCTGCAATAATCTGTCACACGCTCAATAAAAACCGCTTTAAAAAGATAGACGAACCGCCAGAGCAATAAGGGTCACTAACAGTATCGGTAACGTCATCACAATACCGACTCTAAAATAGTAACCCCATGTAATAGTAATATTTTTTTGTGATAGCACATGCAACCATAACAAGGTGGCTAAACTACCAATTGGAGTGATTTTAGGCCCAAGATCGCTACCAATAATATTGGCGTACACCATAGCGTCTTTAATCACACCGCTGGCTTCGCTGGCCTCTATCGACAGGGCACCAATCAGCACAGTCGGCATATTATTCATCACCGAAGATAAAAATGCCGTCAAAAAGCCCGTGCCTAAGGTCGCGCCCCAGATACCATATTGTGCGAAGGTATTGAGTATATTCGCCAGTAAATCCGTCAGGCCCGCATTGCGTAAACCGTATACCACCAGATACATGCCGAGCGAAAAAATTACGATTTGCCACGGCGCTTGTTTGAGCACCTCGGTTGTATCGATAACCTTACCGCGACGGGCGACGCCCCAAAGAATTAAAGCGCCAACAGCGGCAACCACACTCACGGGGACACCTAAAGGCTCTAGGGCGAAAAATCCAATCAAGAGTAAGGCCAATACCAGCCAACCCACCTTGAAGGTTTGCGGATCGCTAATCGCCTCATTGGGCGACTTTAGCTTAGCAATATCGTAAGTGGCTGGAATATCTTTACGGAAAAACCAGTGCAACATACCTAAGGTCGCTACAATCGCCACCAGATCAACTGGCAGCATCACTGCGGCATAGTCCATAAAACCCAGGTTAAAAAAGTCTGCCGAGACAATGTTCACCAAATTAGACACTATCAGCGGCAAGCTAGCGGTATCGGCAATAAAACCCGCCGCCATCACAAAGGCTAAAGTCGCACCGCGGCTAAAACCGAGCGCCAATAACATCGCAATAACGATAGGCGTGAGGATTAACGCCGCGCCATCGTTAGCAAATAATGCCGCCACACAAGCACCGAGCAAAATGATATAACTAAACAGCCAACGCCCTTTACCATTGCCCCAACGGGCCACATGTAATGCCGCCCACTCGAAAAAGCCCGCCTTATCTAATAGTAAGCTGATAATAATCACTGCGATAAAGGTGGCCGTCGCATTCCAGACTATCTGCCATACCACAGCAATATCACTCAATTGCACCGCGCCTGTGGCAAGCGCCATGGCAGCGCCAATCGAGGCGCTCCAGCCAATGCCTAAGCCCTTAGGTTGCCAAATCACCAAGATTAAGGTCAGCATAAAAATCGTTATCGCCAGTAGCATGGTATTCCCCGCTATACATACATTTGAAATACACCCGAATACACATATGAATTTTCAGATGTGTATCTGTAAAATTTTTTAGCATATTACTGACAAGATAAATGACCTTGTTGCAACCGCTTAAGGAGTTGGTTGGTTTCAATCAACAGACATAGGCCAGCTTGCTCAAGAATATGGGCAGCCCACACGGGAATATGCGGCGAGAGGCGATAATGGATCCATTTACCGTCGCGGCGATCCATTAATAAACCTGATTCTCTAAGCATGGCAAGGTGGCGCGATATCTTAGGTTGAGTTTGTTGCATAGCAACTGTGATATCACATACGCACAGTTCACCTGCCTCACGAAGCAAGAGCATAATGCTGAGCCGCGTTTCATCTGACAGTAACTTAAACAGTTGTAATGGTATTAACTGCGCCATAAACACTCCCTTAATAGAGAGAGAAATCATACTCTATTGAGCTGCTGCGTCAACAACACATGCAAAATATCAGATGTGTTTAACTGTTTTTAAGCATGAATGCCTATTATACGCGCCCACTAAATTCATTTAGTGACACGTATTGAGTAGCACATATTAGTGACTGTTTACGCAAGTAAAGCGGTGGGGATATCTGACGTGAGTAATTGATGCGGCAGAGTGACGGATATTTCATAGCGGCTGTTGAGCTACAGCCGCTATGTACTTAAGCGAATAAATAATCAGCGCCTAAGGTGGCGAATAACACCAAACCTGCCCAATTATTATTGAGGAATGCCTTAAAACACGGTGCACGTTCGCGACCAAAAATTAGCACTTGTTGGTAGGAGCTAAAGCCAACAAAAGTCAGTATTCCTAGGCCATACACTAAACCACGATCGGCGCTCCAACCCGCGGCAATAAAACAGATTAATGCGCCCAGCTGAAATAACCCGATGATTTGGCGGTCATATTTACCAAACAAAATCGCAGTAGATTTTATGCCTACTTTTAAATCATCGTCCCTATCGACCATGGCGTACATAGTGTCGTAGGCGACAGTCCAACACCAATTGGCGGCAAATAACCACCAAGCTTCCATCGGCACTTCACCCGTTTGCGCCGCGTAAGCCATAGGGATAGACCAGCTCCACACTATGCCCAAAAACATCTGTGGCATGTTGGTGATGCGTTTAGTGAAGGGATAAATAATGGTGAGAATAATGCCAACAACGGATAATTTAACGACTAATCCATTGAGTAATAAGACTAAACCAAATGCCACTAGGCCTAATACAGCAAACAGTAACAGCGCTTCTTTGCTGCTAATTTCACCACTGGCTAAGGGGCGAGCGCGTGTGCGTTCAACAAAGGAGTCAAGATCACGATCGGCATAATCATTAATAATGCAGCCACAGGCACGCATAATCACTACGCCCAAAATAAAGACGATTAATACCTTAAGATCGGGCATACCACCCGCCGCTAACATCAGCGCCATCAAGCATGGCCACAGCAATAATAGCGTACCTATAGGGCGGTCGATTCGAGTAAGACGGGAATACACATCCCACTTCTGCTTTAAATTCATTAACTAGGTACTCCCATTCCTAATATCGGCTCACGTTTCCACTCGATTTTCAGGAGTAGCATCATATACCCATGCTTCTCCCGATGCGAATTTACGCCCTAAAAGCGTGTCATAAAAAGCTGACATTCATCGCGTTCAGGGCTGGTATTAAAGCGCCTCTAACCGAGCGTAAGCCACCACTAACCACTTGCTGCCAAAGTCAGTAAAGCTCACTTGAACTCGCCCTTGGGCACCGCTGCCCTCAAAGTTGGTCACTTTACCTTCACCAAATTTAGGATGATTGACTCGTTGGCCGACGTTAAAGCCCGTATCGTTTGTGGCAGCCGATTTTTGGGCGCTGAAACGATTATTCGCCATCGGGGTTGAAACCTGCGCCTTAAGACGGATTTCATCCACATATTGCGGCGGGATCTCTTTGATAAAACGCGACGGCCGCGCGTAATCTTCGCGGCCATAAATGCGCCGTGATTCCGCATAGGTAATATAGAGTTTTTCCATAGCGCGGGTCATGCCGACATAGCAGAGACGGCGTTCTTCATCGAGTCTATCGCCCTCTTCGAGCGCCATTTTACTCGGGAAGATCCCTTCTTCGACACCCGCCATGAACACCATAGTGAACTCTAGCCCTTTAGCAGAATGCAGCGTCATTAGCTGCACCGCATCGGTAAAGGCATCGGCTTGGCCTTCGCCCGCTTCGAGCGCCGCGTGGGAGAGGAAACCGTTAAGTTCGCCCATGTCCTCCAGCTCTTCTGGCAGCTCAAAAGTACGCGCCGCCGTGACGAGTTCTTCTAAGTTTTCGATTCTAGCGTGGGCTTTTTCACCCTTTTCGGCTTCATACATGGCCTTAAGGCCCGACGCTTGGATCACTGTATCGGCCATGCGATACAGCACCATATCTTGGGTGTCTTCACGCATCGTCATGATTAAGTCCATGAAACCACGCACAGAATTTGCTGCGCGGCCCGCGAGCACTTTCTCGTCGAGCAAACGCACACTCGCCTGCCACAGGGTTAACTCATGCTGGCGCGCCGTGGAGCGCAAAATATCTAAAGTACGATCGCCAATGCCACGGGGCGGCGTATTCACTACACGCTCAAACGCCGCATCGTCGTCTTTGTTATTAATCAACCGCAGGTAACCCATGGCATCTTTAATTTCTTGGCGTTCGAAGAAGCGTAAGCCGCCGTAGATTCGATAGGCTAAGCCTTTGTGTAATAAGGCTTCTTCCAATACCCGCGACTGAGCGTTAGAGCGATATAAAATCGCACAATCACTGAGGTTGCCGCCCTTTTCGTGCCAATCATTAATTCGGCCGACAATAAAGCGCGCCTCGTCCATTTCATTAAAGGCGCAATAGAGCGAAATCGGATCGCCATCGGCTTCATCCGTCCACAACTCTTTGCCCATGCGCTCTGGGTTGTTGGCGATTAAGGCGTTGGAAGCTTTAAGAATATTGCCCTTAGAGCGATAATTTTGTTCGAGGCGAATCGTGGTCGCCGTCGGGAAATCTTTTAAGAATCGATGTAAGTTTTCAACCTGAGCGCCACGCCAGCCGTAAATCGATTGGTCGTCATCACCGACTATCATCACATTGGCAGTTTGACCGGCGAGCACGCGGATCCACGCATATTGAATGGCGTTGGTGTCTTGAAACTCGTCCACCAAAATATGCTTAAATCTGTCTTGATAATGGGCCAACAAGTGCGGCTTATTGAGCCATAACTCATGGGCACGTAATAGGATTTCGGCAAAATCGACTAAACCTGCGCGATCACAAGACTCTTGGTAAACCTGATAGATTTTTAGCAGATTTTGCTCAAGCGGAAAACCGCCCGCATCGATATGTTTAGGGCGTAATCCTTGGTCTTTTTTACCATTGATATAACCCTGAGCTTGGCGTGGAGGATATTGTTTCTCATCCAAATTCAAGCTTTTAAGAATACGTTTGATCAAACGCACTTGATCGTCAGAATCAAGGATTTGGAAGCTTTGCGGTAAACCCGCATCTTGAAAGTGAGTGCGTAACAAACGATGCGCCAAACCGTGGAACGTGCCAATCCACATGCGCCCCATATTAGTGCCAGCGACTTTTTCAACTCGCTCGCGCATCTCAGCCGCAGCTTTATTGGTAAACGTCACCGCAAGAATCGAGTAAGGACTCTGCTGTTCAACCTGCATCAGCCACGCAATACGGTGGGTCAACACCCGAGTTTTACCACTGCCCGCGCCCGCCAACACTAACATGCTAGATTGCGGTGCCGCGACAGCCTCGCGCTGCTTATCATTCAGGCCGTCTAGTAAAGAAGATACGTCCATTCTCGCCTCCAAAAAATCGAGGGGGCATTATAACAGAAGAAAACCCGCCTGCGCGTTTGATCCACAAGACAAGAGCCACACCTTGATGTACTGGTCAACCCAAACTGGACACTTTTACTTGAGAATTTTCAAACTCTACCGGTGACAGATTGTCATTAGCAGAATGAAGTCGCTCCAAGTTGTAATATTTCATGTAAGCCGTCACATCTTGCT
>NZ_JBOZPB010000050.1:0-4059 GCF_050848685.1 Shewanella sp. MF08487
TAGTGTGGGGTCTCCCCATGTGAGAGTAGGTCATCGCCAAGCGCCTAATTATCTCGATGAGATGTAACGAAGCCAGCTGAATAAGCTGGCTTTTTTGCGTCTGCAATTTGGCAGAAATAGTGTATTTTGTGTATTAAGGGGGCAGCCTTTTGTGTGACTTCATCTGTGCGTTTCCTCATTTGCTGCAATCATCACTTTTAGCGGTTACAATGTATTTTTATGGCCATTGATCAAACATATGTCTCTACTTCATAGTCTTAAGTCATTAAATTCCTTTGGTTTAGCACAGTCTTGCGCGGATCTTGTTGAGGTTCACTCCAAAAAGACTATCAAGGCGGTTTGTCTACCACTATGGCAACAACAAGCGCCTATGCTGGTGTTGGGGGGAGGTAGCAATCTGGTCTTTACACAGGACTTTTATGGCACCGTTGTCAGAGTTTTATCAAAAGGAATAAAAGTATCTGATGATGAAGAGGCGTTTTACCTCGAGGTTGAGGCGGGTGAGAATTGGCACGAGTTAATTCAGTTTACGCTCGAGCATGGCATGTTTGGGTTGGAGAATATGGCGTTAATTCCTGGAACGGTTGGCGCAGCACCTATCCAGAATATTGGCGCTTATGGTGTTGAACTCTGTGATGTGTGTGATTGGGTTGAGTATCTTGATTTACCCTCAGGTGAGTTTGTGCGTATAAGTACAGCTGAGTGTCAATTTGCTTACCGTGAGTCTATTTTCAAAGACAAATTGCGCAATCTTGCCGTAGTCACTGCTGTCGGACTGCGCTTAGCTAAACGTTGGCAACCGCGTTTGGTCTATGGTCCATTGCAATCGTTTGATCCAGCAACCGTTACAGCCCGTGAGATTTTTGAGCGTGTATGCCAAGTGCGCAGTGAAAAGCTCCCTGATCCAGCAGTGCTCGGCAATGCAGGCAGTTTCTTTAAAAATCCAATTGTTAGCGCGGCCTGTTATCTAGATTTAGCACAGCGTTTTCCGACGATAGTGGGTTACGCGCAAGCGGATGCGACGGTGAAATTGGCGGCAGGTTGGTTGATTGAGCAAGCGGGACTGAAAGGTTTTGTGCTTGGTAATGCGGCTGTGCATGACAAACAAGCTTTGGTATTAGTGAATCGAGGCGGGGCAACGGGGCGCGATATTTGTCGCTTAGCGCTGCACGTTATTGCGCAAGTACAGGATAAATTTGGTGTTGTGCTAGAAGCGGAACCTAGAATCATGGGCGCTAACGGTGAAGGAGATTTGTATGTCTGATAATTGGGGAAGAAAGCGCCAGATATTAGCGTTATTGTCTAGCGGTCAATTTGTTTCAGGCGAGCAGTTAGCCACTGAACTTGGGATTTCGCGCGCCGCTGTAAATAAGCACATTGATGCGTTAGAAACCTATGGCGTAGCAATTTATAGCGTTAAAGGTCGCGGCTATAAGCTAGCCAATCCCATCTCTTTGATTGATGCTTCACGTTTAGTGCAGTCAATTGATAACCGTTGTTTTTATTTTGATGAGATCGCAAGCACCAACGGCTTTATGCTGAGTCATACCACTGAGCTAAAGAATGGCGATGTGTGCGTGGCAGAGTATCAATCTGCAGGTCGCGGTCGCCGAGGTCGCACTTGGGTGTCGCCCTATGGGCATCACCTGTACTTCTCATTGTTTTGGACATTCCCGCAGGGAATGGCACAAGCCATGGGTCTAAGTTTAGTGGTGGCGTGCACTCTAGTTGAAGTGCTTAAATCGTTTGGGGTCGAGAATATTGGGGTTAAGTGGCCGAATGATATCTATTTGGATAACAAGAAGCTTGCCGGGATCTTGATTGAAATGTCGGGACAGGCGGATAGTCAGTGTCAGCTGATCATTGGTGTTGGCGTTAATATGGCGATGTCAGAGGAGCAAGGCAAAGGTATCGATCAGCCATGGAGTGACCTGTCAAATTTGGTTGATATGCCAGATAAGACTGCGCTTGTTATCGAATTACAGAAGCAACTGAAGCGCGATATCCAGCTATTTGAACGTGAAGGATTAGCTGCATTCAAGGCTCGTTGGCAAGCGGCAGACTTATTTTATGGTCGTGAAATACGTTTGATTATGGGGGATACGTCTGTCGAAGGGATTTGTCGCGGCGTTGATGAGCAGGGTGCGGTATTGCTCGAAACCGCCGACGGTGTGCAAGCATTTATCGGCGGTGAAATTAGCTTAAGGGCTCGAGAATAACGATGTAGAGCTATTTGCGCATCAGTACGTGGGACATCAAATGGTCTTGGCCTTTTTGCAAGATCAAATGCGCCCTTTCACGGGTCGGTTGAATATTCAATTGCAGGTTGGGACCGTTAATCGTGTCCCAAATATTGGCGGCAATGGTATTGGCTTCATCGTCAGTTAGTGTCGAATAGTGATGAAAATACGATTTCTTGTCACTGAAGGCGCCAGAGCGGAATTGCAAGAAGCGTTCTTTGTACCATTGTTTGAGTAACGGCTCTTCCGCATCGACATAAATAGAAAAGTCGACAAAATCGGAGACAAAAGGACGACGGGTATCGACGGGGGAGTCGAGTCCAGTCTGCAGTACATTCAAGCCTTCCAAAATTAAGATGTCGGGCTGAGAAACGGTTTGGTGCTGATTTTTCACACGGTCATAGGTGACGTGTGAATAGATAGGCGCTTTCACATGGGGTTGGCCAGATTTTACTGCTGAGATAAACTCAACCAGCATTTTCATATCGTAGCTTTCCGGAAATCCCTTGCGCTGTAATAACCCTTTACGCTTCAAGTCTGCCAGCGGATACAAAAAGCCATCCGTTGTGACTAGATCGACCTTAGGGTGCTCAGGCCAATGCCGTAGCAAGGCTTGCAAGATACGCGCTGTGGTACTTTTGCCTACAGCGACACTGCCGGCAATACTAATGATGTAAGGGCTTCTTGATGGCTTTTGCCCAAGGAACTCATCAACCACTAAGCCACGTTGCTGCTTAGCTTTGACGATCAAATTGAGTAGCCGACTAAGGGGAAGGTAAATATCAGTGACTTCCGATAAGGAAATCTTTTCATTAATGCCTCTAAGGTTTTCCAAATCTTGCTCACTTAGCGTAAGCGGCACTGAGTTTCGCAGATCAGACCATTGCAGGCGCTCAAAGGCGAGATAGAGTGCTTTTTGAATTGAATTTTTAGACGTCATTGGCTTTCCTCAGCTTAGGAAAGGCACAGTACACTATGGAATTATTCGGAACAATACAAAATAGAGGATAGCCATCGTGTTTCCGCTATCGTTTGGTGTATTTGCTGTTAAATTGCACGAGGAAGAGGAGTCGCGTGTAAAAAAACACCGTTTAAGCACTTTTTTACATAATTAGGTGTTTTTTTACTTGCACTTGACGGCACATTTACCTAATATCCCGTTCCGAAATGATGTGCCGGCATAGCTCAGTTGGTAGAGCAACTGACTTGTAATCAGTAGGTCCCGAGTTCGACTCTTGGTGCCGGCACCATATTTCTGTGGAGGGGTTCCCGAGTGGCCAAAGGGATCAGACTGTAAATCTGACGGCTCAGCCTTCGAAGGTTCGAATCCTTCTCCCTCCACCACTTTTTCTAGGTAGTTAGGTAGCCTAAGTTAGGTTGCGCGGACATCGTATAATGGTATTACTCCAGCCTTCCAAGCTGATAACGCGGGTTCGATTCCCGCTGTCCGCTCCAAATTAGTTGCTGATATGGCTCAGTTGGTAGAGCACACCCTTGGTAAGGGTGAGGTCGGCAGTTCGAATCTGCCTATCAGCACCAGCCTCTCTAAAGTTAGCTCCTACGCCTAAACATAAACGGTTCGATGTCATTTTAATGCATCGGATTTTTTCTATATGTTAGTTTTCATCACCAAGATTCTTGGACTGAGGCATTACCATGGCTAAAGCTAAATTTGAACGTATTAAGCCCCATGTAAACGTGGGCACCATTGGTCACGTTGACCATGGTAAAACCACTCTAACTGCAGCTATTTCAGCAGTACTGGCTAAGACTTATGGTGGCGAAGTGAAAAACTTTGCTCAAATCGATAACGCTCCAG
>NZ_JBOZPB010000051.1:0-3030 GCF_050848685.1 Shewanella sp. MF08487
GGTCGGGGAAACCCGCCTTGCTAAAGCGAGGTTCTGCATGAAACACCTTCTATGCCCTCTGTGCGCTATTAGGAGAGGCGCAAAGAGTTTAGCTGCATATCTTGACCGTTTTAACGAGATAACCGCTAAAAACCCTCGTTTAGTGCCTTATTTGCTAACTTTGACCGTTACCAACGGTGAAGATTTGCAAGAACGCTTCGACCATTTGGTGGCCTCATGGAAAACCTATCAGAATAGACGCAGGGCTTATTTCAAGATGAACCGCGGCTTTAACGAGCTTTGCAAGGTTGAAGGGGCTGTATTCAGCTACGAGTTTACCTACAGTGAAAAGGGCTGGCATCCTCATATTCATGCCATTGTTTTGGTTGACCCTGACCAGTTAATCGACTTCGATTTTAAGGCGTCCGGTCTTAAAAAATCGGAAAGCCGGTTGTCCCAAGAATGGCTATCCATAACGGGTGATTCGTCAATTGTAGATTGTCGCCCTATCGATACCCAAGACCCTGCAAAGTCCTTTGCAGAGGTCTTCAAATACGCGCTTAAGTTCTCAGATTTGCCACCCAAGGAAAACTTCCTTGCCTACACGATTTTGAAGGGAAAACGCCTCCAAGGCTCATTTGGCTTATTCTGGGGCGTTAGCGTTCCAGATAAACTGACAGATGATCTCCTACCTGATGAACTCCCCTACATCGAGTTGTTCTACAAGTACACCAATGCAGGTTACACCGTTACGCATCACCACCACCACACGGGCGGGGAACGTCCCGAGGTTCGCATTATCAGCCCATTAGATGAACGGTCAGATAATGCACTTGCCAAAGCCGAAAAATATCGATCTAATGCGTGGTGGCTAGTTGAAAAACGCCAGAGGGAAGCACAATGAAAACCTTTGAAGGTAACAACGGCCTAACGTATCAATGGGAAGAAGGTTCCGACACTATCGAGGAAGTTGAATCCACGATGATTTATGAGCTGGAAACCCCAGATGAACATGGAGTACAAGAATTTCTGTCGTGGCTCTAGAGCGATAGAAGAGATGGGAAGGGACCCGTTACGGGAAGGGCCCCATCGATGAATCGCCTGGGAGCAGAGCAGTAACTCCACTCCCAGGCTAACACAACCAACTATGTGGAGTTGATTATGCCTAACGCGAATCTTACCTTAGAACGTGCTCAAGAGTTAGTGAATGACGCTGAGCAAATGGCCTTAGCCTTGATAATGTTACAAAATCAAAGCCTCAAGCCCGAAGAATTTCACTCCCTTTGCCTCCCCTTGCTCGAAAAGCTAAACAGCGACCTTCAAGAAGCCTCAAGCCTGATACTTGTAAACAGATATCAAGGGGGTATGGGGGAAGCCCCCATGCTAAGCGCTCTTAGCCCCTTACCCTGCTAGACGCTTTTAACAGCTAAACCCTCAGCACTGCAGGAGCCAAACGGCCGTAGGCAAAACCAGCTTACAGGCCGTTTTTTATCGCCTAAGCGCGCTAGCGGCGAAGGCTGAGCAAGCGATGCGCGAGGGCGATAAAACTGTTAAACCGTTTCTGTAAAGTGAAACCCCGCAAAAGCAGCCCTGATAAGCGCTCTAGGTGAATACAAGTCTTCACCTAGAGCGCTCATCCTCATTTTTTGCTCTTGATGCCAAAACAGAAACTTGCTTAAGTATTGAGTTAGGCATATTCTAGATTTCAAGCTGAACCTCCAGCTAAAAACCCAAACAGAACCTATACGGAATTTTGAAAAATGAAACTTAAATCAAACGCTGGCCAACTCGTCAAAGACTTTTACGATTCAGAAGCACATGGAGGCTTTGAAGAAGCTATGGAAACCAAAATCACTGTACGCATGAAAGCCTCTAGCGCCAGCATGTTTACCGCGCTGGCCGCTCGCTTTAACACCACCAGATTTAACATCCTTCAAACCATCCTTGACGCTGCCGCTGAGGATATGTTCTCAGCCCTTAGCGAGACAGACCGCCTTGAGCTTGCCGCTATTGCTGACAAGGAAACCACTGAGCACCTGTTTAAAAATGGCGTTACTCACATGGCTAGCGCTGGCTGGGCAGGCGCTTTTGAAAATGAAGATGCCACTTGGCGCAACTTCCTCACCCCTGAGCAGATGAATGCTTATCTGGAGAAAGCTGGGATGATTGACCCCAATGGCAAACCATTAGAGGCCGATAAAAAATGAGCATGCTAACCATGAACGGCCAACTGCTTAACATCTATGTTTCGCCCAAAGGCCAAAACAAAGCAGGAGAGGACTTCGGTGGACAAGATAAAATCCAGATTTTGGGTGATGTTTCACTTCCGAATGGTGAAACACGCAAAGACATGTTCACACTTACAGCGCATAACGTGTCAGATTTTAAGCAGCACATCGGCAAGGAAATCTCAGTACCAGTTGGCGCAATTGCCAACGGCAAGGTAGTGACTTTCTTCATTCCTAAAGGCTCAGTTCCTGCCGTCAAGACCGTTCCTATTCAAAACCCTTCGAATCGCTCTGCAAGCATCTAGAAGCCCCGCCCAGCCTGTGGTTCATGCGTTTTGCGTGGACACTGGTTGGGGGGTGGCGCTCTTTATACTTGATACATACAAACAAAGTGGTAACAATGGACACAACTAAGAAGGGAAAAACTATGGCTTCAGAAAGAACGAAGCCCCTAACAGATTCAGTTACCTTGGCGGGAGAACTATCTGAGAGAGGCTCTAACGTCGATGACTTACCGAAACGCATCGAGAGATACGGCAAGGCAAAACATCGCACAAAGCAAAATATACAATACCTGAGTGGTTCTGTCGAACATATCGACTCTGACACTGGCGAATATTTTTACGGCGACACAGGTCGTCTCCAGAGGCGTCTGGAGGATTGCGGTAACTGGTTAGTCTTTAGAAATTATTACACGGTCGGGGAAACCCGCCTTGCTAAAGCGAGGTTCTGCATGAAACACCTTCTATGCCCTCTGTGCGCTATTAGGAGAGGCGCAAAGAGTTTAGCTGCATATCTTGACCGTTTTAACGAGATAACCGCT
>NZ_JBOZPB010000052.1:0-2689 GCF_050848685.1 Shewanella sp. MF08487
CAGCGGCACAGGGTGATAGCCCCGTACATGAAAACTAACCATAGATGAAAACGAGTAAGGCGGGACACGTGACATCCTGTTTGAATATGGGGGGACCATCCTCCAAGGCTAAATACTCCTGACTGACCGATAGTGAACCAGTACCGTGAGGGAAAGGCGAAAAGAACCCCTGTGAGGGGAGTGAAATAGAACCTGAAACCGTATACGTACAAGCAGTGGGAGCGGTTCTTGAGACCGTGACTGCGTACCTTTTGTATAATGGGTCAGCGACTTACATTTTGTAGCGAGGTTAAGCGAATAGCGGAGCCGTAGGGAAACCGAGTGTTAACTGCGCGTTTAGTTGCAAGGTGTAGACCCGAAACCGAGTGATCTAGCCATGGGCAGGTTGAAGGTTGAGTAACATCAACTGGAGGACCGAACCGACTAATGTTGAAAAATTAGCGGATGACTTGTGGCTGGGGGTGAAAGGCCAATCAAACTCGGAGATATCTGGTTCTCCTCGAAAGCTATTTAGGTAGCGCCTCGAGCGAATACCACTGGGGGTAGAGCACTGTTAAGGCTAGGGGGTCATCCCGACTTACCAACCCTTTGCAAACTCCGAATACCAGTGAGTACTACTCGGGAGACAGACAGCGGGTGCTAACGTCCGTTGTCAAAAGGGAAACAACCCAGACCGTCAGCTAAGGTCCCAAAGTACTAGCTAAGTGGGAAACGATGTGGGAAGGCTTAGACAGCTAGGATGTTGGCTTAGAAGCAGCCATCATTTAAAGAAAGCGTAATAGCTCACTAGTCGAGTCGGCCTGCGCGGAAGATGTAACGGGGCTAAGCTAGTCACCGAAGCTACGGGTGTGGTCCATTAGGACTGCGCGGTAGAGGAGCGTTCTGTAAGCCGTTGAAGGTGAAGGGGTAACCCACGCTGGAGGTATCAGAAGTGCGAATGCTGACATGAGTAACGATAAAGGGGGTGAAAAACCCCCTCGCCGGAAGACCAAGGGTTCCTGTCCAACGTTAATCGGGGCAGGGTGAGTCGACCCCTAAGGTGAGGCCGAAAGGCGTAATCGATGGGAAACAGATTAATATTTCTGTACTTCCGCTAACTGCGATGGAGAGACGGAGAAGGCTAGGCTAGCGCGGCGTTGGTAGTCCGCGTTTAAGGTGGTAGGTTGATTTCTTAGGCAAATCCGGGAAATCGCACTTAAGTGTGCAGGCTGAGAGCTGATGACGAGGTCCTAAGGGACTGAAGTAGTTGATGCCATGCTTCCAGGAAAATCTTCTAAGCTTCAGGTTAGTGGGAATCGTACCCCAAACCGACACAGGTGGTCGGGTAGAGAATACCAAGGCGCTTGAGAGAACTCGGCTGAAGGAACTAGGCAAAATGGTACCGTAACTTCGGGAGAAGGTACGCTCCTGTTGGTGATGAGACTTGCTCTCTAAGCTGACGGGAGTCGCAGATACCAGGTGGCTGCAACTGTTTATCAAAAACACAGCACTGTGCAAACTCGCAAGAGGAAGTATACGGTGTGACGCCTGCCCGGTGCCGGAAGGTTAATTGATTGGGTTATCGCAAGAGAAGCTCATGATCGAAGCCCCGGTAAACGGCGGCCGTAACTATAACGGTCCTAAGGTAGCGAAATTCCTTGTCGGGTAAGTTCCGACCTGCACGAATGGCGTAATGATGGCCACGCTGTCTCCAGCCGAGACTCAGTGAAGTTGAAATTGCGGTGAAGATGCCGTATACCCGCGGCTAGACGGAAAGACCCCGTGAACCTTTACTATAGCTTGGCACTGAACATTGAACCTACATGTGTAGGATAGGTGGGAGACTATGAAGTTGTGACGCTAGTCATGATGGAGTCGTCCTTGAAATACCACCCTTGTAGTTTTGATGTTCTAACTTAGGTCCCTAATCGGGATTAAGGACAGTGCCTGGTGGGTAGTTTGACTGGGGCGGTCTCCTCCCAAAGAGTAACGGAGGAGCACGAAGGTTGGCTAAGTACGGTCGGACATCGTACGGTTAGTGCAATGGCATAAGCCAGCTTAACTGCGAGACATACACGTCGAGCAGGTACGAAAGTAGGTCATAGTGATCCGGTGGTTCTGAATGGAAGGGCCATCGCTCAACGGATAAAAGGTACTCCGGGGATAACAGGCTGATACCGCCCAAGAGTTCATATCGACGGCGGTGTTTGGCACCTCGATGTCGGCTCATCACATCCTGGGGCTGAAGTCGGTCCCAAGGGTATGGCTGTTCGCCATTTAAAGTGGTACGCGAGCTGGGTTCAGAACGTCGTGAGACAGTTCGGTCCCTATCTGCCGTGGGCGTTGGATGATTGAAGGGAGCTGCTCCTAGTACGAGAGGACCGGAGTGGACGAACCGCTGGTGTTCGGGTTGTCATGCCAATGGCATTGCCCGGTAGCTACGTTCGGAATCGATAACCGCTGAAAGCATCTAAGCGGGAAGCGAGCCCTGAGATGAGTCATCCCTAGACCTATAAGGTCTCTAAAGAGCCGTTCGAGACTAGGACGTTGATAGGCATGGTGTGTAAGCGTTGTGAGGCGTTGAGCTAACATGTACTAATGACTCGAGAGGCTTAACCATACAACCCAGATGGGTTTTGCATGGCCTTAGACGAATATTGACACTTGATAAAGTTAAAGACTCAAACAAAGAAAATCAGCTTTCCGAATT
>NZ_JBOZPB010000053.1:0-2540 GCF_050848685.1 Shewanella sp. MF08487
GCAAGATGTGACGGCTTACATGAAATATTACAACTTGGAGCGACTTCATTCTGCTAATGACAATCTGTCACCGGTAGAGTTTGAAAATTCTCAAGTAAAAGTGTCCAGTTTGGGTTGACCAGTACATGTTCAATAGGTTCAACCACTAAGGCAAGCGTAGTTTTTTCTCGCATAAAGCCGACAGAGCAAATTGCCAACGGCCACTTCCACGAGCGTGCTTAATTTCGTTAATTCCTGTGTACCTTTTTAGCTAGTTTTCACACTATCAATTTCCATTTTCAAGTCGACACATCAGGACATATATTCATTTTTAACCTTAAAAATATGTGGATGTCCTTACTCTTTTTACTCTTTTTTGAGGCTATAAGTCCGTCTTTACAATTAAGCACTCTCATTCCAGTGACACGCCATGAACTCATCCCTGAGGGCTCGACGGCGGCATCCATGCCGCCAACGGTCACTTCCATGAGAGTGCTTAATTTCGTTAATTCCTGTGTACTTTTTAGCCAGTTTTTGCACTATCAATTTCCATTTTCAAGTAGATGCTTTAGAGGTGCACTTTTTCATCTTAGAAACATGTGTGTCCTCCTTTTCAACGTTACAATCTTTTCATGATGTATTCTGGACAGAAAATAGTAGAACAACTAGTGTAATTAATGCGGCTTTCTAGCGAATCCCCAGATAAATTCGATGGGATTCAAATAAGTAGACACGCATGATGCTGTTTGATCTAATCAATTTCGCCAAAAACCTACTAGATCCAACATCATGCGTGATATCGACATATTACACGATTTACTCAAAAAACAATGCCCTCAAATACACCAAAAACGCCTTAATTCTCTGATGGTTGCTACTGAGTCTTTACTCGATGGCAACCAACTCTCGTTAACCCAGTTAGGACGGAACATAACGGGTAACGTTGCACCAAAACACAATATCAAGCGCATTGACCGACTGCTCGGAAATCTACATGTTGTCAAAGATAAGTTCGCTATTTATCAATGGCATGCACAGTATCTCTGCGGCGCAAATCCGATGCCCATTATTCTTGTGGATTGGTCTGATGTACGCGAGCAACTGCGAATGATGACCTTACGCGCATCAATCAGTGTTAAAGGTCGCTCCATTACGTTGTACGAACGCACTTTTCTATTTGAAGATTACAATGCCCCGCGCAGTCATAACGCTTTCTTAGCTGAGCTTGCTAACGTATTGCCGCCAGGATGCTGCCCGCTCATCGTCACCGATGCAGGTTATCGCAATACTTGGTTTAGGGAAGTCGAGCGCCATGGCTGGTATTGGCTAGGTAGAGTTCGCGGTGATGTCAGTTTTATGCTCAACGGCCAAACATCATGGCAGTCAAATAAATCCCTCTATCCTAAAGCGAATTCAACCGCGAAATACATGGGTAGCGTCAAGTTAGCGCGCAAGTCTCCGCTACAATGTTACCTGCACTTGTTTAAAGCTAAACCTAAGCTGCGTAAGGATAAACGTTCTTCTAAAGCTGGGCGAAATCACACCGCACAAAAGAGTTACAGCTTAGGGAGTAAAGAGCCTTGGCTACTCGCAACAAATCTACCGCCGGACTACTTTGGCCCTTCAAAGGTCGTCGATATATATGCTAAACGAATGCAAATTGAAGAAACCTTCCGCGATTTAAAAAGTCCGCAATATGGCATGGGCCTCAGACAAAGCCGCAGCCGTTGTCCAAAGCGATATGATGTATTGCTGCTCATCTCTATGCTGGCTGAAATCGTGTTGTGGTGTATTGGGTTAGCGGCACAACACCTTGGATGGCAAAGATATTTTCAAGCCAATACAGTGAGAAAGCGGGCTGTGCTATCAATTGTTAGACTTGGAAAGGAAGTACGCAAAAGAGACAAATATCCGGTAAAGGAGACAATTTTTCGCTGGGCATTAATAGAATATATAAACTTAGTTCATGACGCTGGAAGACCCAAATTATGAGGGGATCCCCCAGTGCGGCTTTACATCTAGCTCAAGCGTAACAAAATCAATTCTAATCAGGAATAGCAACAAGTCCTATTACAGATATGTAATATCTGGCTACTGATTATCAATAATATTGTAATTCATCATGCTAAAGTAAACCTAACCAGCTAACAGAAGTTTTTGAGTATTTAAATGTTATTCTCATAAGCATTAATTTGAGAGTTAATTAACTTGAAATGTTCGAATGTTTTATCCCTACAAACCTCTATAGCATTTATATCTCGGTTATGGATGGTTAAGTTAAAATATCTTTGTATATGTTTCGAAATATGATGAGTTAATGCAGAAAGACGCATTGCCTCTAGGTATTTATGTTCACCAAAAAACAGTAAATCAATAACTCTAGCTTCTTCATGTATTTCTTTAGTTAGCAGAGTAAAATCATTTTTCCTTTTTTCTAGGGTCTGTTGATCTTTGCTGTACAAATGTTGCTCAGCAATACATCGGCAGCCACATTAACATAAACGCCAGTGACACCATACTGGCGTAATTTCTTGCTAGCTTGTCATATCTTGTTGATATTG
>NZ_JBOZPB010000054.1:0-2514 GCF_050848685.1 Shewanella sp. MF08487
TTCTTCTTCTGCAACATAAACCTCACTAGGAGGCAGTTTTTGCAAATCATCAGAACCAAAACCATGGCTATCTTTAAGTGCCTTTTCTAAAGAGTTTAGGAATGATGTTTTCTCATCAATACACTCATAAAGAATTGAGGTGAATGTAACGTCATCTATTAATACTTTGATAGATGCTACTTTTTTCATAAATCCAATAGGGTCTATGCGTGTCTCACTAGCTATTTCTCCGCTACAAATTTCTTTTTCAGTAATCTTAAGAAGCTGGCTTAGTTGGGTAACTTGGCTAGCTTTAGGTTCGGTTAAATCCCTTTCCCACTTGCTTACCGTTTGCACAGTCAGCCCTAACTGTTCAGCGATATCTTCTTGCTTGATATTTAGAGCAATCCGCCTGTCTTTTAGTACGCTACCAATACTCATGTTTAAGTTTTCCATGCTGACACCTACTTTAATATTAGTTTACACCCACTTTTGTTTGGCCTATTATCATGCAGTATATTTGTGTGTGTTCACATAAACAAATGTTTAAGTGAAACATCTTGACAGGGTTTTTAGCGAATTGTTTTTCATCGACCGTTTATTCATGCAACAAGACTATCCAGAGGGCAATTTGCCGCTGGTCGGTCGGCATGTAATTGAACGGTTCGAACTAGAAACGGGTGAGCATTTACCTCCATCGGTTAATCAGAAAATCCTCGAAGGTTCTTACAGCACCAAATTAACCATCCGTTGTGATGGGCAGCGGGTGAGGGTGGAAGGCAATCCGTCTCGCTGGCAACGCATGGATAACCTTTTTGGCTTGCAAACGCTTGATGAATGCGTGGCGATTTTTAATCACGTACTCGCTCAATATGATTTGCCACCGTTCACCAAAAATACCCACATCTCATACCGCCAAACACCAGATGGTAAAACGACTCAGCTTGTTGGTAATGGTGCTGAAATCACCGCCATCGACTGGACGGTTAATCATCAAGTAGGCAAGGGCAAAGAGGCCTCATTTATCCGTGGTATGTCGTCGATGCAAATTGGCCGAGGTCGTAAACCCAAGCTTTATCCAGATGGCCACACGTGCAACTGGGGTGAAGGTTCTACATGGATAATGACCAAGCTTTACAACAAAGCTATTGAATTACAAAGACATCTGAATAAAGAACTCCGTAAAAAAGCCGGTGTACCTATCGATAGACTTAACTACCTAGAAAACCTCATTAAATACTGTGAAAGCACAGGTGTTGTACGCGAAGAACACAGCTTAAGACAGGCTTTGCTCAAACGTCATACGCTGCAATTTTATGGCCGAGTCACCGAACAAGACTTTTATCCGCACCTAAAAGAGATCGAGACCGCTATGCAAACCATACATATATCACATGATGAACATCAAACAATTGCAGACCAATTAATGACTTTAGGTGTAGTGAAAAGTCGCCAAGCTGCTAATGCAACTCAATGTTACGCATTGATGTGGCAACACGGAGCAGACCTAAGAACCACGCTTAAATCATCACAGTTTTATGAACATAAAGCGCGCCTTAAGGCTATCGGCATTGATATAGGTCAGCAGTTCGATGTGAGCCGTATGTGTCCAACACTAAAGCGTTCAGAAGTTATTGAAGTTAAACCGCTAATCGTCCCGCACTGGTATCAATTACCGATAGTTGCACAATCCAATATTTTACCGTTCAAAGCCTACGCATAGGAGCTATAACCATGTTGAAAATTGAAATATTTCAAGAAGATGTAACCGTAACTGCCCGAAACATGCCACCGAAAGACGGAAAGCCTGGGCGAACCATTTATGAGCAAAGAGCTTACGCATATTTAGGCGGGAAATTTCCTGTTCAGATGAAGCTGCAAGTCGAAGACCCAACTAAGACGTATCAAGCCGGAGAATATGAAATAGATAGCTCAAGCTTTGTCGTAAACAATTTTGGCGGCCTTGAACTAAAACGCTTTGGCTTAACGATCACAGCTATCGGTAAAGCTGCGACAACAGCACCTAAAAGTAACTTTTAATCAGGAGCCATCATCATGGATGAATCACTAATCAATAGCGCAATCCAGCTACGCAATGACATACAAAGCATCAACGAGTTTTTACTGAAAGGCTTAGCGCCTGAAGATGCTCAACTGCAATTAATCGCTAAATCTTGCGTGTTACTGGGCGAACTTGACGACACACTAGAACAACTTAAGGACACAGCATCATGCAAATAATCCCTTATGATGGCGGCTACAGCATGGTTGAACGCCAAGACAAACCCGAGCTGCAATGTAACAACTGTAATAAGCCTTGGTGGTATGATGATTTCGACTCGATATTTATCCAGTGCCCACATTGCCAAGGCGAACTGCGAAGAGTCACGCCAGAAGAACCATTTAGACATCGCTAAGGCATAGCAAGGAATGCCGACGAGCGAAGCCTGAGCCGAGGAGAAATGACGCGCTAATGCCGATAACGACACTTATCGGCACATCTAATCCCTTTCATACAAAACTGCGCACAATGTA
>NZ_JBOZPB010000055.1:0-2045 GCF_050848685.1 Shewanella sp. MF08487
ATCGGTGATGGTGTCATCCGTAAACAGGCTCAATACATGACCCGCAGCCTGTAAATTTTTCGCTGCATTGGTAACCGCATTATTCATTGCTTCTTCAGCGGCACGCTTGGCCTGTTTCTCGTATTGATCGACCCAATGGAGCAATGCTTCAATTAAGTTGTCATTAATTTGCTGAAACCGATGAAAAGCAAAAAACAGCAGATATAACTGAGCAGTCTCTTTTTTCATGCGTTGAAGTTTATAAGTGGTATAAAACTTAACCATAGAAGCATAATACTTGCCGCTTTCATTGGAGATCCCCGCTGTTATGAGGAACTGCTTGGCAAACTCATGTAGAGGCTGGAAAAACTGCCGCCGTGCGACTTCATGTCGCAATTCTTTATAACTGAAATCTTTAGCTTCATGTTTTAATGCGCTGACGCGAAATACTCCTGACTCAGCCCGAAGCAAAGCCGCTAATTGCTGATCGATAAGTGAAGTCATGCAAGTGCTAAGTAATCGAGCAATACGGGTGCGTTCATAAGCCACCACTCTACCAATCATCTCTTGCATATACCGATAACTGGGCATGACAATACGGTGTAATGCTAAGTATTGGGTTAATTCACGAAAGATAAAGATAGGTTGTGTCGATAGCATCGCAACCCGCTGTGCTTTATCTTCCAAATCAACTTTTACCTCATTATCACATTGTTTATACTGGAATAAATCAAGAATTGCTCGTTGTTGTTCAGCCCTAATCGGTCTTGAGGGACTTTTCAGCCTTGAAAGCGTTTTGGTGGGAAAGTACAGCGCGGCAATGTAATCCAAGTCATTTAGTACTGACGATTCTTGTTCATAACTGAAAAACTGCCGTTTGGCTTTGAAATAGCCCAGTTGCAATACTAAATGGGCTGCCACAGAAAACGTTCGGGTATTGTCGAATAGCTCGCGCTCTTTAGCACTTAAGTCAAAATATAATCGACGATCATCATCTGAGAAATGAGGTAATCCAAACAGTTCATCTATTTCATCAGTTGACAAAATAGATAGCCGCCGAACGTCATTTTTCATGGTGAACCCCCTATTTCACTACATCAAATAATTTCCCGCTCCGCGAGATGTGCAAGTGGAACCATACTTTTATGTAAGATCCCAAATACAACGAATTGATGCTCATGTTGGATGTAATAGATGACATGACTTGAATAAGGGAAGCTAAACACATTCATGCGTACCTCGGGTCTATTTTTCCCAAGGCTGGGTGTTTCAGCCAGCAGCAGAATCGTTTGTCTAAGTCCTGATAAATATGTCTTCGACTGAGTCGTTCCCCATTGGGCTAACGTAAAGCGGTGAATACCTATCAGATCAGATTGTGCATCGGGCGTTAAATGATAAGTTACCGGCATTAGTCATACTGCCCTGCGGCCAGCTCATCAAAAAAGGTATTACCATCAACCAAATTGCCCATTTTGATGTCAGTCATGGCTTTCACCGCTTTGGATTGAAGCAAATGTAATTTTAGTGTCTCGATACTTTGGTATGCATCAGCTGAAATAACAACGGCCACAGGCTTGCCATTTTTATTAATTTGGATTGGAGCTTGTTGAGCTTTGAGCAACAAATCTCCAAAGTGAATTTTTGCTTCATTGGCTGAAAGAGTGTTCATTTATCACCTTTAAACGAATCGTTCGATTCGCTCAATTTACACCAGTTGGACGATAAAAGTCAAAAATGCACCTTATCAAAATGTGTACAATTTGATAGAGTAATTTATCACCTATCAAAACTACTATCATAAGTCGGTTATCAAAATCTCTAAAGAGATTATGGCAAATTTTTAATTTTTAGGTTTAAGGTGTATTTGATATTGAAAACAAGTTGTTACCTCGTGCATAAATCTAACTTTACACTTTTGGCGCGTTGGGCAAATTTAGCCAATCAAGCAGGCGAATATTGTACAAAACAATACCATTGCTACAGAGATAACTTCAAGTCTGACAGATCTATGCTAGAGTTAAATCAACGATTTAATTCATTTTTCTATGCAGGATCTTTGAAAAATG
>NZ_JBOZPB010000056.1:0-1772 GCF_050848685.1 Shewanella sp. MF08487
AATCAAGCAGGCGAATATTGTACAAAACAATACCATTGCTACAGAGATAACTTCAAGTCTGACAGATCTATGCTAGAGTTAAATCAACGATTTAATTCATTTTTCTATGCAGGATCTTTGAAAAATGCAGTAGAAAAACGGAGAAGTACATGACCTTTAGTTTAGCTCAAACAGCTAGTGCAGAAACCACACTAAAAGCACCTGCTGAAGCAGATCAGAACCTGCGGGATATCACTGAACTGGCGTGTTATATCTGTGATGCACCAGTGGCTATGGTGACGCGAACCGATGACACAAAGCTGAATCTAATTGCAAAAGTTGGTATTTCGCGTACCTCTGTATTAATTAAAGAGTCCTTTTGCGTGTATGCAATGGAAACACCTGATGCGGTAATGGTGGTCCCTGACGCTACTTTAGATCACAGATTCAGTACCAATGCTATGGTGATTTCAGGACCTGGCTACCGATTTTATGCTGGCTCGCCGCTGATTGATCCCGAAGGTGCAGTGATTGGTACTATTTGTGTCTATGATCATGTTCCTAAGCAGCTGAACCAGCGGCAGATAAGCTCTTTGCAGGCTCTGTCCAGACAAGTGATCGCCATACTGGAGCTGAAAAAAGTCGGCGAACAATTACATAATACCAGCATGACGGATGCGCTGACAGGGGTGAACAACAGAAGAGCTTTTGACCTCAAGTTTGAAGCTGAATTTGCTCGCTGGCAAAGAACAGGACAATCTTTTGTACTGGCATTGATTGATATTGATCACTTTAAGAGTTTTAACGACAGCTATGGTCATGCCGCAGGAGATGAGGCACTGAGTCAAGTCGCGGCTCTGTTTCAGCGCCATAGCAGGAACTATGACTTTTTCGCCCGTTATGGTGGTGAAGAGTTTGTGCTGATCCTGCCAGGCACAGACACAGCGTCCGCAAATAAAACACTGGAAAAGTTAAGGCTGGTAGTGGCTAACCATGAGTGGTTATTACGACAATTAACGGTCAGCATAGGTTTGGCCAGCGCTGATTTATTTGACGACAAAAAGCAGTTGCTCGAAGTCGCCGATCAGATGTTATACAAAGCTAAAACCCAAGGCCGCAATCAAACCAGTGTGTTCGCCACACTGTAAGAGATCTGTTCATGCTGCGCTGATCTCAAGACCTCATAAAAACTGAGGTCTTGCTTCGGTCGATAAGCTGGTCTGATATTGGCATTATTTATTCCTTTCAAATACATGGGTAATGCGACTTACACAGATTTTTTATGCTCTCTTGGACTCCATGTGAAGGAGATCGTCACATTCTTTACATATAGAAAATAGAGTTCTTTAGCCAGCTGCAATTTCAGATTAACCGATTCGGTAAGCTTTCTGCATTTCCGGAGACAACTTTTTTAGCCAGCTTGAGAGACTGAAGCCTTTTCTATCGGTACTATTTAATTTAGTAAAATACAGATGTTCATCCCAGCGAGGACCGAAATCTACTTCTGCAAGACTTACAAGCTGTTTGTTTCTGCGAAGACGATGCTTTTGATGGTAATCTTCGGCGGGCCAAAAATAACCATTTTGTTCTCCGGCCTCAATCACCTCGGGAGATTTCTCCTTTCCAATCGCTTGAATCAGTTCTTCAGCTACTTGTTTTTGCTCCAGATCAAAAACAAAAAGTATCTGGCGATACTGGCCCTGCTTTCTACCATGAACAGACCATGATTCAAAACTTCCAAGAAGTTCCCTGTAGCTGATTTGGTCTTTATCGTAGATCACTCTGACGACTTC
>NZ_JBOZPB010000057.1:0-1662 GCF_050848685.1 Shewanella sp. MF08487
CAAGCGCCTAATTTAGGTTAATGTGTAAACGTTAGCTTAAAGGAGCGGTAGTTCAGTTGGTTAGAATACCGGCCTGTCACGCCGGGGGTCGCGGGTTCGAGTCCCGTCCGCTCCGCCAACATAAAGACAAAAGCCTCATCGAATGATGAGGCTTTTTTCGTTGTGAACAAACTCATTATTCAGCAAAAGCTCCGCATAGATTTATACCCATTCCATTAACTAAGCGTTCAACAGTGCCCATTGCCTAGAGCGCAATTTGCTTACCCTTTCTTTATTCTCAATGAAGCTATTCCATGCAATATCCTCATAGCCACTAAAGCAGCGATTAGCCAACACATTTTGGCGTAGCCATTGCCAGACTTGCTCTATAGGGTTGAGTTCGGGTGAGTAGGAGGCAACTTGAGGACGGTGAGATTATCAAAGTCATCGCTCAAATCCTGTTGGTGCCAGCCAGCGCCTTCCATGATGACCAGTACATGACGCCCAAATGCCATCGTAGCAGAAATCAATTTCAAATGTTCGTCATCTAATAGCTGATAGCATACGGAGCAATAATGGCTTCTGTTGCGCCAACTACAGGACACACGACGCCATATAAATACGCAGACTCAAACTGTTGTAGCCTTCCGGGTCGTGGACGTGTCCCTTTCTTGGCCCAAATATGGGTGGTGGTATTTTGTTGACCAAATCTGGCTTCATCTTGAAACCAAATATCAATACGATCGAGTGCAACATGGCCCGGGGTGTCACGAATAGTTGCCATTGATCAGTTTTTTAAAAGCTTCTTGCACGGTCTCCGCTTGTTTCAGGTGGCGAGAGCGAGTGGTTATCCATGAAAAGCCCAATTGATATAGTAAACGGTAGATATTCACTTGTTTGAATGCCACGCCAAATTCAGACTAAATAAAATGGTTGAGCTCCCTGGGCATCAGTCTACCCCTTTGCTCAGAGAGGCTTCGTTGCTGTACGAACGCTTTGAGACTGGCTTGCAGTTCCAATGATAATTGAGGTGGACGACCAGGATTAGGCTTATCATCTAGGCGGTATAGTCCTTGGGAAAGGTAAGTGGTAACCCACTTATTAACACGGGCTCTACTGACCTTCAGCATACTGGTAATAGCCGTACGAGAATGCCTTTCGGTGAAGTGCAGTAATGAAAGATAACGCATACGTTTACGTGTGCTTTTCTCTGATTTTACTCAGGCTAGGATATTGGGCTTGTTAATACTGTGTGAGATTAGAAAGTGACCACCAATTAGGTGACATAGTTGATGTAATTGGTATTAGACTAATAACACAATCGAGACCGCTTCTATTAGCAGACCACTCTGAGTAAATAGACTTTTTGGCTGTATAGCTACATAAAAACTATTTACATTATTATAATTAGAGCTTTGCTCCCTTAGTAATGTGGATTAAGCCATTTAGACTTAATCCCTTGTTATCGTTTTTGAATGTGTGATTTAAAATTTGTATACTAAATGGTGTCGTTTTTTATTTAATCTCGGTTTAGAAAAAGTGGATTTTGAATAGGATTGTGGATAAGTCTGGGGGTAAGCGGTGGGTAGGGTGTGGCTAGTGTAGATATCGGTAATTAATGGCTAATTTAGCGAAAAAAGCCCTTGCACAAAATCTCCTGCTGCCTATAATGCGCATCCACTG
>NZ_JBOZPB010000058.1:0-1588 GCF_050848685.1 Shewanella sp. MF08487
AGTAAAAAATGGACCATGCCCATTCGAAACTGGCGTACTGCGATGAGCCGATTTATTATTGAGTTCGAAGACAGAATTGTGAAGCATATTAACTAAATTGCAGTTACACAGAATCTGTTACACCCTCCGGCCTAGGCCTAACAGTATTAATCTATCTCTTTTGCGCGGTCTGCATTGTAACCAAAGCTATCATGACTCCTTTTACCAATAGTGATTATCGATATCAACACCTCGACTAAATTTCCGCAGCATATCTTTTGGATGATATGCAGTTATCATTATGGGCGGTGCTGGTTTGGCATCAAACACAAGTAGCCACTGATTTTGATCATCTCAGTATTATAAAGCTTCTGTCTTATACCAATCCGTATTGGATTGTCATCTAATACACTCACCATTTTCACATCATTTTATACTGTGAAAAATTACACGTCTGTTGGGCTCATTAAGCTATCAAAATCAGAAAAAGACGCCCGTATGCGCATTCGCATATTGGCAGTTTCTTGTTTTCTGGAATGTCACAACCGTGTTCAAGTCGTTCGCCAACGAAAGGTCAGTCGTCGCAGTGTCAATGAATGGGTTAAAAACGACTTAAATATAGGTATTGATGGCTTGAAAGCCAATATGAATTCGACAAATACGAGTAAACTCGACGAACACCAAGAGCAGGGTGGCGATTAACAGGACTAGACATTCAATCATATATAGAACAGCAGTTTGGCATTCATTATCATCTAAATCATGTGTATAAAATATTGAAAAGTATTGGCTTAAGCTGGATAACAGGTCGCTCCAAGTACCCAAAACCATCCTTAGAAGCTCAAGAAGAGTTTAACAAAACTCATTTCTAAAGCGATCGCCACGATCCCATTTTATATCCCTTTAGACACCGTCGATATGGGGTTTCAAGATGAAGCTCGATTTGGTCAACAAAATACCACCACGCGAATATGGGCAGCAAAAGGCTCAAGGCCAACAACAGCAATTTGAGTATGCCTACCTCTTTGGTGCTGTGTGCCCAGCGACAGGGGCAACAGAAGCCTTGGTCAGGCCCCTTGTTAATCAAGATGCGGCAGCACTTAACGAAAATATCAGAGGCAACTCATTCGGATAGATATGCACTTGTTATCATTGATGGTGCGGGCTGGCATGCGGATAATATAGCAAAAGAATTCTGTCATTTATCGGTCCTTAAATTACCGCCCTATTCTCCGGAGTTGCAGCCAATAGAGCAAGTATGGCAATCGCTAAGACAGCACTGTTTGGCAAATCGGTATTTTGATGGTTATAACGATATCGTTGAGCAGTGTTGCAATGCTTGGAATACGTTTATTCAGTGCAAGGACAGGGTGAAAAGTTTGTGCACGCGACACTGGGCCAATATGAGCAAAGTCTAATGCGGATTGGTATAATAACATTGCAAACAGTAGAGATGTTTTAAAGGCCTAAAACCATCAATTACAGACGCAAAAAAGCCAGCTTATTCAGCTGGCTTCGTTACATCTCATCGAGATAATTAGGCGCTTGGCGATGACCTACTCTCACATGGGGAGACCCCACACTACCATCGGCGCGTTTGCGTTTCACT
>NZ_JBOZPB010000059.1:0-1373 GCF_050848685.1 Shewanella sp. MF08487
ATTGCTATGAACACTCATTGTTACATTGATTTAAATTTTTGACTGCCAACCCGAAGGCTAAGCAGTTTCGATTAACTCAACACCTGTGAGTGTCCACACAGATTTGCTTGATAAATTGTTAAAGAGCATGGTCAGCAGCTTATTTAGCGCCTAACCGTTGACCCCGCTGTGTCAGTGGATGCGCATTATAGGGACGTCAGATTTTACCGCAAGCCCTTTTTCTAAAATAATGGCAAAAAACGAATCAAGCGCACACTTTTTAAACTAAAAGTGTGTTTTAACGGCAATTATATCGGTTCATCGCTGAATTAAGAGCAAAAATGGGATTAATCCTGCTCTAGAAATGACAAGAACCAACCTATTGGTTAGCTCTTTAATGTCGTGTTATTTACGTTTACTCAACTTTCACCCGACAGGCACCCTTAGAACTGCTGAGTAAGTAAAGAGTGTTCTGCTTATAAGTTGAGTTGTAATTAGCCTATGCTTTTTAAGTAAGCTGGCACATCGGCAATACTGTCGAGTACCACAGTGGCATCACTGTCATCAGCAATAACCTTACCACTGCGCACTAATATACGAGTAGTCACGCCCGCAGCTTTCGCGGCCTGCATATCTTCGGCTTTGTCGCCAACCATGACTGAGTTCGCTAAGTCGATTTTTAAGAATTGCGCCGCATCATTGAGCATACCCGGCTTAGGTTTACGGCAATCACAATCGATTTTATATTCCCCAATACCTTTTTCAGCATGGTGCGGGCAATAATAGATCCCATCGAGTTCGACCCCTTTGTCGGCAAAGTTCCAATCCATCCACTCCGTTAAGCTGTGGAATTGATCTTCTGTGTACATGCCACGGGCAATACCAGATTGATTAGTGACAACCACTAACTTGTAGCCCATTTCCTTCAACGAGAGACAAGATTCAAACACACCTTCGATATATTCGAAGTCATCCACTTGGTGAACATAACCATGGTCTTTGTTAATCACACCATCACGGTCTAAAAATACTGCTCGACTCACTGTATTGCTCCAAAATCGCCTAAGGCGTTATCGCACTATTATTTCACTCATTAAACAAAATTGCACCGCGAAGTTCTGCTTTCGCCCTAAATTAAGCCTTCGCAATACCTAATTGAGATAGACGGGTAACCCCAAGTAATAATAGTATCTATTGCTGCGCGTATTTATCCACTTAGACCTTACCTATTGGTTCAGGATCTCTCACACTTATTAATTGAAGTGCATACTAGGGTCTGTTGATCTTTGCTGTACAAATGTTGCTCAGCAATACATCGGCAGCCACATTAACATAAACGCCAGTGACACCATACTGGCGTAATTTCTTGCTAGCTTGTCATATCTTGTTGATAT
>NZ_JBOZPB010000006.1:0-206223 GCF_050848685.1 Shewanella sp. MF08487
GCTACAGAAACAAACTGTACATATTGCTATGAACACTCATTGTTACATTGATTTAAATTTTTGACTGCCAACCCGAAGGCTAAGCAGTTTCGATTAACTCAACACCTGTGAGTGTCCACACAGATTTGCTTGATAAATTGTTAAAGAGCGTTGACCACACACTGAGTTTACAGCGGGTCAGGGCTGCGTATTTTACGCATTCCCGTTGGGGCGTCAAGTAGTTTTTTCAACTTTCTCAACACTCATCGTTTAGCTTGCTAACCGATGAACTAACTGTGTTATTTGCTTAACTTGCGTTACGCTCATTGCCGTGTCAGTGGATGCGCATTATAGGGAGATTGAGAAAGTCCGCAAGCGCTTTTTTACCTATTTGCGTTATTTTTTTAATAGTTTCAGTTAGTCACATAATACCCACCACTTATCCTCAGACTTATCCACAAAACTCGCTAAGAAGGTTAAATTTCATACTGCGCAGGATTTACTTAATGCGTTATTGATTGAAGTGAAACGCGTTATAACTGTGATTAGTAATATAAAAGCGGAGTAAGAGACCGAAATCAGAATCATCCTGTATTAAACGCATGGCTTATTAAAGAGGAAATAAAAAGGCAACTTAGATAAGTTGCCTTTAGCGTTCATTCTATTCTACTTCTTGAGTAGGCTTAATCTGTAAGATGCAGATTAATTTAATTTGCCGTGACATTGTTTATACTTGCGACCTGAGCCACAAGGACAAGGATCGTTACGCCCCACTTTGTCACCATCACGGATCATCGGTGCGTGCGCAGTGACAGCTTCATGCTCATTACCACTGTCAATAAGCGACTCGGCCGCAGCGTGTTGATAGTCGCGCTGGATTTTGGCATCTTCTTCACGACGACGCGCTTCCATTTCTTCCACATCTGACTGAGCTTGTACTTGTACTTTCGACAGCACACTGATGACGTCGTGTTTCAAAGTGTTTAGCAGTTGTTGGAATAACTCAAACGATTCACGCTTATATTCTTGCTTTGGATTCTTCTGTGCGTAGCCACGTAAATGAATACCTTGACGCAGATGATCCATCGCGGCTAAGTGTTCTTTCCACAGGCCATCGAGCGTTTGCAGCATAACGGCTTTTTCGAATTGGCGTAGCACTTGCGCGCCAACCATTTCTTCTTTTGCCTTATAAGCCTCACCCCAAGCAGTGATAATACGCTCACGTAGACTCTCTTCATGTAGATCATCTTCTTTATCTAACCATTCTTGGATAGGTAACTTGAGCATAAATTCTTGGTGTAAACGCTGCTCTAAACCAGGAACGTCCCATAGTTCTTCCACAGATTGCGGTGGAATATACTGATCAATAACCGCACCAATCACATCGCCTTGAATGTTTTTGATGGTATCCTCGATACTCTCAGCATCCATTAACTCATTACGCTGGGCGTAGACCACTTGACGTTGATCGTTAGCGACGTCATCAAATTCAAGTAATTGCTTACGGATATCGAAGTTACGTGCTTCAACTTTACGTTGAGCATTTTCAATAGCACGTGATACCCATGGATGTTCAATGGCTTCACCTTCTTCCATTCCTAGCTTTTTCATCATGCTAGAAACACGATCCGAAGCAAAGATACGCATTAAGCTATCTTCCATCGACAGATAGAAGCGTGATGAACCCGCATCACCTTGACGACCGGCGCGGCCACGTAATTGGTTATCAATACGACGTGATTCGTGACGCTCAGTGCCTAGGATGTGTAAACCGCCCGCGGCAACAACTTCATCGTGACGAATTTGCCAATCAGCTTTAATCTTAGCCTTTTGCTCTGGCGTTGGATTGTCGAGTTCATCGATTTCCATATTCCAGTTACCACCAAGTACGATGTCAGTACCACGACCTGCCATATTAGTGGCGATCGTCACTGAACCAAGACGACCCGCTTGAGCAACGATTTCAGCTTCTTTTTCATGGAATTTAGCATTCAATACTTTATGCGGAATGTTTTCTTGCACCATTAAGCGTGCTAGCAACTCAGACTGTTCGATTGATACTGTGCCCACCAATACAGGCTGGCCACGTTCGCGGCAATCTTTAATGTCTTTGATGATCGCTTGATATTTTTCATCGGCGGTTAAGTAAACCAAATCCGCCATGTCCTTACGCACCATAGGACGGTTAGTCGGCACGACGACTGTGTCTAATCCATAGATATGTTGGAATTCGAACGCCTCAGTGTCGGCGGTACCAGTCATACCTGCCAGCTTCTCGTATTGACGGAAGTAGTTTTGGAAAGTAATCGACGCCAATGTTTGGTTTTCGTTTTGAATGTGCACGCCTTCTTTGGCTTCAACGGCTTGATGTAAGCCTTCTGACCAACGACGACCAGGCATAGTACGACCCGTGTGTTCATCGACGATGATGACTTCGTTGTCTTGTACTATGTAATCCACATCACGCTCAAACAGCGTGTGCGCACGGAGCGCCGCGTTGACGTGGTGTAATAGGGAAATATTTGCAGCAGAATAGAGTGAGTCGCCTTCGGCTAACATTCCGCGCTCGATCAATAGGTTTTCTACTTTTTCTTGACCACGTTCGGTGAAATGCACTTGTTTGGCTTTTTCATCGATGCTGTAGTCGCCTTCACCCACAAACTCTTCCGTGTCTTCTTTATCTTGACGGATAAGATTAGGGATCAGGGTGTTGATCTTAATGTACAGCTCAGAGCTATCTTCAGCAGCGCCAGAGATGATCAGCGGCGTACGCGCTTCGTCGATTAAGATTGAATCCACTTCATCGATTAGGGCGTAGTGCAACGGACGTTGTACCCGTTCTTGCGGTGAAAACGCCATGTTATCGCGCAGATAATCGAAACCAAACTCGTTATTGGTACCGTAAGTGATATCGGCGTTGTAAGCGGCTTTCTTTTCGTGCTGACCAAGGCCTGCCACGTTGATACCCACGGTTAAACCGAGGAATTCAAACAGAGGGCGGTTATTCTCGGCATCACGACGGGCCAAATAATCGTTCACAGTAATCACGTGAACGCCTTTGCCCGTCAATGCGTTTAAATAAGCAGGTAAGGTGGCCGTTAATGTTTTACCTTCACCCGTACGCATCTCCGCAATACGGTTACTATCAAGTACCATACCGCCGAGTAACTGTACGTCGAAATGGCGCATATCAAATACACGCTTAGACGCTTCACGCACTGTTGCAAACGCTTCAGCCATGATGCTATCTAATGAAGCACCAGCCGCTAAACGCTCACGGAACTCGGCGGTTTTTGCTTTTAATGCTTCATCGGTTAATTTTTCATAATCAGCTTCTAATGCGTTAATACTAATAACGATCTTTTGAAGCCCTTTAAGAGTGCGGTCGTTGCGACTACCAAATACTTTTGTCAGTAATTTACCAAACATCTGAATCACTTATTTTCTGTAGGCCAAGTCCATGATGGGAACTAGAAGCCAATGTTTCAATTAACTTGCTTTGCGGTAAACAAATTTTTGTGGATCTATTTGTTGTCCGTCTCGCAACACTTCATAATGCACATGAGCCCCAGTTGAGCGCCCCGTGCTTCCCATACTGGCGATAGCATCGCCTTTTGCGACCACATCACCTACAGTCACTGACAAAGCTTTATTATGGCCGTAACGCGTATGTAGACCGTTACCATGGTCAATTTCAACCAACTCGCCATAACCGAACATATTTCCAGCAAAAGTGACTACGCCGGCTGCAGTTGCAATAACTTTTGCGCCTTCTCGACCCGTAAAATCAATCCCTTTATGTACAGTCCTACGACCGTTGAAAGGATCATTACGCAATCCGTAGGATGATGATAACCAACCTTTATCGAGTGGGACACCTGATATATAACGTTCATCATCTATATGGTGGTTAAATGACACGGTTTCAAGGAGTGAAAGCTGAACATTATTATTGTCAATTCGTGATGCTAGCTTATCCATATCAACGATAAGCTGTCCGAGCTCAATATTAGTGCCTAATTCACTCAAACCACCCACGCCAACTTCAGATGAAAAATCAAAATCTGCATCTAGCTTGTTTTGCTGGGCGACCTGTTGACCTAAGGCTTCGAGACGGGTGATCTTAGCTTGCATACGTGCAACATGGGTCACTAATATGGTTAGTTGTGACTCAGTAGCACTTTTCAGCTCTAAGACTTGTTTCTTTTGTTGTTCGCGTACAAGGCGATCATTATCGACACTCGCCTGCTGATCTTGAAATCGAGCAGAGCTGTATTGATAAATACCCGATCCTGTCGCTAACAATAGCATTGGAAGTAGCAACCAGCGTTTACTGGGCTGCCAGCGTGTGACGCCATTCCGACCTTGAATAAATACTGTTACACTCATAGCCTAATTCAGCCATCTTATTATCATATGAAAAAGCCCCCTCAAGATCTCAGCAAGTTATTACATCAATCGGGAAAGCTACCCGATCTTGCTGAGAAAGCGGAACTACTGTTGTATCTGGATCAGCATGTGAAGCAGATTATTGCAGGTCCTGTTGCGGAGCAACTAAAAGTCGCTAATTTCCGTCAGGGTGTTCTTGTGATTGAAACGACTTCGGCGGCCTGGGCTGCACGAATTAATTTCCAAAAGCCGAAGCTACTCGCGCAACTTCAAGCAGAAACGCTCCCAATCCTTACCGCAATTGAAGTTAAAGTCAACCCGAGATTAGCAATGTATGACGCAAAGCCTAAACTGGGACACAAAGAATTAAGCCCTGCTGCAGCGGAGCATATTGCGGCATTAGCGGAAAATATTGGCGGTTCACTGGGCGAAAAACTAAAACGGCTGGCCTCATTGGCCAGCCGTAATAAATAATCTCACCGCTTTTTAAGCAAATACAGCGCCACCAGGTACTGTAAAGCTAACCGGGACATCGGCTTCTTTTTCAAAGCTGACCAATTCCCACGCATCTTGCTGTGCTAATAAAGCACGCACCAGTTGGTTATTCAGTGCATGACCCGTTTTATACGCAGTAAACTCACCTAAGATAGCGTGTCCTGCCACATATAAATCACCAAACGCATCTAAAATTTTGTGCTTAACAAACTCGTCCTCATAACGCAGGCCGTCGGGATTAAGGACGCGATATTCATCAAGTACAACAGCGTTTTCCATGCTGCCGCCCAACGCTAGGTTGTTGGCTCGCAGATATTCGATATCACGCATAAACCCAAACGTACGAGCACGGCTGATATCTTTTACGAAAGCGGATGTTGAAAAATCCATCACTACATGCTGTTGACTACGGGCGATTTCGGGATGTGCGAAGTCAATTTTAAAATTGACTCTAAAACCTTTAAACGGTTTTAGCTCGGCCCATTTGTCGCCGTCTTCAACACGCACAGTGCGTTTAATCTTTAAGTACTTCTTCGGCGCAGCCTGCTCTTTAATACCCGCAGATTGCAATAAGAAGACGAATGGGCTTGCACTACCATCCATTATCGGAATTTCAGGCGCATCCACTTCGATTACAGCGTTATCTATGCCTAAACCCGCAAGTGCTGCAAATAAATGCTCAATAGTCGAAATTCGAATACCTTCGTCATTGACAAGTGCCGTACACATTGTGGTTTCACGAACTTGTTCCGCCTTCGCTGGAATAGCAACAGCAGGACTCAAATCGGTGCGCACGAGTACGATCCCTGAATTAACGGGCGCGGGCATAATGCTCAAAGTGACCTTGTTGCCAGAATGCAATCCGACACCAGTTGTTTTCACCATTTTTTGAACAGTTCTTTGAAATATCATTCAGTTACCCGTTTAAATTTCAATTATTAAACCTAATATTTTTACACTCAGCGCCAGCAAAATAGCAGTACTGGTACTACATAATAACATAATTTTATTATGTTACACAAATATAGCACTACTGTGGTATTGCTCAAACTGAACAACACCGCACATTTATGCAGGACTCAAACGCTAACGCTAGTCGGCTTGTTTACGCAAAAATGCTGGAATATCAAGATAATCCAACTCATGCTTTGTCGACGGCGCTGAAGCTGGTTGTGCCGCTGGGACCACATTACCTTTTGGCGCAGCATAATTCACATGTACAGCTTCTTCGACATAGGCTTCGACTTTTGGTTCAACTACAACAGGCGTAGGCTCTGGACGAGGTGCAGGTTTAGAAACCAATTGAATATCTGGACGCTTTTCAGCACCAATACCGGTCGCAACAACCGTTACACGCAGCTCATCACTCATTTCTGGGTCGATGACCGCACCAACAACTACAGTCGCATTGTCAGAAGCGTAAGCTTTAACGTGATTACCGACAGTTTCGAATTCTTCGATACTCATGTCCATACCCGCAGTGATGTTAACTAACACACCACGCGCACCGGCTAAATCGATATCTTCTAATAATGGGCTGGCAACAGCAGCTTCGGCCGCTTCTTCAGCACGGTCTTCACCGCGAGCGACGCCGGTACCCATCATGGCATTACCCATTTCAGACATCACAGTCTTCACGTCGGCGAAGTCGACGTTAATCAGACCAGGGCGCGTGATAAGTTCGGCAATACCTTGTACTGCGCCAAGTAACACATTATTCGCTGCAGCAAATGCATCGAGTAAAGAAGTACCACGGCCCAATACTTTTAATAACTTCTCATTCGGGATCGTGATTAACGAATCCACATGTTTAGCCAGTTCAGCAATACCTTGCTCGGCATAAACCATGCGCTTTTTCCCTTCAAATGGGAAAGGCTTAGTTACAACCGCAACCGTCAGAATACCTTCTTCACGGGCGATTTGAGCTACAACAGGTGCAGCACCTGTACCTGTACCCCCGCCCATACCGGCAGCGATAAAGATCATGTCAGAGCCCTTGATCGCCGCGCGAATGTTTTCACGGTCTTCTTCTGCTGCTGCACGGCCCACATCTGGGTTTGCCCCTGCTCCGAGACCCTTAGTGACATCACGTCCTAATTGAATCGTTGAGCCAGCACTTGATTTTCTCAAAGCCTGAGCGTCTGTATTGGTAACGATAAACTCAACACCTTCAATGTTGTGTTTGACCATATGTTCGACAGCGTTGCCGCCGCCGCCGCCAACGCCGATGACTTTAATCACCGCGTCGTCTGAGTGAGTATCCATGATCTCAAACATTGTCTGATCTCCGTGTTGCCTGCGTTATGAAAATTAAAATTCGCCTTTAAACCAGCTTTGGACCCGATTCCAAGCGCTAGTTACCCCTTGGCGCTCAGGACGCTCGAACTGACGTTCGATCACCCGTCGTGCGCCGTAATGAAGCAGTCCAACTCCAGTGGAGTAAATAGACTGGTCCACGTATTCATATAACCCTTTGATCGGTAGCGGTGACGCTACGCGAACTGGCATGCCGAATGTCGCTTCCGCAATATCAACCACACCTTGTATCGACGCCGTGCCACCTGTGAGCACAATACCTGCGGCGATTTGATCTTCTAATCCACTGTCTTTCAATTCTTTGAGCACTAACTCAAATAGCTCTTGGTATCTTGGTTCTACCACTTCGGCGAGCGTGTGACGTGACATGCTACGTGATGGACGCCCTCCTACCGATGGTACTTCGATGCTATCTTCGCGGCTCACCATGGAGCTACGCGCACAGGCAAATTGCACTTTAATTTGTTCAGCATGTGACGATGGCGTGCGAAAAATCTTCGCAATATCATTCGTCACTTGGTTACCTGCAACCGGTACAACCGCACAATGCCGCAAGGCGCCGTTGGTATATACCGCAATATCCGTGGTGCCACCGCCGATGTCAACGATACACACACCTAAGTCTTTCTCATCGAAGGTCAACACTGCATCAGCCGAAGCAATACCCGAGAACACTAAATCATCGACTTTTAAACCACAACGCTCGACGCTCTTAGTAATGTTCTTCGCCATATCATTGGCGCAGGTCACTATATGCACCTTGGCTTCCATCCGCATACCAGACATACCAATTGGGCTGCGAATACCGTCTTGTACATCGATAGCATATTCCTGTGGCAGTACGTGTAAGATGCGACGTTCCGTCGGGATCTTCACCGAGCGAGCCGTGTGGATCACGTTATCCACATCTTCCTGCGTCACTTCTTCATCGTTGATCGATACCATGCCGTTTTCGTTTTGGCAGGCGATGTGTTTACCTGAAATACTCAAATAAACCGAGGCTACTTGGCAATCTGCCATTAATTCTGCTTGATCGAGTGCACGTTGCACACTGCGAACTATCGAATCTAAATCGTTCACGCCACCTTTATCCATGCCCCTTGAGGGATGGTTACCAAGGCCGACTATGCTTATTTCACCATCGGGCAGCACTTCGCCTATGATCACTGCGACCTTAGAGGTGCCTATGTCCAACCCGACGATAAGGTTTCTATCTTGGTTTTTGATCATTAATTATCGGCTCTCTTGTTTGTCCATCGCCCCAGCCTACGGCCAACCCTGTGTCGTAGCGTAAATCAACTCTGGCAACAGTTTTGTCTTGTTTTGCCAAAACCGGATAAACAGTAATAAATCGCTGTATCCGTGCAATTTTATCTTCTCGACCTAGATCTAAAACAATGCCGTTTGCTAGGGTCGCGTGCCACGCATGTCGTGGCGTTAAATTCAAACTCGCTAAGGTAAAACCATTAATCTTTAATAGAGAATTGACTTGTGCATAGACTGTCAATACCTCAAGGCCCATATCATCTGGTCCAGATAACTGTGGTAAATGCTCAAGTCCTGGATGCGCTGGCGCATCAAAAACATCACCGTGCACATTCAACCACGAGGTGCTATTCCAACGAGCAGCAGGTTGCTGTTCTTGCAAATATACCCTGAGCTTCGCTGGCCACTCACGTCTTACCGATGCGCGATATACCCAAGGCAAGGCTTCTAGTGCTTGCTGCACTAAGGTGATGTCAGCACTAAAAAAACTCCGTTGCATCAAATCCTGTAATGCAATCTGAATATCTTTATCTGAGGTGTAAGCCCGCTCACCTTTGATGGCAACCGCTTCAATTGGCAAGGTGCTGGCATCATTTAAAAATTTATGTAACTGGTAACCACCAAACAAAAAACTGGCCACGATGAAGAATAAAAAGCCAGCCCCACTCCATTGATACCAATTAGCCCGTGACATTCTTGCCCGCCAGTGCCGCCGCTTATCACTCCAAGACACGCTTTATTCCACCTTTAACGACACCCATTAAAAACCACAGAAAACCGGCCATTATATAGACCAAAATCCTTTGGTCAAAATTTCCTTTTCCTAGCAGAACGACCGCATACACTTAGCTCGCTTGTGCGGGTAACTCTATAACAGCAAAACCTAACTCTGTGGAAGCTAATTGTCGCGACAGAGCGCCAATATTGCCCGCGCCTTGAGTAAGTAATAAATCGCCTTCCTGTAATACATCTGGCAATATTTCGGCGAGCTGATCTGGGCTGGCAATAAAAATCGGATCTAACTGACCGCGCAGCCGAATGGAGCGACATAATGCTCGACTATCTGCACCTGTAATGGGGGCTTCACCCGCACTATAAACATCAAGTAATAATAGGCAATCCACTTGCGATAACACTTCAACGAAATCTTCATACAAGTCACGGGTACGAGTGTATCTGTGCGGCTGATACGCCATGACCAAACGTTTGTCAGGCCAACCCGCACGGGCAGCTTTGATGGTCGCTGCAACTTCACTAGGATGATGACCATAATCATCAACCAACATGACTTCACCCTTAGGTGTGGCAAATTTGCCTAAATGCTGGAAACGACGCCCTATACCTTGGAACTCGACTAGAGCCTGAGTAATAGCGTTATCGTCGATTTCATCTTCGGTCGCGACCGCAATCGCAGCTAAGGCATTAAGCACGTTATGTTGACCTGGCAAGTTAAGCACCAGATCGAGATCAGCTTTACCTTTACGTCTCACCGTAAAACTGCACTGATGGCCTTTCTGGCTGAAATTCAATGCTTGCACATCCGCATCGTCACTAAAACCATAGGTTACGTGTTTACGGCCAATACGTGGCATGATTTCACGCACCACATCATCGTCAATACACACCACAGCAACACCGTAAAATGGCAAGTTGTGTAGAAAATCGACAAAGGTGGATTTTAATTTCTCAAAATCACCACCGTAGGTATCCATGTGATCGGCTTCGATGTTAGTCACCACGCTGACCATAGGCTGCAAATGCAGGAAGCTGGCATCGCTCTCATCCGCTTCGGCAATCAAGTAACGGCTAGTACCTAACCTTGCATTAGTACCGGCACTATTGAGCAAGCCACCAATCACAAAGGTAGGATCCCGCCCCGCTTGAGCATACACACTGGCGATAAGGCTAGTTGTCGTGGTTTTACCATGGGTGCCAGCAATCGCCACTCCATGGCGGTAACGCATTAACTCTGCCAGCATCTCGGCGCGACGAACAATAGGTACGCGTAATTCTTTAGCAGCGACGATTTCTGGATTTTCCAGATTAATCGCCGTTGAAATAACAACTACATCGACTTGCTGTACGTTTTCAGCGGCATGACCAATTTGGATTTTGGCACCGAGTAAACACAATCTGTCAGTCACAGCATTTTGCGCGATGTCCGAACCGCTCACCTGATAGCCTTCGTTCACTAACACTTCGGCAATGCCGCCCATGCCCGCGCCGCCAATGCCGACGAAGTGAATACGCTTAATACGGCGCATTTCTGGGATCATGCTTCTCAGTTGTGCGTATCTTTCTGTCTTAGTCATGCTTATCCTTTCTCAGCAAGGCTGATGCACACTGCGGCAACTTGTTCAGTCGCATCCAGTACCGCAACATCTCTCGCTCTTTGGCCCATTTGGGCTAATTCTGTTCTGTCATTGGCGAGCAACTGTAATTTACTCGCCAGTTTATTCACGTCCAAGATGGCCTGTGGTAATAGGAAGGCTGCACCAGCCTCAACCAATACTTGGCCGTTACGTGTTTGATGATCATCCACCGCATGGGGATAAGGCACCAGAATACTCGGTAATCCCACCGCCGCTAACTCTGATACCGTCAGCGCGCCGGCTCGGCACAATACCACATCAGCCCAGCGATAGGCGGCTTCCATATCGTCGATAAACTCAGCGATATTCACACCACCATCTTGGCCTTGTTGCTGATAAGCCGCTTTGACACTAGCGAGATTATCCTTACCTACTTGATGCCACACTGTAACCGACTGCTGATGGCTCAGTATCGCGACAACCTCTGGCATAAGATCGTTAAATATCTTAGCCCCTAAGCTGCCGCCGACCACTAGCACTTTTAAGGCTTCATCAGCCTCAGGCTTAGGCTGCGCACCTAAGGCAATCAACTCTTGGCGAATCGGGTTACCTACAACCTTAGCTTTCACTGTGGTGAAGGTATTGTTAAAGGCACATAACACTTGCGTCGCAATCCGAGACAGCAATTTGTTCGTCATGCCTGGAATGGCATTTTGCTCATGCAACACCAATGGAATACCGGCTAATCTTGCCGCAACACCACCTGGGCCACTGGCAAATCCGCCCATGCCAAGGACCACATCGGGTTTAAACTCCGCAATCACGGCCTTAGCCTGCAATATCGAGCGCACCACTTTAAAAGGCGCGGCGAGCTTACGAATTAAACCATTGCCGCGCACACCTTTGATATCGATGAAATCAATATCAAATCCATATTGAGGGACTAAACGCGCCTCCATACGATCAGCCGTGCCTAACCAACGCACCTGCCAACCCTGTTGCGCTAAATACTTCGCCACCGCGAGTGCCGGAAACACATGTCCTCCCGTACCACCTGCCATGACTAAAATACGTTTTCCTGCTGGGGTCATCACTTCAATCTCCCTTGCACGGCCTGAATTAACGTCATGCGCCGCTCGTAATCAATGCGTATCAACATCATGGTTGCTGCCGTCATAACCCATAAACTACTGCCACCGTAGCTGATAAAAGGTAATGTCAACCCTTTGGTCGGTAACATACCAATACTGGCACCGACATTCACTACAGTCTGGAAACAAATCCAAATACCAATGGCATATCCCAAATACCCCTCGAAAGGTTTATCCATGGCCAAACACAAATTACCTAAACGAATCGATCTTAGTGCCAAAAATAGCAGCACAAATAGTACTGCGATAATGCCAATAAAGCCTAACTCTTCACCGATTACAGCAAAGATAAAGTCAGTATGCGCTTCAGGTAAGTATTCCAATTTTTGAATACTGTTACCGAGCCCCTGACCCAACCAATCACCACGGCCGTAGGCCATCAAAGATTGCGTTAACTGATAACCGCTACCAAAGGGATCTTGCCAAGGATCCATAAACGATGTCACTCGGCGCATACGGTAAGGTTCTAACAAAACCAAGGCAACAAACGCTAACACACCAGCGAAAATCAAAGCAAAAAAGTCGAGTAAACGCGCGCCTGCCAAAAACAATAAACCCACAGTGCCGACAAACAATACCACCACAGTCCCTAAGTCTGGCTGCATCAAAATCAACACGGCATAAATAGCGAATACTGCAATAGGTTTATAGAAACCTTTAGCGTTTTCACGTACTTCTTGATGACGACGCACTAAATAACCAGCCATATAAATAGCAAAGGCAAACTTAGCCACTTCTGCTACTTGGATACGTATAGGCCCAAGGGATAACCAGCGCGTTGCACCGTTTACTGTAGTGCCGACAACGAGAACCGCTAACAACATCAAGCCCACAACTAACAACAGCATTGGGCTCCAGCGCTGCCAAGTTTGCATTTCAACCCTAAGCACAAATCCTGCGATCACTAAGCAACCGACTAAATAACCCATATGACGAGTCATAAAATAAAATGGATTACCCGTAAGCGTTTGCGCCTCTGGCATAGAGGCAGACATCACCATCACAAAACCAAAACCAATCAAAGACAACACCGCCGTGAGCAAAGCGCGGTCGTACAATTGCACGCCCGGCACTTCGGTATCACGCTGCCAATTGGGTATCGCTAAACGCAAACGTCCCAAAAGGCTAAGTTGTCTTGCATCACTCACCATTGAGTTGCTCCACAAGGCCACGGAAATCATCACCTCGAGCCATGAAGTTACTGTACATATCTAAACTGGCGCAGGCGGGCGATAATAAAACAATATCGCCAGAGGTCGCTAATTCCGTTGCCTTAGCAACCGCGGCAGCCATAGAGTCAACTTTGAAAGCTCCCGCTTTTAATGCCGCTATTTTGTTACCGTCACGGCCCAAAGTAATAAGGTGCGTTACCTTAGCTAAAGCGGCAGTCAAAGGCGTAAAATCAGCCCCTTTTCCATCACCACCCGCAATCAAAATAATATCGCCTAGGTGGTCACTTAAGCCATCAATCGCCGCCACAGTTGCACCGACATTGGTTGCCTTAGAGTCATTGACATAGGTAATGCCATTCTTTATGGCAACTACTTCGCAACGATGGGATAAGCCAGTAAAAGTACGCGCCACATCGACCATGACTTGTTTACTCACATCGACAAAATCGACCAGCGCCATAGCAGCAATCAGATTTGCGTGGTTATGGCTGCCGAGTAAGGAAACTTCTGCTATCGATATTATCTCACTACTGCCATGATAAATTTTGCCATCGCTAATACCCCATTCGTCACACTTAGGGGCTGCTAAGCCAAAACTATTTTGGTTCATTGGCTCTGGCGGTATGGTTAGCTTGTCATCACGATTAAATAACACTGCGCGGCTCTGCTGATATAGACGTAATTTAGCCGCGCGATAGGAGGCTAAATCGCTATATCTGTCCATGTGGTCTTCACTGATGTTTAAGCAGGTTGCCGCCACACATTTAAGGCTATGAGTCGTTTCTAGCTGAAAACTCGATAATTCGAGTACGAATAAATCTGCATTTTCATGCAATAAATCCAGCGCCGGTAGACCAATATTCCCGCCAACGGCAACGGCAATACCGGCCTCTCTTGCCATCTCGCCTACCAATGTCGTGACGGTCGATTTACCGTTAGAGCCAGTAATGCCAATCACGCAAGGTTTACGGTCGGCAATTTCTCGGGCAAATAGCTCAATATCGCCTATCACTTCGATACCCATATCCAAAGCAACACGTACTTCAGGGGTATACATGGCAATACCTGGGCTAATTATAATTTGGCTTGCCTGCACTAAATAACGACAATCAAATCCACCAGAAATCAGTTTCACATCAGGAAAAGATGTCGAGAGCGTTTCAGTACCTGGAGGCTGCCTGCGGCTGTCCATCACCAGTGGTGTAATGCCCTTTCCGCACAAATAGCGCACGACAGACAAACCTGTCGCCCCTAAACCTAACACTATATGTGAATACTGATTTTGCATGTTCTGTTACCTTAACTTCAACGTGGCTAAGCCAAGTAAAACGAGAAATATCGAGATAATCCAAAAGCGTACAATGACTCGCGGTTCAGGCCAGCCCTTTAATTCATAGTGATGATGTATTGGCGCCATACGGAAAATACGCTGACCACGTAACTTGTACGAACCCACTTGTAGGATCACCGACAGAGTTTCCATTACAAATACGCCGCCCATGATCACTAATAGAATCTCTTGACGAACAAGCACTGCGATAGTGCCAAGTGCAGCGCCTAAAGATAGTGAACCCACATCACCCATAAAGACTTGCGCAGGATAAGTGTTAAACCACAAAAATCCTAAGCCAGCACCAACAATCGCAGTACAGACAATCACTAATTCACCAGAACCGGGCAAGTGTGGAATATGTAAGTAATTCGCAAACTGTGCATGACCCGATAGATAAGCAATCAAGGCAAACGCCGCAGCCACCATCACTGTCGGCATAATCGCCAAACCGTCTAGGCCGTCAGTCAAGTTCACTGCATTGCTTGAACCAACAATGGTAAAGTACGCCAATACGATAAACACGCCGCCCAGTTGTGGCATCACGTCTTTAAAAAAAGGCACGACTAGCTGGGTTTCACCTGGGTTTGCCGCTGTGGCGTACAGGAAAAAAGCCACGAGTAGTGCGGCTAAAGATTGCAGAATGTACTTCCAACGCGCGATCAAACCTTTAGTGTCTTTACGTACCACTTTACGATAGTCATCGATAAAGCCTATCAAACCAAAACTGCCGAGCACAAACAACATCACCCAAACATAGCGACTATCTAAATCACCCCACAATAATACGCTGATGAAGATTGCCGCTAAGATCAGTAACCCCCCCATTGTCGGCGTGCCACGCTTACTAAAGTGAGATTCCGGACCATCGTTACGCACGATTTGACCAATCTGCAGTAATTGCAGACGCTCGATCATTTTTGGCCCCCACCATAGACTAAAAATCAATGCGGTTAATAAACCTAAAATGGCTCGAAATGTTACATAGGAAAACACGTTAAACCCAGTGTAAAAACGGGTTAAATACTCCGCCAGATATACTAGCATCTACACTAACTCCCCACGCCCAAAGGCTATTTTTAGGTCATCCACAACCCGCTCCATGGCGGCGCTACGTGAACCTTTAACGAGAACCGTTACCTGTCCCGGCAACTGGTTGATATGTTTTATGAGTTTTTCGACTAACGTTGCCACGCTGTCATAGTGCTCCGCACCGAAAGCTTGGCTCGTGTGCTGACTTAAGGTTCCGGTACAAAACAAGGCATCAATCCCCTGTTGTTTGGCCAGTTGCCCCAACTCTGCGTGCAAAAGGGGCGCATTGTCGCCTAATTCGCCCAAATCTCCCAGTACCAAACAGCGATTTTCAGAAATTTCCTTTAGCCAAGCAATCGCAGCACCCACAGAGACAGGGTTTGCGTTATAACTATCATCGATTAGACGAACTCGGCCTAATTGGCTTGGCTGCATTCGACCCTTTACAGGCGTTAACTGGCTTAAGCCTTCTGATATTTCTACCAAACTTAATCCCAATGCAATACAGACACTTGCTGCAGCAAGTGCATTACTCACCTGATGACGTCCGGCCAGCGGAAGCACCACTTGGCAAGATTCACCTGAGTAATTAAGCATAAAACGATAACAGCCCTCAGCATTGGCTTTATGACCTGTTGCAATCACATCGATATGCCGTTTAGCCGCACCATCTTGCTGGGAGAAACTCAACTGCTTATATTTTCTGGCTTTTACGCTCATCACATCGGCGAAAGCATCATCGGCGTTAATAATGGCGGTGCCATCGGCTTGTAAGTGATTAAATATTTCTGACTTGGCCTGCGCGACGCCCGCTTGCGATCCAAAACCTTCTAAATGAGCACTGCCGACGTTATTCACCAGCGCCACGTTCGGACGTACGAGTCCTGAGGTGTAATCAATTTCACCCTTATGGTTAGCGCCGAGCTCGAATATCCCAAACTCATCCGCTGGCGTTAAACGCAGCAAAGTGAGCGGCACGCCAATCTCATTATTAAAGTTGCCAGCGGTATAGAGGATTTGATGCTTAGCCGACAGAATGGTCGCGATCATTTCCTTCACACTGGTTTTGCCGTTTGAGCCAGTTAACGCCACGCAAATCGGATTAATTTGGTCACGGACATAAGCCCCTATCGCGCCCATGGCTTTTTGACAATCGGGCACAATGAGCTGCGGGATATCAAAAGCTAACTCACGCTCAACCATTAACGCCGCGACGCCGTTCTCAATAGCGGTAGCTGCAAAATCATGGCCGTCAAAGCGTTCACCCTTTAAGGCAACAAACAGGGTTGCAGCGCCAATTTTGCGGCTATCACTGCTTAAATCTTCGATGGTGACGTCGTCACCGACTCGATGCGTACCTAAGTGTTGACTTAGGGCCTCGAGAGAAAGAGGGATCATCTTGATTGCTCCGTTAACTGGCGTGCCAGAGCGCGTTCATCATAGTCATGACGCACACCTGCCGCCTCTTGGTAAGTTTCGTGGCCTTTGCCAGCAAGCAAGATCACATCGCCAGGTTTAGCCAATGCCACAACCTCTTTAATTGCTGCGATACGGTCAACCTGAGTCAATGCCTGCTGAGGATGGGTTAGCCCTTGGATAATATCGGTAATAATTTGCGCTGGGTCTTCACTGCGCGCATTGTCGCTCGTCACCATAATGCGGTCAGCAAACTGTTCTGCAGCTTGGCCCATCAAAGGACGCTTGCCCTTATCACGGTCGCCGCCACAACCAAACACGCACCATAAATCACCGGCACAATGGCGACGTAGCGCGTTTAACGCTTGTTCGATCGCATCGGGTGTATGGGCATAATCAACCACTAAGGTGATGTTACCCGCTGTAGTGAAACGCTCCATACGACCTGCGACAGGCGTTAGGTATTGCACTTGCTCGGCTAACGCTTTCATATCAAAACCTTGCAGATACAAGGCCGATAACGCCGCGAGTAAATTAGAGAGATTAAAGGCACCAAGAAGTGGCGAGTGGATTTGAGTCTCGCCCTCGGGCCATACTAAGGTTGCACTGACACCTTGATCGTCAAACTTGGCATTTTTGGTATAAAAAGCCGCGGCTTGATGACCTTCAATGCTAAAACCCCAAATCTGCGCAGGCGCAGGCTTAAGCTCAGTCAACCAAGACGCGCCAACTGCATCGTCGAGATTCAATAAACCGTGACCTAAAGTGCTGAAACGAAATAGGCTTTGTTTAGCGGCGGCATAGCTTTCCATGTCACCGTGGTAATCGAGGTGATCGCGCGTCAGATTAGTGAATACGGCAACATCGAATGGCACCGCATCCACGCGGCCTTGCACTAAGCCGTGGCTCGACACTTCCATGGCGCAGACACTCGCGTCTTGGGCTTCAAACTCATGCAACTGACGCATTAAGGTGATCGCATCGGCTGTGGTGTTACCACTATCAACAAGCTCCCCCCAGAGACCATTGCCAAGGGTGCCCATGACGGCGGCTTTGCGCCCCAATGAAGTCACCAGTTGTGCAATGAGTTGACTCGTAGAGGTTTTACCGTTAGTTCCAGTAATACCGATAACCCCAAGGGATGGCATAACGGCAGACTTGTGCGCTAAGGGATAACGCTGGGCAGCAATTGCCGATACCTGGCGACTTAACTGAAAGAAATAAATCTGCACAGAGTGCTCGGCGTTATCGCTGTGCAACACTTTGCCATGTTGGTCAGCATCATCCGTGTGAACTAATACGCCTGCGGCACCTAAATCTAAGGCTTTTTCAATAAACTGTCTGCCATCGACCTTATGTCCTGGCAGCGCCAAAAACACATCGCCGCGACGTATTGCGCGGCTATCTAAGGTCAGATTATTGAAGGACTGCGCGCCGGCATAATGCAGCCAAGGCGCGAGCAGATCCCGTAATAACATCATTCTGCTCTCCCAGCGGCGATTCCCGCCAATTGCACTTGTTCTTTATCGGTAATGGGTTCAACGTTTAACATTTGCAGTGCGCCAGACATGACTTTGGCAAATGCAGGCCCCGCCACTGAACCACCATAATAGAGATCGCCCTTAGGCTCATTCACTACCACCACTATCGCTAATCTAGGATTATTCGCAGGAGCAACACCCGCAAATAAAGCAACATAATCATCACCATAACCACCAGCAACCGCCTTACGACTTGTGCCAGACTTACCTGCGACAGGGTATCCATCAATATGCGCTAAAGTACCTGTGCCGCCTTTTTCAGTCACTCCCACCAACATCTGCATCACATCGTGAGCCACACTTGGTGAAATCACTTGCTCGCCTACGGGTGGCTTTTTCAGTTTCATTATTGAAACAGGATATAAGGTGCCACCATTGCCCAAGGTGGCATACATACGTGCAAGTTGCAGCGTGGTGGCCGTTAAGCCGTAACCAAAAGAGAGGGTTGCGCGCTCAAAGTCTGACCAACGATGGCGATCTTGAATCAAGCCCGCGCTTTCGCCCGTGAGATTAATACCTGAAAAACTGCCCAGACCCATGGATTGATACGTACCGAGTAACTGTTGTACCGGAATAGATAAGGCCAACTTACTGATACCGACGTTACTGGATTTAGCCAAAATACGCGCCAAGCTCATGTCACCGTAGTTTGCAGGGTCGCGCACTTGGCGGCCACCTAAACGCATCCAACCCGGTGAAGTGGCAATAATATCGGTCGATTTAACTGTGCCAGCTTCAAGCGCTGCGGCAACCACAAATGGCTTAATGGTCGAACCCGGCTCAAAGGTATCTGTCATAGCACGGTTACGCATTCTGAAAGTTTGCAGATTGTCGCGCGCATTAGGATTGTATGAAGGCGTATTCACCATAGCCAAAACTTCGCCGGTGTGAACATCGAGGACGACAATCGAACCCGAAGTAGCTTGGTTCATCTCAGTGGTGCGTTTTAATTCGCGATAGGCTAATTGTTGGATCCTATGATCGATACTCAGCACGAGATCGTTAGGGCTTTCGCCTTCTTGTATAATATCAAGACGTTCAACCACATGGCCATCGCGTGATTTACGTACTTTCTGTTTAGATGGCGTACCCGTTAACCAGCTGTTATAAGCATTTTCAACACCTTCAATTCCCACATCATCGATGTTAGTGATGCCAATAAGCTGAGCGGTTATTTCACCACCAGGATAATAACGACGGGATTCAGACTTTAGAAATACACCGGGCAACTTAAGTTGAGTAATGTAATCTGCCACTGCGGGAGTAATTTGGCGTTTCAAGTAGGTAAAGCGCTTAGTAGGATTACTGCGCACACGGTCGAGGACATCTTCAATAGGCTCGTGCAGCACATCAGCTAAAGCTTGCCAACGGCGCATATCCGCAAAGCCGTTGCTATCATTGACTTGTTTAGGATCTGCCCAGACAGCACGTACAGGCACACTTACCGCTAGCATATCGCCATTGCGATCGGTGATTAAGCCACGCTGTACCTCACGACTTGTGGTCCGTAAGGTTCGCATATCGCTTTCATGGCGTAATTTATCAGGCTCGATAATTTGAATGTAGGCCGCGCGTCCCACTAGGCTGCAAAATAATGCACACACAAACCCCACCACAACGTATAAACGCCAATGGATCTGTTGTGGTTTTTGCGGTTTGCTTACCCGTTTGATTTTCGCTTGCCTAGTCATATCTTCCCTATACTCACGGCACCTTCACCACAACTTCTTCGCTGGGTAATGGACGACTCATGTTGAGTTCCTTTGACGCAAAACGCGTAATTCGACTATGTTCGGTCTGCGATTGCTCTTCTAATAATAAATTGCGCCACTCAATATCTAATCTGTCGCGCTCCTGCAGTAGTTGATCCCACTGGGTCGTTAGTTGACGAGTCGTATGACTACCATAGACAACAGCGACCGCATTGCAGAGCACGAGTAGCGCTAATAACAAGATCCATTTGTGCAGCCATAAATCGTGCAATACGATTTGTGGCAGATTAATAGAGGGCTTACTCACTGTGTGCCCCTTAGTAATCTAAACGCTCGGCAATGCGTAGCACTGAGCTACGTGCTCTGGCATTGCGTTCGATTTCTTCATCGGATGGCATAATCGCTTTGCCCACGGCACGTAATTTACGCGATTTATTGATTTGTTCTTCAGTGATAGGCAAGCCATATGGCACTTGTTCGCCTTGACTATGACGACGAATAAAGCGCTTAACGAGACGGTCTTCTAAAGAATGAAAACTGATAACCGACAAACGTCCTTGAGGAGCAAGAACATTAACTGCCCCCTCAAGCGCTTGCTCAATTTGGTCTAATTCACTGTTGATATAAATACGAATGGCCTGAAATACACGAGTCGCAGGATGCTTATTACGCTCTTTATTTTTGGTGATACGTGCGATCAGATCGGCTAAATCTTTAGTGCGTAAAAACGGGGTTTTCTCGCGGTCGGCAGCAATACAACGGGCGATATGACGAGCATTTTTCTCTTCACCATAGGTTTTAAATACCCAAGCCATATCCTCAATTTCTGCGCGAGCGAGCCACTGTGCAGCCGTTTGGCCTTGGCTATTGTCCATACGCATATCAAGTGGTCCATCGCGCATAAAACTAAAACCACGTTCGGCATCGTCAAGTTGCGGTGAAGACACACCTAAATCGAGTAATACGCCATCAATTTTGCCCACAAGCCCAAGTTCTTCGACATAATCGGCTAATTGCCCAAAACCACCATGCACGATTTGAAAGCGTGGATCATCGCTAAATTGTTTTGCCGCTTCGATCGCTTGGGGATCGCGATCGATTGCGATCAATCGGCCATTTTCGCCAAGATGTTGTAATACCTGTCTTGAATGACCACCGCGGCCGAACGTACCATCGATATAGATGCCATCGTCTTTGATGTTTAAACCGCCAACCGTTTCTGCAAGCAGTACGGATAAATGGGCAAATTCTTGACTCATTACTCTCTTCTTATTTAGTTAGCACGACTCGTTAAAGTGAAAAATCCGCAAGGCGCTCGTTATTGGCAAGCTCCTCACTTCGAATCGTTTCCTGACACTCATCAATTTGCTGCAGCCAAGCTTGCTCATCCCACAGCTCAAATTTATTCAATTGCCCCACCAGCATGATGCGCTTATCTAAGTTGGCATATTGCCTTAGCGGTGGCGGCAGTAATATGCGCCCATTACCGTCGAGCTCCACTTCGTGGGCGTAACCAAGCAACAGACGTTTTAACGATCTCTGGGTTTTATCGGTATCGGAAAGCTTTAACAACTTAGCTTCGATTAATTCCCATTCATGGATTGGATACAAGAGTAAACAAGCGGATTGGAGGTCAACGGTAATCACGATACGGCCTTGGTGCTCAAGCTGCAAAGGTTCGCGGTATCGCACTGGAATAGCGATCCGTCCCTTTGTATCTAAGCTGATAGCACTGGCTCCACGAAACACGCTAATTCATCCTATCCTTTGGTTTTTGATCCACAAATATCCACTATTTCCCACAACTGCTAAGTTTAGGGACAGTCGACAAGCATTGTCAAGGGATGGGATCCTTTTATAAATCCAGTCGGCAAGCGGGTTAGCCGCATGTTGAGCACTTAACCTAGCGACAAACTTTTGACAATAAAAACCACTGGTGATTGGCTAAACAGAGGAAACAACAGAAATAAATAGCGCTGAAATATTCAGCAACCTTTTGCTTTCAGGTGCTTGCGATGAAAAAAATGGGGAATTATTTCTGTATTTGTGGGATTTTACGGGTCGAGAAATAACGTCAAACTCAAAAACGCAACAAAACAAACTTACGTTCATCCTTATTCGACAGTCAAAAAAGAGTTGAAATCAGCATAAAAATCTAAATTTTTATTCCAAATAAAGACGTCCATCTTTTTACTAAGGGCTGAATATTAATGTCGCGATTGCGAGAAAGATCAAAAATCCCACGTAAAATCCACCAAAAGAACCACTTTATCCCTATACATTCACCTTATACCCGCACTAGCTACCTAATAGCTCGCCCATTCGCCTTAAAAAGTTAAACGGCGTATAGTCTAAATATTGACCGACTTCAGCCGATACCATATTAAGAGGTGCAATAACAAGGAGGCGTTATGAGTGGATTAGATAGCATTTATGCCATGCTGGCACAGCCAGTCAAAGCGGTGTTAAACCCCAAACGGGTCGTTGACCAGGTGAGTAGTGCTACAGCAAGCACCCCAGATAGCCACGAAAGTCCGCAATCACAATTACCTCCCACATTAGAAGGCCGCAATACTAAGGTTAGAGAACGGCGAAAAGAGTCTAATCGTAATAAGAATAGACAGCGCCGCGCATCGGATACACCTACAGTATTAAAAGAAGGTGCTTTGCTTGAAATAACAGACGATGCCGCTGAGATTCAAAAACCATCTAACCAGCACATTATTGATATAGAAGTATAAAACATGCGTTAACTACGAGTTCTGGCGACTGCGTCCTGCCAACCAGCATATAAACGCGCCCGAGTCTCTACGTCAATATTGGGGATAAACTGTTTATCGATACAAGCCTTATGCTCAAGCTCTATCACACTCTCCCAAAAGCCTACTGCCAACCCTGCTAAAAATGCTGCGCCCAAAGCCGTTGTCTCACAAACACTGGGTCTTAGCACTTCGACATCAGTAATGTCGGCTTGAAACTGCATTAAAAAATCATTTGTGACTGCGCCGCCATCCACCTTCAAACGCTTAAGGCTAACGCCACTGTCTTTGGTCATGGCATCAAGTAAATCTTTACTCTGGTAAGCGATAGATTCCAACGCTGCCCGAATAATATGATTACGATTCGCCCCGCGTGTCAGACCAAATAGCGCACCACGGGCATTGGGATCCCAATAGGGCGCACCGAGTCCCACAAAAGCGGGCACCAGATACACGCCATTAGTATCGGCGACCTTAGAGGCAAAGTACTCGGTATCACTGGCATCACGAATAAGCCCCAGTTCATCTCGTAGCCATTGAATGGTCGCGCCGCCCATAAAGACTGAACCTTCGAGGGCATAGTTCACTTCGCCCTTAGGCCCCACGGCAACTGTAGTCAATAAGCCATGGTTTGAGCGCACCGCTTTTGTCCCTGTATTCATCAACAAAAAACAACCAGTACCGTAGGTATTCTTCGCCATGCCGGGCTCGACACACAGCTGGCCAAAAAGCGCAGCCTGTTGATCGCCCGCCATTCCTGCAACTTGGATTTCACTGCCTTCGCCAGCAATCCGTGTTGTACCATATACGCTGCAGGAAGGTTTAACGTCAGGCAACATAGACAAGGGAATGTCTAAAGCTTCAAGTAACTTGTTATCCCAAGTCAGGCTATGGATATTGAACAACAGAGTGCGGGCAGCATTGGTGGGATCGGTAACATGCACCTTGCCCTCGGTTAACTTCCACACGAGCCAAGTATCGATAGTGCCGAACAACAACTCACCACGCTCGGCTTGCGCACGGGCATTGGGTACATTATCTAGAATCCATTTGATCTTAGTGCCTGAAAAATAAGGGTCGAGTAATAAACCGGTATTCTCACGCACATATTCTTCTAACCCTTGAGCTTTGAGTTGCTCACAAATCTCAGCGCTGCGACGGCACTGCCACACTATCGCGTTATAAATAGGTTTACCTGTGGCCTTCTCCCATATAACAGTGGTTTCCCGCTGATTGGTAATGCCAATGGCGGCCACTTCATCGCTGTGAATACCCGCACGCGCCAATACTTCAATTAACACTGAACTTTGGCTTGCCCAAATCTCCATGGGATCATGCTCGACCCAACCTGGATTAGGGTACAACTGGGTAAATTCCCGCTGGGACACGCTGACAATGTTTGCGTCGTGATCGAACACTATCGCCCTTGAGCTGGTCGTGCCTTGATCTAAGGCCACCACGTATTTTTTCTGCACGCTACTATCCTATCTGAACTCTCCGCCGCCTTTTTATGCTGGCGAGAATTAACATGATCCACCGACTTATGCAGTGAATATATTCGCAATTTTCTGCCGTGACCAGCAAGCAAGCCGTAAAACAAGATAACGCCACCATGCTATAGCCATAAAAAAGCCCTGAAGATTCAGGGCTTTTTTTAACACACTGAACTTACATCTTGTAGCTCATTTGGATACCCGCAAGCCATACATCGCCGCTTGCTTCGCCGTTAAAGTTAACAGTCGCTAGGTTCAATAGGTTTTGCTGTTCGTTGATTGGCGCATCGCCAGTCGCTTTAATATAAGTCACAGCAAAATCAACGTTCAGGTTCTTAGTTGCCTGATAACCTGCGCCGACAGAGAACCACAGACGGTCAGAGTCTGGAATTGTAGTTGTGCGCCACTCGTCATTTGCCGCCGTTTGATCTAAAGCAACACCGGCACGCACTAACCAAGCATTATTCACTTGATAAGTAGTTCCCAGCGCGAAGCGCCAGTTATCTTCGAAGTGTTCTTCTTTAACTAAATCAGACTCTAAATCACCTTTAGGTTTAACATCTCCAGGAAAATAAGCCACCAGTTGATCGAATACACTCCAATCAGTCCAGTTCACACTCGCATGCATGGCCCAGTTATCAGTCAATTGGTGATGGGAAGCAATTTCAGCAAACGCTGGTAACTCAAGCGGTAAATAACCTTCAATAGAGACATCTTGACCTCCGGTATACAAGACACCAGAAGCATGGCCATCTAACTCCAGCTTAACGCCACTGTGGTAAGCAAAACCGACACGATGAATAGAATTAATCTGCCAGCTTGTCCCTAACTGCCAGCCATAACCCACATCATCACCTTCCATGCTTTTCAGCTCTGTGCCACCAGCAGGTAACATGCCAGCCACCTGAGGCGGCAGCGCAGGTTTAATACCATCAACCCAACCAGGTAATGAAGCACCGATTTCGCCTTCACCATAAACAATCCGTACACCAGCACCTACGCTGACAGCATCATTAATGCGGTAAGCAATATTCGGATTAAATTCAACTGTGGTTACCGAAGTCTTATTACCAAAAATAGCAGCAGCATGGGCCGATGGTAAATCAGTGGCTAAGCCATAGTTTGAGTTAACGGCAAGGCCCCAAGTCCATTGATCATTTAGCTGATTTGAATAATAAAAATTTGGCACGAGTGCGTCATCGGCCACATCCAGTGCATCGCCACCTTTCATAACAACAGGATTTGGACCAATTAACGGTGAGCTAAGGCTCACATCACCAGTCACATCGACGTTTGGCATAACGTAAATGCCACCCGCGGACAACTGACGTCCTTCTAAATAAGTGAGCATTGCAGGATTTCGACCTTGAGCCGAAGCGTTATCCGCCATAGCGGCTTCACCCGCAAAGGCGCGACCTAAACCGGTAGCAGAGTATTCCGCAAGTTGAAAACCCGCGGCATGGAGTTGAGTCGTTGAACTTAACAAGGCTGCAGTGACAGCCAAAGTCAGAAGACGTTTTTGCATTGTTATTCTCTAATCATATTATTGTTATCTGTACTACTTAGATGAGTACTACGGCGTTCAGGCAAAATAGAGCAAACACTCCATATTGAATGCGCAGCAGTTTACTTATGCAGAAGATGTTTGCAACCAAAGGAGATAAAACAGACAAAAACTCTAAAGAAATACGACTTTAAAACAGATTTAGTGACGCACATCACCATTAAAACAAAAACCAACATTTAAACGCTCAAAAATCATTCACAACAGTCGTGAGATTTAAATTAAGAATTCAGTAAATACCCATATTAAACAATAACATAAAAAATAAAAACTTTGGAACACCTGTAAATCATTTAAACTCGACAAATTCAGCATAAATCACTGCTGAGAATAAAATTTTCTAGTTCCAAAACGGCAATAAAAATTTATGCTTTAAAATACAATCAATTAAATTAAGCGAGTATTGAGATTTAAAACAAAAGCGCCTAGGTATTAACCTAGGCGCTTAAATATGGACTCAACACCAGTACAAATGTGCGCTGAAAGTTTAGCGGCGCCAACCTTGGATTTGAGTTTCGTACTGACTGATTTGCGCAGCATGGGACAAGGTCAGCCCAATAGCATCTAACCCATTGAGTAACTTATGTCTCGCCGACTCTGCCAGCGTAAAACTAAACTCAGCACCTGACGGTGCAATCACTTTACAGCTTGTGAGATCAACCGTGATTTGCGCACCTTCTTCTGCCGCCACTTCATCCATCAACTGACGCACCTGCGCGTGGGTTAACGCCACAGGCAATAGGCCGTTATTGATTGAGTTGCCGTAAAAAATGTCGGCAAAACTCGGTGCAATAATGGCGCGCAAACCGAAGTCCGCCAGCGCCCAAGGCGCATGTTCGCGGCTTGAACCACAACCAAAGTTTTCCTGCGATAAAAGAATTGAAGCACCTTTATAACGAGGCTGGTTCAGTGAAAACTCAGGATTAGGCACATCGCCCGCATCATCTAAATAACGCCAATCATGAAATAAGTGCACGCCAAAACCATCGCGCGTCACCTTAGACAAAAACTGTTTCGGAATGATCTGATCCGTATCGATATTGGTGCTGTCTATCATCACCGCAAGCCCGGTATGGGTCGTAAAAGGTTGCATTAACTTCTCCTCTGTTTACGGTAATTAGTAAGGTTTACGAATATCGACAAAATGCCCAGCCACCGCAGCGGCAGCGGCCATTGCCGGACTCACCAAATGGGTACGACTGCCACGGCCTTGGCGACCTTCGAAGTTACGATTACTGGTCGAGGCGCAGCGATCACCCGCTTCTAATCTGTCATCGTTCATCGCCAAACACATAGAACAACCCGGTAAACGCCACTCAAACCCGGCTTCGATAAAGATTTTATCTAAGCCTTCGGCTTCGGCTTGGGCTTTCACTTGGCCAGAACCAGGTACAACAATCGCGGTGACGCCACTCGCGACTTTGCGGCCTTTAGCATGCACGGCGGCGCTGCGTAAATCTTCAATCCGCGAGTTAGTACAAGAACCAATAAACACCTTGTTGATACTGATATCGGTCATCGGTGTACCCGCACGCAGGCCAATGTATTCTAAAGCCTTTTCCATACTAGCTCGGGTGCTTGGGTTAGCTTCATTAATAGGATTTGGCACTTTTCCATCGATCGCTACGACTTGGCCGGGGTTAGTGCCCCAAGTCAATTGTGGCGCAATATCGGCGGCATCTAATTCAACGACAGCATCAAACACGGCGTCATCATCGGTTTTTATGGCTTGCCAGTAAGCAACAGCCTCTGCCCAATCTTCGCCCTTTGGCGCAAATTCGCGGCCTGCTAAATAGTCAAAAGTGGTTTGATCCGGCGCGACCATGCCCGCCTTAGCGCCCATCTCAATCGCCATGTTGCACACTGTCATGCGGCCTTCCATCGACAGGGCTTCAATCGCCTCACCACAGAACTCCACCACATAACCCGTGCCGCCATCCATGCCGATTTTGCCAATAATAGCGAGGACGATATCTTTAGCGGTCACGCCATCGGTAACATGACCACGCACTTCAATCTTCATGGTCTTAGCTTTTAGCTGACGCAGAGTTTGCGTCGCTAAAACGTGCTCAACCTCGGACGTACCAATGCCAAACGCCAATGCCCCAAAGGCGCCATGGGTCGCGGTATGGGAATCTCCACAGACAATCACAGTGCCGGGTAAGGTAATACCCAGCTCTGGCCCCATCACATGTACAATCCCTTGATTAGGATGATGAATGTCGTATAAGCGCACATCAAAGTCTTTACAGTTTTGCGCTAGGGTTTCAACCTGAGTACGTGCCATCGGGCTTAGGGCATCTAAGCTGGCGCTACGGGTCGAAGTGTTGTGATCCATAGTGGCAAAGGTTTTTTCCGGTGCACGCAGTTTGCGGCCCGCCACTTTTAAGCCGCTGAATGCTTGGGGAGAAGTCACTTCATGGACTAAATGCCTGTCGACATAAATGATCGGCGCTTCGCCCTCGGGAGAAGCAACAATATGGGCATCCCATACTTTTTGGTACAGCGTCTTTGCACCCACGTTTTTTGGCACAGTCGTCATTACACACCTTCCTTTATAGCATTGGCGATAAAGTCACCCATCTCGGCGGTTGATTTAGCTTGGCTACGCTTGTCGCTGCTCAATAGCTCACCGGTTAAGTAGCCAGAATTTAATGCTTTGCTTACGGCACGCTCAATCGCACTCGCCGCTTCTTCTTGCTTTAAGCTGTGACGCAACATTAAGGCCGCCGACAGAATTTGGGCGATAGGGTTTGCAATGCCTTTGCCCGCGATATCCGGCGCACTGCCCCCCGCTGGTTCAAATAAACCAAAGCCAGTGCTGTTCATGCTCGCCGATGACAACAAGCCCATAGAGCCCGTTAACATCGCGATTTCGTCGGATAAAATGTCGCCAAACAGGTTAGAACATAGCATCACATCGAACTCATCGGGACGACGTAGCAACTGCATGGTCGCATTATCGATATAGATGTGTTCAAGCTCTACATCGGGGAAATCTACCGCCACTTCTTCAACCACTTGGCGCCACAACACTGAGCAAGCCAGTACGTTGGCTTTATCCACAGAGGTGACTTTTTTACGGCGACCACGGGCGGCTTCAAAGGCGATGCGAGCGATACGGCTAATTTCGCGGCGGCTATAACGCATAGTATCGAAGGCTTCTTCATTCTCGCCTTCGCCTTGACGGCCCTTTGGCTTACCAAAGTAAATACCGCCGGTTAACTCGCGTACACATAAAACATCAAAGCCACGGGCAGATATATCGCTGCGCAGGGGTGACATATGCTCTAGGCCGTCGTGCAATTTAGCTGGGCGCAGATTACAAAACAGTTCGAAGTGACCACGCAGAGGCAATAGCGCACCGCGCTCAGGTTGTTCATTTGGCGGTAACTTTTCCCACTTAGGGCCACCGACTGAACCAAATAGAATCGCATCGGCCGCTTCACAGCCCTTTAGCGTGGCATCGGGTAAGGGGCAACCGTGGTTATCAATGGCAATACCGCCAACATCGAATTCAGTGTATTCGATATTCAAATCGAAACGCGCTTCCACCTCACGCAGCACTTTACGCGCCTCTGCCATCACTTCAGGACCGATCCCATCCCCTGCTAATACTGCTATTTGATAACTCATACGCCAGCCAACTCCTTTAAATGTAAATGCTTTATGCTCGACCTTGCTATTCTTTGGATGCTTTTAGCGACTAGACGCCGCCTAGCTCTCGATTTTTTTGCATGCTTTGTTTGTAATCGGCGACCTTGTCGGCGCGGCACGTTAAGTTCATCACATGCACTAAAGCGCGCGCCGAGGCTTCTACTACATCGGTCGCTAAACCTACACCGTGGAAGTTTTGCTCGTGGTAAACAGCGGTAATATCCACTTGGCCTAAGGCATTTTGGCCAACGCCCTTAGCGCCTAACTTGTAGCTGATGATATCAATTCGACGATCGGTTGCGCGGGCAATCGCGTTATAGGCAGCATCGACAGGACCATTACCCGTTGCGGCTTCGGTTTTAATTTCGCCGCCCACTTCAATACGCACAGTCGCCGTAGCTACGCCTTCAGTTGAGTCAGACTGCACCACTAATTGCTGCAATTGATAGTGATTATCTTCTTCGGCCTGTGCTTCCATAAAGGCTAAGGCTTCTAAATCATAATCAAATACTTGGCCTTTTTTATCTGCCAATTTTAGAAACTCTTCATACAGAGTATCCATATTGTAGTCGTGCTCGCTATAGCCCATTTCTTCCATGCGATGCTTGATCACATGGCGACCCGAGCGCGAGGTCATATTCAAATTGTTGCGATTCAAACCTATGCTTTCGGGCGTCATAATTTCATAGGTATTTTGCGCTTTTAACATGCCATCCTGATGGATGCCCGACGAATGGGTAAAGGCATTGGCACCGACAATCGCCTTGTTCGCCTGCACTGGCATATTGCATAACTGGCTGACTAAATTAGAAGTACGGTGAATTTCTTTGGCATTAATGCCAGTTTCTAGCCCTAACATGCCCTTACGCGTCGCTAAAATCATAGCGATCTCTTCCAATGAACAGTTACCCGCACGCTCACCTATACCATTGATCGTACATTCAATTTGACGCGCACCGTGTTGCACTGCGGTTATCGAGTTAGCCACTGACAAACCTAAGTCATCATGGCAATGCACTGAGATCACCGCTTGGTCGATATTCGGCACCCGATTAAACAAAGTCTGAATGATATTGCCAAACTCACTTGGCACTGTGTAACCGACCGTATCGGGAATATTAATGGTGCGTGCGCCCGCAAGAATGGCGGCCTCCACCATACGACATAGATTATCGATGGGCGTACGCCCCGCATCCTCACAGGAAAACTCCACGTCATCAGTAAAACGGCGGGCATACTTCACCGCGCCTACGGCCATCTCTAACACTTGATCGAAAGAACGCTTCAACTTGCTCTCAACGTGAATCGTCGAGGTCGAGATAAAGGTATGGATACGGAATTGATCTGCAACAGACAAGGCCTGCGCCGCAGCATCTATGTCCTTTTCCAATGCGCGGGATAAGGCACAAACGCGGCTATTTTTGATGGTACGCGCTATGGTCTGCACTGACTCAAAATCACCGGGTGAAGAAACTGGAAAACCCACCTCCATCACATCCACACCCAGACGTTCCAGCGCCATAGCGATCTGTAACTTTTCTTTGACCGAAAGGCTTGCGGCTAACGCTTGCTCACCATCACGTAAGGTCGTATCAAATATAATTACTCTGTTAGACATCTCGCTTCTCCATGGAACGTCACCGTTCATTATTTAACTTTTGCCGTATTCAGATACAAAAAACCCCGCAACATCGGTGCGGGGTTTGTGAATGCTTTGCCTCTTTATCGAGCGTGCAACACTAAGACCTCCGCGTATAAACCGCGAGAGAGAGAAGGAGGAGGTCGAGTTTGCGGCTAATAATATTCATTTAATCTGTATATTTATTCTGTTTGAATTTTTGAGGACGGTTAATATTTAACTTGCCTAGCCGATAGTGTCAACCCTAATTTTTTCATGTTTAACGGGTTTAGTTAGATATAAAGCTAATTATTACCGCTTTTACCTTATATTAGTGACCAACTTTACAGAATTAACCAACTGTTTGGATTAAGAAATTATATGGATGTGTTAACTTATATCTCTTAAAATAAATAGTTTTTTATGCAAAAAGCATTTAAGAAAAGTTATAATCCCGTTCTAGTGATTATGGATAGTAGAACTTACGCATTTTATGGAGTACAAAATGGATTTTCGCGTCATGGTACTGAGCCTGTTTTTATGGCTGTTCCCCTTTGGAGCCAGTGCTATAGACCAGTTAGATGAACTGACAGAACTCGTCTACCAATATCCTAGCAAAGCATTTTCTCAGCTTGCTCTTTTAGAAAAAACATTCGCAGCTAGCCATATAAACTCAGATATCAATCAACTCAGATTGAGCGTGTTGAAGTGTCAAAACCTGCTACAACTCGGAGAAAATGAAGCGGCAATCAACGTTGCCCAACTAGGTGATGCGCGCGCTAAGCAACTTAAGCTAGACCAAGCCCGTCCTTACTTTTTAATTTGCCAAGCCGATGCCAATCTTAATAACAACAATATTCAAAATGCCCTCCCCTTACTCGACTCAGCCATTACCTTAGCTAGGCGCTACCAGCAACCCCAAGCCTTAGTCGATGCCTTACGCTTGCGTGGCCAACTCGACACCGATACAGGTAATTTCTCTTCTGCTATCGAAGATTTACGTTTAGCTATCGATATTTATCCCGATATTCATACTCAAACCCAAAATTGGGTTTGGCCACCACAGGCTTATATCTATGCCGCTATGGGTAATTTACTTTATGCGACCCATGATGTCCCCCAAGCCATGTATTACACCAATCTAGGAATACAGAGCTCAGATGCAAAAGGGAAAGTCTTACAAATCACTTTACTAAATGCGGCCAGAATAGCATTCGATAATCAAGAGTTCGATTACAGCGACCAGCTCGAAATACAAGCTAAAACACTGCTGCCAGAATTAGGTACACAGTTAGAACTTGCCTACAGCTATGCCATTTTAGCCTCCATCGCACTCGATAAAGGCCGTATTGATAATGCCGAAGAGTATATTTCAATAGCCATCAACATATTCAAAAAGCAGAAGCAAAAATTAGCGATAATGCGCTCAAACCGTCTACTAGCACAAATACGTTTTGCCCAACACCAAGACGATGAAGCATTAATTCTCATGAATCAAGCCATTGAACAAGGGGAAAGCCTGAATCAATACTCCGATCTCAAAGGATTTTATGGGATCATGAGCGACTATTACTTAGAGCAAGATGATTTTAAACAAGCTTATGCTTTCTTACTTAAACGCTATCGAGCAACTGAACTCGCGAATCAAGAAATGAATAATGCCCGAATATTGCAATTTAAAGCGCGCCTCAATCAACAAAATATAGGGCTAGCTAGCAATGATCATGCGCCAGAGTCGGACTCAATCTTACAAGAGTTAAATGTAGACTGGGTCTATAGCACACTATTTTTAATCGCAATGCTCTTACTCGGTGGAATGATTTGGTATTTGATTGATAAGCAAAATAAGCGCGCCCCCCATATTGAAGGTGATGAGCCTGTTGAAACTTTAGTACAGCAGATACTATCGGTATTAAATAACGCTAAACAAGGTAATTACCCGCTATCTTTATTGATCTTTAATGCCAGTCAAATCCGTCAAGTGGACTTACCCTCATTGCAAGATGAGTTACAACATCGACTGCGAGAACAAGACAAATTAATTCGCTATTCAATGGATGAAATTGTCATTGTTTTACCGCATACCTCAACCGAAGGTGCCCAAAAAGTCATTACTCAGCTAGTAGCGTGCATTCAACCTTGGCAATGCTCGAGCAAGGTCAATATTGGTGTCGCTGCGATGCAGCAATTTGATACGTTAGAGTCATTAATCAAGCGCGCCAGTATCAATCAATTGGGTAAAGTTAAGAGTGGTGAGAACAATTAATCTCATTATTCTCCCGCAATTCATTATTCTCCTGCTAAATAAGCAGCAATTTCATCAAGAAAATCGTTACCAAAACGACTCAATTTACGCTCACCAACGCCATTTACAGCAAGCATTTCGCCCGCACTCGTCGGCATCATGGCGGCCATTTCAGCCAGCGTAGCATCGTTAAACACTAAATATGGCGGCACATCCTGCTGCTCGGCAATGGTTCTACGCAATAGCTTTAGCCGCGCAAATAACTTACGGTCGTAGTTGAGCGGAGTTTTGGATTGACTCACCTTACGTTTAGTTGTCGTTAATTGAATACGCGGTTCGGCCAGCATTAACACCACTTCACCTTTCAGTATTGGTCTTGCTGAAGGGTTTAACGTGATAGAAGATCCACGCGTCACATCCTGACTCGCTAATCCTAAATGGATCAATTGACGGATAACACTCAGCCAATATTCATGACTCCTATCTTTGCCAATCCCCCAAGTCGTGAGTTTATCGTGGCCGCGATCGACTATTGGCGCGCTTTTCGAGCCCCGCAATACCTCAATTAAATGATTAATACCAAAACGCTGCCCTAAACGAAAAATACATGACAGCACCTTTTGCGCATCTTCAGTACCGTTATAACGTTTAGGTGGGTCAAGGCAAATATCGCAGTTACCACAGGGTTCGAGCGCACTCTCATCAAAATAATGCAGCAACACTTGGCGACGGCAGGTTTGCGCCTCGGCAAAGGCGGCCATGGTATTGAGTTTATGGAATTCTACTTGTTGCTGTGGCCCTGGCTCTGCTTGCTCAATTAAATGCCGCACACGGCCAATATCGGCAGGATCAAACAGCATAAACGCTTCCGCGTCGAGCCCATCACGGCCAGCACGACCCGTTTCCTGATAATAGGCTTCGATGCTTTTAGGGATATCGTAGTGCACCACAAATCGTACGTTCGATTTATTAATTCCCATACCAAAAGCCACCGTCGCCACGACGATGTCAATTTGATCTTTAAGAAAACTATCTTGTACGGCGCCGCGATCTTCTTGCGTCATACCCGCATGATAGGCCTTAGCATTAAAGCCTTGCAGACATAAGCGATCGGCCACCTCATCGACTCGTCGACGGCTACTACAATAAATAATACCGTTAGTGCCATTTTGCTGAGTGAGAAAATGCCGTAATTGATTAGCAGCATTGAGTTTTTCGGCGACTGTATAGCGAATATTGGGCCTGTCAAAACTGGAGAGTAAACGGAAAGGGTCAATACCGAGCCGCTCGCAAATACTCTGGCGGGTCGCCTGATCTGCAGTTGCAGTCAGCGCCATCATGGGCACATAGGGAAAGAGTTGTTTTAATTGCCCGAGCGCGGCATATTCAGGTCGGAAATCATGTCCCCATTGGCTAATGCAATGGGCTTCATCAATCGCGAACATGGCTAATGGCAACGACTGCATTCGTTCAATAAAATCGCTGCTTAACAAACGCTCAGGTGACACATACAGCAGTTTTAATTCGCCATGGCGTAATTGTTTTAGTACCTCGGCGCTACGCTCTCGTGGCAAAGAAGAGTTAAGGTAGGCGGCTGCTACACCGGTTTGTAATAAACTATCAACTTGATCTTTCATCAAAGAAATCAAGGGTGAAACGACGATAGTGATGCCATCCATCAACAATGCCGGCAATTGGTAACACAAACTCTTACCGCCACCAGTAGGCATAATAACTAAACAGTCTTGTCCACCACAAACACGCTCAATAACTTCACGTTGACCGTCCCGAAAATTGCGGTAACCAAACACCTGTGCAAGGCGTTGTGAAAGGGGATCATCGTGTATTTCGAGGACAGGCGTTTCCATGGATCTTCTATGTCAAAAGTGAGGGCGCCTATTCTAAAGCAGTGAACCGTTTCTGTCTTGCGCCAATGTAACATCGTCTATCAGGCTAACTTATCTTGCGTGGCTAGAGTTGCATTCGTCGCTAGCTTCACTGTAGATTAATTGCTCTAAGTCGTACTTTTATAGAATTAGCGTTGATAATAAATCCAATAAAGCCTCATACCGTCACTTCGTGACAAGGACAATCCTAATGACAACCCCTATGCAAGCCGAGATATTAAAAAAAGTGGCTGACGTCTTTGATAAACATGTGCCTTTTCATAATTTACTGGGGCTAGAGATTAAACGCTATGACATCAATGGTGTCGAAGTCGTGGTCAATATGAAACCCGAATTAATTGGTAACATTCACCAACAAATTCTCCATGGTGGCGTGACCGCGACGATCTTGGATGTTGTTGGTGGCCTGACAGCTTTTGCCGGCCTTGTCGCCAGCGGCGAAGATTGGACCATTGAAGAATTACAACAACGCCTGCAGACCTTAGGGACTATCGATATGCGGGTCGATTACCTACGTCCTGGCCGCGGAGTCACTTTTACGGGCACGGGTAGCGTGATCCGTGCGGGCAATCGGGTATCTGTGTGTCGCATGGAGCTGCATAACGAGCAAGGTACTCACATTGCTTTTGGAACCGGCACCTATATGGTGGGCTAACGGCGGGAATCGTTAACTATAGATAAATAACCTAGCCTACTACGTTCAACGTCAGCAACGTAAACAGCTTGATTAACAAGCTGTTTTACTAACGTTCATTGTCCGTTTAACGACTTATCGAGATATTCTGTAACGAAAATAGCGCGGTTAATATCTTGAGTCAGCTAGCAGACACACCTACAATCGCCGTCTTGTTGTCCTTCGAAGATGTCTCATGTCAGATCGTGAATACCGCAAAGGGATCCTGCTCGCAGTCAGTGCTTACTGTATGTGGGGGTTTGCGCCTTTATATTTCAAATTACTCAACCATGTTTCCGCCACCGAAATTTTGCTCCATCGGGTGATTTGGTCATTCGTGTTTATGCTGATCATTATGCAGTTTATCGGCGGTTTTTCTCGCTTACGCTTACTGTTTAAACAGCCTAAACAGTTGATGGTTCTCACCATTACTTCCATACTGATCGCGGGAAACTGGCTGCTATTTATCTGGGCGGTAAATAACGACCACATGCTCGATGCCAGCCTAGGTTACTTCATCAATCCTTTACTCAACGTCTTACTCGGGATGTTATTTCTAGGCGAAAGGTTGCGTAAACTGCAATGGTTTGCGGTTTCACTCGCCAGCGCAGGCGTATTGATCCAATTAATCTCTTTTGGCTCTATTCCAATTGTCTCACTGGCACTTGCAGGCACCTTTGGTTTCTATGCGCTGCTGCGAAAAAAGGTCAATGTGGATGCTAAGGCCGGTTTATTAGTTGAAACCGCTGTACTGCTGCCCGTTGCGCTGATTTATCTTGTTGCTACATCAGATACCGCTACAGCCAGTATGCTAACCAACGATTGGCAATTGAACCTTTTATTAATGGCTGCGGGTATTGTTACTTCCATTCCACTACTGTGTTTTGCGGGTGCAGCTGTTCGTATTCCTTTATCTACGCTAGGTTTTTTCCAATATATTGGTCCAAGTATTATGTTTATCTTAGCTGTAAGCCTGTTTAATGAGCCCTTCGATGCAGAAAAAGGCGTCACTTTCGCTTTTATCTGGGCGGCATTACTTATTTTCAGCTTAGATATGGCCTACAAGCGCAAAAAAACGTAAGGATTTACCCTTTGCACAGCGGCAAAAGATTCACTTTTGTAGCTGTGCAATTAACTCTGCACCTCGAGGTACCGTCAGCAATAGATCATATCCTTTGGTTGTAGGGATTAGCACTAACTGTGATTTATCTGTTATCGCTAAAAATAATCTCCCTTTCCCCTGTAGATTAAACCAGCCCAATTGAAACCCTGGCATACCTATGCCGTTCGCCTTAAAGCTCGGCGTTAAACCTACCTCTTGTTGTAAATCGACTATGCGCGCCTCGGTAACTAATAAATCCGCGCGCGATAGGTGCACTTTGTAGAAGGGGGCATCCAATGTGAGCCCAGTATCAGTTAACACTAACTTCGCATGACTAGATTGATAAAATACCCAAGAAAAGCCGCCCATCATCACAAGCAGTATCCCTAAACTGGCAGATTTGGCGATATTCGGCATTTTTTTGAACCACAACATCAATAAGATACCGGCTAAGCCTAATAGCAAGACGATAAAACTTAACATAGAGGTTTGGGTTAACGGGGCGAGTTCGAATACTTGGGGGCTCATCGGCAGCATCTCCTGTGCGGTTAAACCTTAATTTGCCAATAAAGACCAATTATATCAACAAAAATGCCAGCACTAATATGAGTACTAGGCTGGCATTAATAGGGCTGATTTAGAATAAACTAGAGATCGAGTGCGAGGATTTTTGAACGACGTTGATAGTTATACAGCTGCTTTTTCTTTTGTGGCAGCGCTTCAACATCTTCAATCACAAAACCGTGCTCTAAAAACCAGTGAATACTACGGGTTGTTAGCGCGAATAAACGTGAATAACCTCGATTTCGCGCCTTATTGATGATGTTTTTCAACAGCAAACTACCTCTATCGGCATCGCGATAATCAGGATGCACGACCAGGCAAGCAAACTCGCCCGCATTGTCCTCTTCAAAAGGATAGAGCGCAGCGCAACCAATCACTAAACCATCGCGTTCAATCAGCATAAATTGTTCGATTTCAATCTCGAGCTGCTCACGGCTACGACGCACCAGAATGCCTTGCTCCTCCAATGGACGAATCAGGTTCAGTACGCCGCCAATATCGGCGATAGACGCACTACGTAGGCGCTCAGCGCTCTCAGTCACTATTTGCGTACCAATGCCTTCACGCGAGAACAACTCTTGCAGTAAAGCACCGTCGTCGAGATAGCTGACTAAGTGACAACGTGGCACGCCATTGCGACAAGCATCAATGCTTGCTTTCAAGAAAGCCATAGTGCCAACGCAAGCAGAACCTTGTTCACTCAGCTTATCCATAATGTTTTGCGCATCATTAGGCATCAATTCTGCAATCACATCGCCGTTACGATCAAGAATACCGTTTTGCGAGCTAAAACCGATCATCTTGTCAGCTTTGAGCTTGATCGCCACCTGAGTAGCAATTTCCTCAGCCGTTAAATTAAAACTCTCGCCAGTAACAGAAGCCGCAATCGGCCCCATCAGCACAATACAGTGATTGTCTAACTGGCGTTTTAAGCCTTGCACATCGATACGACGCACTCTACCGCTTAAACAAAAATCGATACCGTTATCCACACCAAGCGGCTGAGCAATGACAAAATTGCCACTAACTAAGTTAATTTGTGCCCCTTGCATCGGTGTGTTGCTTAAACTCATGGATAAACGCGCTGTGATATCAAATTGCAGTGCACCCGCAACTTGTTTGATCACTTTGAGCGACTCTTCATCGGTGATACGCACGCCTTCATGGTAGATAGGCTCAATGTCGTTGTTCGCTAATGCAGCATCAATTTGCGGCCTAGCGCCATAAACCAAAACCACTTTTATCCCTAAACTGTGCAGCAAAGCGACATCATTTAAGATGGCGCGAAATTGATTTTGAGCCAAAGCTTCACCGCCAAGCATCACCACAAAGGTTTTACCTCTGTGAGCATTGACATAGGGGGCAGAGTGACGAAATCCATCAACCAGTTCAGTGGTACGCACGCGTTATATACACCTCATTTTGAGCTGGCAATGTCACGGCGACATACCAGGAATGAATCGCTAACTTTTGCGTATGGTATTGCATTTTAATTCACATATAAAGAATTTATTCTCACCAAAGCACAGCTTTAATGATTTTAAATGCTTAAAACAGCACTTTTTACATTTCGCTTAACGTTTTGACTTTACCAGGCATGATTCATGCGACTTAGGTATGTAATGCAATGCCTTCAAATTGATGATTCGTCGCGAAAAAAATGCAAAAAAAAGCCCCTTAAATAAGGGGCTTTTCTCGAAACACTCACCAAGAATTACTTGATTTTGGCTTCTTTGTAGATAACGTGCTGGCGAATAACAGGATCAAATTTTTTGATTTCCATTTTCTCAGGCATGTTACGCTTGTTTTTTTCAGTTGTGTAGAAGTGACCAGTCTTAGCTGTAGAAACTAATTTGATCTTCTCACGATTACCTTTAGATTTAGCCATGATCTATTATACCTTCTCGCCACGGGCACGAAGTTCAGCAACAACAACTTCGATACCTTTCTTGTCGATCAGACGGATACCTTTAGTAGATATACGTAACTGTACGAAACGCTTCTCTTCTTCTAACCAAAAACGGTGGTTTTGTAGGTTAGGTAAAAAACGACGACGGGTCGCGTTTTTTGCATGCGAACGGTTGTTACCAACCATCGGCTTCTTGCCAGTAACTTGGCATACTCTTGACATGTCAATCTTCTCCAAAAACAATTTTAACGCTCGAGCATTAATGTGCCTCGTATGGCCGTCGCCCGAGGCACAAAGAGGGCGCATTTTATACACGATCACAGAGTGAAGATCAAGTGTTAGATTAATTAATCCAGCCTCGTTCTGCAAAAGAAACTATCTCTTGATCACCTACAACCATATGGTCCAATAAGGATACGTCTATGGTTGCTAACGCATTTTTTAATCGTTCAGTTATTCGTCGGTCAGCCTGACTGGGCTCGGCAATACCAGACGGATGATTATGACAAACGATAACTGCTGCGGCCTTTTTCTCCAACACTAAGCTCACCACTTCACGTGGGTACACTGAGGCTGAGTCTATTGTACCGCGGAATAATTCGACAAACTGAATCACTCTATGCTGGCTATCTAGCAGTAAAACTGCAAACACTTCATAGGGGCGATCAGCCAATTGTCTCATTAAATAGTCCCGAGTTAAATCGGGATTTGTCAAAATTTGACCTCTTTGCAAGTTTTCTTGCGCTACACGCCGCGCTAATTCGGCCGCAGCTTGAAGCTGAGCGTATTTTACAGGTCCTACGCCCGGAAGTCGACATACCTGATTTCGAGAAGCGCAAAGCAAATTTCTAAGGCCGCCAAACTCACCAATTAACGACCTCGCCAAATCAACAGCATTCAATCCCGCGACACCATTTCGCAGTAATACCGCTAATAACTCAGCATCCGACAGCTGCCCCGCCCCCTTTTGTAATAGCTTATCTCGAGGCCCTTCGCCCTCTGGCCAATCTTTAATGCCCATACGACCTCCGTGTCATCTCACATATTTTTACTTTACAGAGTATGGACGAGTTTTTTTGAACAGGGATGATCACTAAAATTCACCACTTTGTGCTATCGTTGCGGCATTATTTCTATCTCAGGTGATGTCTGTGAGTTTGACAAATAAAAACGTCCTGCTGGGCATTGGCGGCGGCATTGCAGCCTATAAAAGTGCTGACTTAGTCAGGCGCTTGAAGGATCGCGGCTTTGATGTACGCGTAGTGATGAGCCAAAGTGCGATGGAGTTTATCACCCCGCTCACACTGCAAGCGTTATCGGGTCATCCCGTCGCATCGAGCTTACTCGATCCTGCAGCAGAAGCGGCGATGGGTCATATAGAACTCGCTCGCTGGGCAGATCTGGTTATTATCGCGCCTGCGACCGCAAACCTATTGGCGCGGATTAATGCAGGCATGGCCGATGAGTTAATCACAACCACTTGCTTAGCAACCGAGGCGCCCATTGCACTGTGCCCGGCGATGAATCAGCAGATGTATCGCAATGTGGCAACGCAAACAAATTTAACTAGCCTTGCATCCCGTGGCTTTACGCTTTGGGGACCCGCAAGTGGTAGTCAAGCCTGTGGCGAAGTCGGTCCTGGGCGCATGTTAGAACCATTAGAGATTGCCGAGCTGGCGACACAATTTTTTGCCCCTAATGACAGCGCTGAACTTAAGCCTCTCGCCGGACAATCAGTGCTTATAACGGCGGGGCCAACCCGAGAAGCCATTGATCCGGTCAGATATATTTCGAATCATAGTTCAGGGAAAATGGGCTTTGCCTTAGCCAAAGCGGCCTCAGATATGGGCGCAGAGGTTACGTTAGTCTCAGGTCCGGTGAATCTAATGACGCCAGAGGGTATAGTACGTATTGATGTTGAATCGGCACAAAATATGCTCGATGCCGTAATTAAACATATTGATAATAAAGATATTTTTATCGGCTGCGCTGCCGTAGCTGACTATCGCATTAGTGAGATTTCCAGCTGTAAGATCAAAAAATCGGCAGAAGAAATGCAACTTGCGCTAGTGAGGAATCCTGATATCTTAGCCACGGTTGCGAGCTTACCTAACCGTCCTTTTATGGTGGGATTTGCCGCTGAAACCCATGATGTAGAAGCCTATGCGCGCGATAAACTCAAACGTAAAAACTTGAATATGATCGCCGCAAACGATGTTTCCATTGCAGGTATTGGCTTTAATGCCGATGCCAATGCCCTGCGCGTGTTCTGGCCGCAGGGTAGTCAAGATTTGCCAGCGACGGATAAGCTCACGCTGGCACGGCAATTACTTTCGTTAATAGTAAAAGAAAAAACAAATACATGAAAACACCGATTGAATTAAAAATTCTCGACTCCCGTATTGGCTCTGAATTTCCTCTGCCCGCTTATGCCACCCTAGGCAGCGCAGGCATGGATCTTCGCGCCATGATAGACACAACTTTGACGATAGCACCGGGTCAAACCGTGCTGATTCCCACAGGAATAGCCATTCACGTTGCAGACCCGGGACTGGCTGCAGTTATTTTACCGCGCTCAGGCCTAGGTCATAAACACGGTATCGTACTTGGTAATTTGGTTGGACTCATCGACTCAGACTACCAAGGAGCGTTAATGGTGTCTTGCTGGAATCGCAGCGACAGTCCGTTCACCTTAGAAATTGGTGATCGTCTGGCACAACTGGTGTTTGTTCCTGTAATACAAGCACAATTCAAACTCGTTGATGAGTTCGATAGCTCAGATCGTGGTGAAGGTGGATTTGGCCATTCAGGCACTAAATAATCCCCTAAGTCGTTATTGAGCCAAGGATACTGCAATGGCTGTAAGCCCAAAAATTAATCGTCGTGAACACATATTACAATGTCTAGCGCAGATGCTAGAAACACATCCGGGACAAAGGATCACCACCGCGAAACTGGCCTCAGAAGTCGGTGTATCGGAAGCCGCACTCTACCGCCACTTTCCAAGTAAGGCGCGGATGTTTGAAGGCTTGATTGAATTTATCGAAGAGTCATTATTATCGCGCATCAACTTAATCATGGATGACGAGAAAGACACCATGAAACGTTGCCAGTTGGTATTGCAACTATTGTTGATTTTTGCCGAACGTAACCCCGGCATTTCCCGCGTTCTCAATGGCGATGCATTGCTGGGTGAAAATGAACGTCTACGGAGCCGGATCAGCAGCTTATTTGCCAAAATTGAAACTCAATTGAAGCAAATATTGCGTGAAAAAATGCTCCGCGAAGGTAAAGGTTTTAACCTAGATGAAGCCATATTGGCTAATTTACTGCTAGCCTTTGCCGAAGGACGAATAGCCCAATTTGTACGCAGTGAATTCAAACTAAAACCGACTACACACTTCGATGAACAATGGTATTTCATCCAACACCAACTATTGCAAAGCTAATGATTTTTCAACATAAAGGACGGTAAATACCGTCCTTTTTTAGTTTACTTTCCTTGTCTCACTATGACTTTTGTTTTATCCTCGAAATACATTTACAAAACAAAATTAACAAATGACTTACAAGGATGTCAGGTGAAACTCTTTCAATTATCTGCTTTAGCAGCGCTTTGCTTATCAATATTACCCATATCAACATGTACCGCTGATACCACTAATCCGCTATCACAGGCTCAGTTATTCAGTAAGGGAGATGAATACTCTAATGTGAAAATCTCGCCTACGGGTAAATATCTAAGCGCTATTACCAGTGTTGAAGGTAAAAAAGTTCTCTTAGTATTGGATGCTCAAACAAAAAAACTAATTAATGCCATTCACTTCCCTGGTAATGCTCAGGTCGGTACTTATGAATGGGCTAATAGTGAGCGACTAGTACTGGCTAAAGAATACTTAAAAGGCTGGCAGGACACCCCCATTTATTATGGTGAATTACTGGCGGTTAATGCCGATGGTTCACGTAAAAATTACCTCTTTGGTTACAACAGTGGCGACCAACAAACAGGTTCAAATATCAAGAAAAATACCCCGATGCGAGCAAGTGCCTTTATCCTCGATCCGCTGCCAGATGATGAGCGTTATATGCTCGTTAACGTCATCCCATGGAACGACAAAATAAATCTTGATGTTGAGCTATTGCAAGATGTATATCGCGTAGACTTATTTAATGGTACACGTAAACGCATCATGGGCTCACCGATAGGTCAGGCGCGCTTTTTGACGGATCATGAAGGGGAGGTTCGTTTCGTTGCAGGTGAAGACCGTAAAAACATCACTAAGGTCTTCTATCGTAAAGAGGGAAAATGGATAGACACCGATAAATTAAACTTGGGCTTCACAGACTTTAGCCCACTCTCCTTTAGTAATGAAAAAAATACCATTTATGCCGCAGGACGTTCACAAGGCACAACCTTAGGGATTTACAAAATAAATCTCGAAACAGGTGATAAAAAGGAGATTATTCAAGATGAAATCGTTGATCCCAGCAACTTTTGGATTAACGGTACCAATAAGCAACTTTACGCAGTCGAATTCGAGAATGGCTATCCTAACTATGCCTTTGTTGATAATGAAGATTCGCACGCTAAATTGCTAAAAGATTTGTTAAGTGCGCTGCCCGGCCATCAAGTACGCATTGTGAGCGAAACTCGAGATGCAGAAAAACTCATAGTGCTTGCATTTAATGATCGTAACCCAGGCGATTACTACATATTTGATACGAAAAAACTCAAACTAGAACATCTTGCCGCCGCTAGAAACTGGCTTGACCCAGAAAAGATGGCCGAGGTTAAACCTATCAGCTTCACCAGTCGTGATGGTAAAAAACTCCATGGTTATTTAACACTTCCCATTGGTAAAGAAGCTAAAAACCTACCATTAGTGGTCAATCCGCACGGTGGCCCACATGGTATACGTGACTGGTGGGGCTTTGATCCACAAAACCAATATCTAGCAAGTCAGGGCATTGCGGTTCTGCAGGTTAACTTCCGTGGCTCTGGCGGATACGGTGAACAATTCGAGCATGCTGGCTATCAAAAGTGGGGCTCAGAAATACAATACGACATTATAGATGCCACTCAATATGTCATTGACCAAGGTTTTGCCGATAAAGAGCGTATCTGCATTGTTGGCGGCAGTTTTGGCGGCTATAGCGCCCTACAGAGTGCCGTGCTTGCACCGGATATGTTTAAATGCGCTGTGGGTGTAGCCGGTGTATACGATTTAGAATTAATGTTTGATGAAGGCGATGTCGCCAGTCGACGTGCAGGAACAAGCTATCTTAAGGATGTACTAGGGCAAGATGAAGCGGTGCTCAAGGCAATGTCTCCTTCTCAAAACGTCAATAAACTCAAAGCAAACTTGCTACTGGTTCATGGCGGCGAAGATGCTCGAGCGCCAATTGAGCAACTGGAATCCCTCGAAAAAGCCTTAAAAGCTCACCAATATCCGTACCAAAAACTGGTGATGGATAATGAAGGCCACGGTTTTTATAACGATGAACACAGAGCGAAATACTACGAAAAGATGCTGAGTTTCCTAAAAACAAATCTAACACTGTAAACTTCAGCGACGTTAGCCAACGTTTATCGTTGAATAAGATTAGCCACAGTAGATTTAAAGCTGATATCCGATAAGGACTATCGGCTTTTTCATGTTTGCGATGAACGTTTTTCGGTATGAATCAGCCGCTATTCGCGCTATTCTCATCAGCCTATTCTTGCTCTAGCGAGAATAGTAATAATTTGTATCTAGTGCTGGACAGCCCAAATACCCCATACTGTTCAGCATAGGTTTTCTGTTATAGCCGCTACAAGGTAGTGGAGGATAAGATGTCATTAAGTGAAGCAGCAGTAAAAGTACAAGCCGCATTATCAGAACGTGGACTTGAAACCCCAATGCTCCCAAGCGTTTACAGCAGTGAAGAACGTAAAGACAAGATTGAACATCATATGAAAGAAATCCTAACATTAATGTCATTGGATCTATCAGACGATAGCCTTGCCGATACGCCGCGCCGCATTGCTAAAATGTACGTCGATGAAATCTTCTCCGGCTTAGATTATGCGAACTTCCCTAAGATCACGGTTATCGACAATAAGATGGGCTTCGATGAAATGGTGCGCGTGCAAGACATTAGCCTCACCAGCACCTGCGAGCATCATTTAGTGACCATTGATGGCACTGCGACCATCGCTTATCTGCCACGTAAAAAAATTATCGGTTTATCAAAGATTAATCGTATCGTACGTTTCTTTGCCCAGCGACCACAGGTGCAAGAGCGTTTGACTCAACAAGTGTTAGTCGCGCTGCAAACCTTGCTTGAAACTAAAGACGTAGCGGTAAAAATGGATGCGGTGCATTACTGTGTTAAATCTCGTGGCGTGATGGATTCCACCAGCTCAACCACTACCACAGCACTGGGCGGTGTTTTTAAATCAAACCCTGCGACCCGTGCTGAGTTTTTGCATCAGACTAAATAAGGGCATTGAAGCCTAACGCGATTTAAAGCCTGCCTAAGTCGGCACAACCTAAATCCGCACCAATCAAAACGCATGAATAAAAAAATGCTGCGATTCTTTTATAAAGAACGCAGCGTTTTTATTGGGCCTAACTTAATCACACTAAGTGGCTCAGGGTGAATGAGACATTACAGCCTAAATGCCGTATTGCTCGCGATACTGACTCACGGCGGCAAGTTGCACTTCCATGCCTGGTTTTTCAGACAGATAGCTGATTAAGTCGGCTAATTTAATAATAGCGACAATACCGCAACCAAAATCACGCTCAACCTCTTGAATAGCCGATAGCTCGCCCTTGCCTTTCTCTTGCCTGTCTAATGCAATCAACACGCCCGCTAATTGCGCCTTATGGGCTTCGATGATTTCCATCGACTCACGAATCGCAGTACCCGCAGTGATCACATCATCAACCAGCATCACGCGGCCTTTAAGCTCACTACCGACTAAGCTGCCACCTTCACCGTGATCTTTTTTCTCTTTGCGATTAAAGCAGTAAGGAATGTCGATATCGTGGTGCTCACACAGGGCAACCGCCGTAGTCGTCGCAATCGGAATACCTTTGTAAGCAGGGCCAAACAGCAAGTCGTAATCAATGCCAGAATCCACTAACGCAGCGGCATAAAAACGGCCCAGACGCGCTAAATCACGGCCAGTATTGAACAAACCCGCATTGAAGAAATAAGGACTGATACGGCCCGATTTAAGGGTAAATTCGCCAAATCGCAACACCTGACGTTCTAGGGCAAATTCAATAAACTCACGTTGATAGGCTTTCACACTTTCTCCTTACGATTTTCTACTTGATATTTTTATTGGTGATTTTTATTAGATATAAGGCTTTCTTCACATACGTATCTTGCTACAACTAAAAAATTACAGCTAATAAAAAGCCCCATGACGGGGCTTAATAACAACAGACTTAATTTAATGCGGCTTTCTGCACATCAACAATTTCACGAATACTGTTCTTGGCGAGCACCAACAGTTCGAGTAATTCTTCGTGGCTGAATGGCTCGCCTTCGGCGGTGCCCTGAATTTCGATAATCTTACCCGTTTCAGTCATCACCACGTTCATGTCAGTTTCAGCGGCGCTGTCTTCGATATATTCTAGATCGCTTATCGCTTCACCCTTGTAAATACCTACGCTGACAGCAGCGATAAGGAATTTCAGCGGGTTAGATTTAATGATGCCTTTACCACGCGCCCAGTTCAACGCATCCACTAAGGCCACACAGGCGCCAGTGATAGAGGCAGTGCGCGTGCCACCGTCAGCTTGGATCACATCACAATCGATCACGATAGTGTTTTCACCTAGGGCTTTCATATCCACACAGGCGCGTAGGGCACGACCGATAAGACGTTGAATTTCTTGCGTACGGCCAGATTGCTTACCGCGAGCGGCTTCACGATCCATACGGCTATGGGTCGAACGTGGCAACATGCCGTATTCCGCCGTTACCCAGCCTTGACCCTGACCTTTAAGGAAACGTGGCACACCTTCAGTAAAACTGGCGGTACAAAGCACTTTCGTTTCGCCAAATTCCACTAACACAGAACCTTCGGCATGGGCCGTAAACTGGCGAGTGATAGTGATGGGACGAGTTTGTGCTGGCGTTCTGTTACTTGGACGCATGCGAGATTCCTGTATTCTGAGTCATTGACCGATTTTGGCTGCATATTATAGGGGCTTGCGCCTTAGGATGCCATGCTTAGGGTGATTCTCTGGCAAACTCATCACATTCAAACGCCTAATCCGTGCACCTATTTGCCGTATGCCTTTAATCCTAAAGCCATTGACTCTATAATCGCCTCTCATTATGACGATTACACCATTAGGACAACCCATGATCCAAAGCATGACAGCCTACGCTCGCATCGAGCACAAAGCACAATGGGGCACTGCCTCCTGGGAAATTCGCTCAGTCAATCAACGCTATCTCGAAACTTACCTACGTTTACCCGAGCAATTCCGCAGCTTCGAACCCGTACTGCGCGACCGCCTTCGTAAACGGTTAAGCCGCGGCAAAGTTGAAGTCAATCTGCGCTACGAACTGGCAGACAACAGCAATAACGAGCTGCAGTTGAATCAAGCGCTAGCAAAACAACTATTAGGCGCCGCCACTTGGCTTAAGCAAGAAGCGGGACAAGGCGATGTCAATCTTACCGACATCCTACGCTGGCCGGGCGTGCTAGCGAGCGGTGAACAAGATATGGATGCCATCGGCGCCGATCTGATGACAGCCTTCGATTCAGCCATAGATCAATTCATCGAAGCCCGTGGCCGTGAAGGCGAAGCCATCAAAGACATGCTGCTAAGCCGCTTAGACGGAGTCAGCGAGCAAATCGCCGTCGTACGTGAGCACATGCCAACGGTGATGCTGTATCAACGCGAAAAGCTCACCAACCGCCTTGCAGAAATCAAAGGTGAACTCGACCCCGCCCGCATCGAGCAAGAAATGGTGCTTCTGGCGCAGAAACAAGATGTCGCCGAAGAAATGGACAGACTCGAAGCCCATGTCGCCGAAGCCCGCCGCATCCTCAAAAAAGGCGGCAGCGAAGGTCGCCGTTTAGATTTTATGATGCAAGAATTCAACCGCGAATCGAACACCCTCGCCTCTAAATCCATCAGCACTGAAATCACCTCAGCCGCAGTGGAACTTAAAGTCCTGATTGAGCAGATGAGAGAGCAGATCCAAAATGTTGAATAATGTTTTCGCGGTCACACCAGAACACTAAGAACACTATAAAGCCTCATTTTGTGAGGCTTTTTTGTTTTCACCCGTTTCTGTTTGTTCGCAGTTGTTGTAGTATTTGTGGTGGGCAATTCGGTGGGCAGTTACCACCAACAAAAACAGCAATGGTGGGCAAGGAAGATAATGGCAACAATAACAGCAAAGCAAATACAGACTTTCGCCAATGGTGAACCCAAAAGGCACCCTATTGGTGGCGGCCTCTACTTCGTAGTAAGAAACAATGCCACTCCTTATTGGATGCTGCGCTATACCTCCAATGGCAAGCGTAAAGAAATCACTTTGGGGCAATTCCCTTACCTTTCACTTGCCGATGCTAAAGCGGAAGCCGCCATTCAAAAACGAGATATAAACGCTGGCTCAGATCCCCTTATTGCTCGCCAACGCATCAAAGAACAATCCATAAAAGTGGTTGATGATTTATTTAACGACTGGTACGAGTCGGACTTAGTTAAGCGGCTTAAGCACCCACATATTCCACAGCGGGTATACCGTAATGATATAAAGCCCGCCATCGGAGAAATTCCGATAGATCAAGTAAATGCTAGGGACATTAGGGCTATCGTTCAGAAAATTGCCCAAGAAAGACCGACAACCGCCAATGATGCGTTAATGTATTTGAAGCAGTTATTCAGGCATGGCATCAAGTTAGATCTCTTGGGCAATAACCCAGCTAGTGCCTTTACAGTTTCTGACGCTGGCGGCGTCGAACTCAGTAAAGACAGAGCTTTGACCTTCCCTGAGATAGAAAAAGCGTTCAAGCTATTTAAAGCCAACGCTATGAGCTTCACCCGTGATAACTATTTAGCTTGCGCCATGCTGGTCACTTTGGGCCTTCGTAAGAGTGAGCTATGCTGCGCCATGTGGAATGAATTTGAGTTAGATAAGGCCCTTTGGCACTTACCAGAAGGCAGAAGCAAGACAGGTGCACCTATTACTATTCCACTCCCTCGCCAGGCTATGGAATGGCTGAATGAGCTTAAAATCAGATCTTGTGGTTCTGCCTATGTCTTTCCAGCTCGCCGAACCTCAAGCAAACCACACATGGGCAATGACACGCTTAACAGAGCTATTTCTAAGTTATTTGGTCGTGAGCCAGGGCGTAAGGTGCAACCACCAAACCTTATGGGGGATATGCTGCTTTTTACCCCACATGATTTAAGAAGAACTTTCAGGATACTGGCTGCATCCCAAGGTGTGCCTGGTCATGTCGCCGAACGCTGTTTAAACCACAAACTCAAAGGTGTAGAGGGCATTTACGACCGCCACGATTACCTAGAAGAACGCAAGGAAGCTCACGCTAAAGTGGCTGATTTACTCGACCCAATAATCAACGGATGATGAAGATGGAAATAATATCAAGCACTGCACAATTACCAACTTGGTATACACCTGAACGATATATACATTTGAAGCGTGCAAGTTACGATGTGATCCTGAATGAACTTTGGTTACGTCATCATGCCAACGAAGACATTGAACAAGGAAAGGAGTGTAAAGAACTATCTTTACTATTTAATAAGCGGTTTATAAACGACTCAGATATTCCTCCAGATGACGCATACAACGCTCTTGGATTGAATGTAAAATTAATATCATCCCCTATTCTTAAGATATTAGCAGGAGAAGTCATGAGGGACAGTGATGACACTGAAAATAGATATGTCCATGAAATTGGGATGTGCAATCTATTTGGGGATGGTTTTGTAAGCCTGAATCTAAAGCTGGCAACTAATAGTGAAATTATTGATGAGTTCACTATTCTATTAGACAAACTCAGAAAAGAATCAAATATCCCAGAGCCTAAACGCGAGTTCAGGAGTGTAGAGAAATTCGATGCTATTTTTCAAAACCATGTGTTTGAGTATATAGACCTAACTCTTTGGGCCAAAGCCAATAACTTAAAAATTCCACCTAGAGTGTTTGCAGAGGCTATCGTCAATGCTGATAAAACCCCTGCCTTTACTGCAACTGAAATCCAAAACAAAGTTCAGAGAAATGCTCAACAAATCTTGAGCATTAGCTATTTGAAACAATTAGAGGTGGATATAAAAACCCATAGAATCTAATTTTCATCTCATCTTCTTAGGTAAGAAGATGAGCGTTTTTATTCTAATATTCCCCCTAGTATATGCCTGAACTTACCAATACACGTTGAGGCATATAATGACCATCCAATACACCCGCCCTACCCCTGAACAACGCCAGGAACTGCTTAAAGTCGCTGGCGAATCAGATCGTTTAGTTCGTGAGAATGAACGCAAGCAAATTACCACTTTGTCTCGGTCCAGAACTTGGGAGCTAGAACGCTTAGGGCTGCACCCTATCAGAACCAAGCTTGGTGTGAACTCAGTCGCCTGGCTACTCTCAGATCTACTTTGGTTTATCTACCACCCCACACTCACTCAAGCAGTATCAAGTCCCCGTACTACTAGCAAAGCCCAGTTAGGAGCACAGAAATGAATACTCTCTTTCACAATGGGCTAACACTGCCGCTTAGTGATGCACATGTATATCAAAGACGCGGCATCATCCTAGCTTATCGCAATCAGGAACCTTTGCACTTCACTATTTTACGCTGCCAAGAAGGTAACGAAGTTCAAACCTATTTTGGTGCGGCTAGAGTAGACAGTATCCAAGATTTTAAAACCATCATGGACTACGGCGATAAGTTCGAGATCGTTAACTCATGGTTTAACTGTTGTCACCAACAGAGACTACAAAACCCATGTTAAACAACAGAAACACACACAAATCTCTATTTTCACTTAAACGAGGCTACATGGATAAGGCATGGCAAAAAGACGGCAAAGTCGCAGTGCACATAAACGCTATATCAGTATCCCGCACTGTGTATTGGATTCGACTAGCTACGCTGACCTTAATGGCAGTGCCATCAAATTGCTGACTCTAATCGTTAGGCAGTGGAATGGCTATAACAACGGTAATCTAACCTGTACTTGGGACCAAATGAGACCCTACTTCGGCGGCCAAGACACAATGAGAAGTGCCCTAAAGGCGCTCATTAAACATAGATTAATCGAAGTCACGGGCACAGGCTCAACATCGAGAAAAGGCGGATTACCACCAGTGCTATACGCAATAACCTGGGAGTCAGTTGATGAATATCGTGGACAAGGACAGATGACAACAAAACCGACGTTAAGCCCGATTCGGAATGACTGGCATAAGATTAACGGCCATAAGGGTTCAAAATCACCTGTACTAAAAATTGGTGCAAACACCAGCTAGTTAGTCCCAATAACTGGTGTAAACCACCTTTAATTGATAAACAACAAACACCAATTACTGGTGTTTGGGTAACTCACATCAAACTAATTATTAACAATAACAATCAACAACTTAAATTTAATTTATGCAATTTAGGATACGCAAGGGTTTGTCCCAAAATCTGGTGTGCTTTATATAAGCCATACCCAAACAAAAAATTAACTCACTTTATGTCAGAGGAATTATAGTAATGTCAGCTAAAACATTTACTGCGCTAGAACAAATCGAAACCAAAACCTCACAGATTAAAGCCTTAACCATTCTTGCCCAAGGGAGTCATATTGAAGAATTAAACTCAGATGATATTGGGCATTTCTTCAACACCCTAACCGATATGACCAATGATATTCAAAACAGCCTTGCCACCTTAAATACCACTCTTAAAGCAAATAAGTAGGTTAATCATGTCAAGAGTGCATTCAGCTAGGGATCGTGACGAATTTGGCGTAATTCTTGATGCGTTGGAACGAAATCACGGACTTAAAGCCCGCTGGCTGGCAGAGTTAACCGCACTATGGGCATTAAGGATCAGCGATTTACTCGCAATTACAACCGCTCAAGTTGATGAGTCTTTTAATACTGGTGAATTCACCATTATCGAGACCAAGACTCAAAAAAATAAGGTGATCACCTTAACCCCTCACGCCATTAAATTACTTAATCAAATGAGACTGACATACCCAAACAACATATACCTGTTTGAAAGTCGTCATGGAGGTTCAAGAAAACCATTAAGCCGCAAGACTGCTTGGCGCTGGATGTCACAAGTAGAACCCGATGTCATCAAGTGGCGGCGTACCTGTGGCCGCTTAGGGGGCGTTAATCTCGGTACTCACTCTTTGCGTAAGTCAGGCTCACGATTACGACAGCAAGCAGGTGTGACTTTAGAAGAATTACAGCAATTACTTAACCACAGTAAGCCAGAAACAACCATCAACTATCTGGACAATAACGAACAAGACTTAGTCGATACCTTTGTAGCAGGAGATATAGCGCTATTTGGTGAGGGGATCTTAGATCAAAAGAACAATTGAGACAGTTTATAAGTTGCGTCCCAAATGAAAGCTAACACACTGATTTTTAAAGATTCATAAATACTAGGATTGATAAGTATTTTAAGCAGCCGTTATCAAGTAAATCACAGTTTAAAAAGCTTTTATATCAATCTATTACAAGAATTTTGCAGTCATTTAAAAACATCGGGGGACCCTGGGGGTTTCAACTTTAACCACGGGTACGAGGCCCGCGGTATCTGGAAAATTATTGCGGCCCCTATGCAACAGCAGCAATCTTACCAGGTCACTGGAAAAAGCCTTGTCTTTACTGGGCTGCAGGCTGCCGTTTGCCGCATTTTAGCTGCGACGAACGGCGATAAACCGCCGTGTTGTAATTAACTTAAACAAACATCAACAGAGTAGGAGAAGATTTTGAATATAGACTCGAAAACAACCATCGCAGGACTGCCAGCAATGAACGCACGAAAGCTGGTCAGCAGTATCCCATTTGAAACCCATGGTTTCTCTATTCGATGCTTTGCCAATCGATTTAAGATAAGCCAGAAGATCGCCAAAATCCGTATAGAAGCGTTTGAGTCTGAGGGGTACTTTGAAAAAATCAGGGATGATAGTAAGAAAACCCGTTGGCAACTCACCATGAAGGCTGCTTCACTAGCCCAAGCCAGTGCCGCCAAGAAAGTTAAGCGAGCAACAGCCGACAAGCACTATCAGGCGTTTCTACAACGAGTCAATGAAATCAATTTCAATGACTCGTATTTGTATCAAGTAACCAAGGTGGCTTTGTTCGGAAGTTATCTAACGGAGGCTGACCTAGTGAGCGATATCGACTTGTTCATCTGGATATCATGTAAACCAAAATTTGATACTGACTTTACAATCATTCGCGAGCAGAGAACCAAGGAAATGCTATCTGAAGGTCGTGGCTTTAGAGATTTAAGCGAAGCACTGCACTGGCCTGAATTGGATGTCAGAAAGTATCTCAAAAACGGTTCAAGAGTCATTAGCATTCAGGGGCACAACGAAGGCTACGAGCAATTTGAACATAAAATTATATTTCAAATAAACGAAAATATGCCTTTGTAAATTGTGACTACAAAAAACTTGGAGGCAGCATAGGGTGTTTGTGACACGTCACAAATGCAAAGATTAAGTACAATAACGTTCGCCCAAACACTTAAAACAACTCATTAGTTAGCTAAATCTAGCCTTGTTTAACTCAATTCTTAGTCTAAACAAGGCTAAAAACAACTTTTATAGCTTGATTATGGTGATGAATGACACCAAGCCAATGAAGATGAACATCATGGTTTAGTCTCACAACATGGCATATGCGCCCTTCCATTCTGACAAACAAAGGACCGCCTACCATTCAGTGTTTATAAGGAGTACAGCCTTTTTAGCCACCTCGAATTTACCACTACCAAATGGAGGGGGTGGTCAAATACCTACAGCCTGTAAGTACAGTACCGTCCCCCTAACTCAATTTTTATTCGCGATAAATAAGATCTTTTTTTCTGTGACTAAAAGCCAGTCTCCATCAATAAACCTATAATTCACATATAAAAGACACGAACTGCACTTATGCTGAAGTTGACTATTCATAATTTATTCACTACGTTATAGGTGTTTTTATATGAAAAAAAAAGTATATATGGCTATATAACAACTTTAAATGTAAAATTCAGCCGCATTTTTAGCAATAGTGCACAAGGATTGCGCAATCTAAGGATAATAATAAAAAGGATATGGCTATGTTAAGTAGTACAAACTTTAGTCAAGCATTGCTCTATAGGGCACATCATAAAGGTATAAATCTTTGTAATTTAAAGCTACAGAAGTTAGCTTATTATTGCCAAGGTTATTACTTGGCTACACATAATGAACCGCTTTTTCACGATGCCATAAACGCTTGGCAGCATGGTCCAGTAGTCCCGACTCTTTATCATAGCTTTTGCGGATACGGCGATAGACATATCCCAGTTCCTGCGCAAGATCACTTTTCTTCATTAGCCCAAAGCGCAAAAGAAATGATTGATTTTATCATTGATAAATATGGCAGAGCTGGAGCTTGGACACTGCGTAACAATACTCATAATGAGTCTCCATGGTTAGCACATTACGATCGAGATTCAGGAAGAATTGATAAAGCTGAGATTACTCATCAAGAGTTAAAATCATTCTTTTTAAATGAGCTTGCCGAAATCCAAGACAAACAATTAGCTAAACTCCTTGATCAGTATCAAGAAGCTTCAACTAAACCTCCTGTTGCCATGCCTGATACGATATCAAGCAGCAAGGACTTTCTTCAGTGGATTAGAAATAGATAAGGATATCTAAATGGCTCACGTAGTTTTTTTTAGCCATTCATTTTTAGATGAGCTCAAAAACTCAAATGACGATGTCATAGAAAAGATTTATTACAACTTTATAAATCCCATTAAAAATGGACTCGAGCCGCAAGGCGAGTTACAAGGGAAATATAAACCGAGCTGGGAAATGAAATTCATTGATAGCCCAATGAAAAAAGCTTTTACTGATTTAGCTCGAGAGAGGAATTTCCACCACTATCATTTTGGGTATTCATACTATAAAGAAGGAAATGACCCTGCCTATCAAGGTGATGTGTCTGATGGAATTTTACATATAAGAAAAAATGATAACGCCAGTTGTTCTGAACACATACTATTTTCGGTATGCCTCGAACACCCGTCACCTTTCAAAATTCCTTTTGAAAAAGATGCTAGTAAAGCTGAAGCAGCTTAGCTGAAAATTTGATAGCTAAAAATACTGTATCAATTACGGCTTCCTGTACACCATTGGTGGGCAAAATGGTGGGCAAAAACATAAATAACTCACAAGACTAATTATAAAGCATTGTTTTTAAACAGATTAAATTAAAATATCAACAAGCAGATCCAAAACGTTGAGTAATGATAGTTAACGCGTTTTAGATACCAAAAAGCCCTTAACTTAAGGGCTTTTTGTATTTTATGGCACTGAGGAAATATCAGTTAAAGCACTCACTCTTAGCCAAACCTATCGAGTGCAAAGTGCTGAGCTAGGCTCAGTGAACAATCCTTTACAGTAACAGGATTTTTTGCAGCTCTTGGTGTGAGCTCACTTGATAGTGCGGGGCGATACCGGCAGGTACGTCGTGGCCGTGGAGGTTATACCAGCAAGTATGAATACCAGCATTGATACCGCCTTGGATATCTGAATGCGGGTTATCGCCGACCATAAGCACAGTCTCACGCTCAGGATGACCCATGAGTTCGAAGGCATGTTCGAAGATGCCCACATCGGGTTTGGCTATGCCCACTTTTTCAGAAATCACTAAAATATCAAAATGATGCTGCAAGCCTGTACGCTCTAATCGCACGGTTTGTAGCTCAGTAAAACCGTTAGTTATGATACCTAATTTTGCCTTACCTTGGAGCGCGGCTAATAACTCGCGGGCACCGGGTAGCGGTGAACAAATTTCGGCCATTGCCGATAAAAAGGCACTATTGAGCGTCATGGCCGTGACAGATAATTTGGCAGCCCAAGGCTCGAAACGTATGGTCTGCAACTCGGCGGCAGTTATCTTGCCATCTTGATAATCAACCCAAAGTGGTTTGTTAACTAACTGATACTCATCAAAATCGGCTTGGGTAAAACCGACCCCAAACTCACTAAACATCAATTTAAGCCCTTTTAAGGCATCGAAATAAAATAGGGTTTCATCGGCATCAAACAAAATCCATTGGTAAGGCAAGGACATAGGAACTCTCTTTCTGACAAAATAGCTAAGACCCATCCCCATGCCGTTCAGTGGCATCGAGAATGGTACATCGGCGATTGCGGCAATGCTGTGGCTAGCTGCCTAGCAGTAATCAAGATAAGCGATAAACATGAGCGATAAACATGAGCGATGAGCGCGAAAATAACTAGGCTTCACAGTCGACACCCGCAATCAGCAAGTGCATTAGTCTACCTTGCATCACGGGCAATGATAACCACGATAATAAAAACTGACTGTTGAGGTATCATCAACAATAATGGCAGGGGAACTCGATAATCTAAGGACACCATTGAGCACTTTTCAGCACTACCTATCTTTGTCACTGTCGTGGAATGCGGTAGCTTTTCATTGGCTGGTCAAAAGCTTGGACTGAGTAAATCGGCTGTGAGTAAACGCATTACCCTATTAGAACAAAGTCTGGGTATTCAACTTTTGCACCGTAACACTCGCAGCTTGAGTCTTACCGAAGCGGGCGGACGAGTTGACCCAAGCTGGTTTTAATCTTGGCACTAGGGTTTATTCCCTTTTCAAGCTGCAGATTGTTGGCTTCAATTGATTTGGTTAGAAAATGGAAATTGAGGTAGCCATCTTCATACATATTTTCTCCACATGCTGGCTTTTTATATCTCAGTACATCACCAATCTGAATTTCCATTATTCGTTATCAATCCTTATCTAAGCAGCTTGGTGCAATATAACATACTGATATTTAATTAGAAGAAATGTGGATACCAATTGTGAGTATGCGCTTATTCAACTGCTAATTTATAACCTCACACAAGTACCACACTGAAGGTAAAGCGTTACAATGGCTGCACAGCGGAAAATGGTATTGATAAGCAGGCCCTCTGCGCCATGGATGGCGCGGTGGAGCCCTCAAGGAAGAGTTTACGGCGTGCCTGCGTCGATACCATTTGAGTGCCACAGCTGAGCCTTAAATCAAAAATCTCGCTACTTTCCACTCGACAATAAGTACCTCGTACTTCGTCCGCCTGCGTCGGCTTTTACTAAAAAGCGCTGTTCGACCATTTGCGCAAGATGACGGGTGGCGGTGGCGCGACTCACCTTCGCGACTTTTTGGTACTGGCTACTATTTATCCCTAGTTCAAAATCGCCATCTAACATCCGATTGAGCACTTTGGCTTGCTCTTGACTCAATAAAGATTGGTCAACATTTTGCCAATACTGCGTTTTCCGCAGAGTCTTGTTCACATCAGCCATCGCATTGAGTAAGCAATCATTGAGGGTTTCAAAAAACCAGACTAACCAAGGAGTAATATCTACATCGCCCCTTTGAGTGGACTCTAAAATGTCATAGTAGGCTTGGCGACGGGCAAGAATACTGACCGACATAGCGTAAAAACGAATCGAGCGTTTTTCCGCTTGTGCCAAAGCTAAATCAGTCAATAAACGCGTGATGCGCCCATTACCATCATCAAGTGGATGCAGAGTCACAAACCAAAGATGTGTTATCGCCGCACGGATAAGCGGATCTAAAACCTGCGCTTGCCGTGAAGCATTAAACCATTCGATAAACTGCGAGAGTTCAGCGTCCAAAGTCGCTCGAGAGGGGGCCTCAAAATGCACCGTTGGTTTATCAATGCGGCCTGAGACAACTTGCATAGGCGTATCGCCACGCAGCGTTCCACCAATAACGGGGTAAAACAGCGTATAACCCTGGGGAAATAACTGCTGATGCCAGCCTAATATCCGTTCGAGGGTTAATTCAGTCTCTAAATTTTTTAAGGCATCGAGCATAATGTCAGCTAAACCATCAGTTTGCGCTGTGGTCGGATACGGTTTGTCCTCAGTCACGCCGAGTTTTTTAGCTAAGGATGAGCGCACTGAAGCAGCATTGAGCTTTTCACCTTCGATGGCACTGGAATGGATAATGTTAGCGAGTAAGGTGTCGAGTGCAGCGTCTGACGTTAACAGGCTGTCGTCGTGACTTAGCATTTGCTTGCCAAGCAGCTGGCCCTGATTGAAATAGACCTGACGCAGCAAGGCATCAATGCTGCTGGTATTCCAATGAAACTTAGGCCAATCAGCTTGCTGCCAAATCCACATATCTTACCCCACGAGTCAAATAACAAGTCTATTCTACTCACATAATGAGGCGATTAACAAGTATATTCGCCTCAAATTATGAGTCGAATAGCACTAATAATCGCCTCATTAATACCAACATGCTATCCAATGAAGGGAAATGAGCCTTGTTGGTAATCTGGGATCTCGTTTCTAAGCCTTGTGGTCATCCATTTTTATCGTACAGCGGCCATACAATACTGTGGCGCATTGCCGTTGTTCGTGACTTTTATGTATAGCCACCGACAAAGCCTTCGCGCTGAGATATACTGCCGCCGCTGATTTGACGCGCCGATATGAAAACTCATTGCTTACATCGCACCGCTTGTACACACATTCTGAGCCCAATCTATGCCTGATAATGCCAACAATTCAACAGCTTCTGCTCACGCACAATGTTCTGCTAATGCACAACATATTGGCAATGCAGATCATGCCGCCAATACGCAGCATACTGGCCATTCACAGATTGCCACGCCAGCTGAGATGAATCCTGCAAAGTCGAATACGCTCGGTGGTGAACAGGCAAGTGTAGAAAAAAAGAAGCTTTTTATCATAGGTTTGCCACGTACGGGCACTACGAGTGTAAGTGTGGCGTTGTTGGAACAAGGGCTTAAAGTGGCGCACATGGCCTTTACTAAACAGGCGTTTATGCTAGCCGATGCGATTTCTGACGTGCCCTGTTTTAGTGACTATCGGCAGCTCGATGGTCTATTCCCTCAGGCCAAATTTGTCTACCTCGAGCGTGATATGGCGAAGTGGGTGCCTTCAATGCAAATGCTGCTGGGTAAAATGCTGCCGCATTTAGATGCAAAATCGGGGCGATTCCACCCGATTATGAAACGCAGTTTTCGGCACACGTTTGCTATTGATAAAGTGGCGTATCCCGCGGATGAGGCACATCTTATTGCTTGTTATCAAAGGCATCAAAACGAAGTGCTCGCTTACTTTCATGGCCGAGAAGATTTTATCTCGCTCGACATAAGCCATGCGGGGAGCTTGAGTCGCTTGTTGCAATTTTTGGGGTTAACCACGGATTGCCCAACCTTAGGCCAAGTGACAGATAGGGCATTCTCGGACTCTCAAATAAAAAGTGCACCAACCCATATATCACAGGAAGGAACGAGTCAGGCAAAGGCAGCCGTCCAACCACTGCCAGTCAACACCAGCGAGCATGGACTGGACTTCCCTAAATTAAACGCAGGCACACACGTCGCGGCTTGGCATGAATATAAACATCCCAATAAGGTGAACAGTAATAGCGCTGGCCCGCAAAGCCGTAAGTTTTTCGACTATACGCTTTAGCTGTACACCCTATTGCTTGCGGCGTTTTACCACAGTGAGCCAATCGAGGCTCACGCCCGAAATGGCATTAAAACCGCGGATACGGAAAATAAGTTGCAGTAACTGCGGCCTTGGACGCACTTTAGGTTCGACCGAGCGCGGAATAAACCAGAGTGTCACTAAGGCTCGCAGTACGGTCGAGACTAAAAACACCACGAAGATAGGGTTAGATAACAAGCTACCCCAACCCGACCAGACTAAAAAATCCGCCGCATGGGAGGCAATAGTGCCGCCCAATATCGCGCCAACAAATACACAGGCCGCACTCAAGGCTGCTTGCAAAGCGGCGTAGGTCGCAAAGTCACTGCGAAAGGGGCGGATATCATAAAGGTAATTTGCCGTGCTTAAGGTGAAGCCGCTCCACGCCAAGCCAGAGAAAGCTTGGATTGCTAAGATATACAGATAGTTATCTGAGAATAGCCAAATAAGCGGCAAGCTTGGGATCATACAACTGGTAATGATCATCACTAAACGATTGCCGAATTGATCGCTAAAACGACCCCAAAATCGCAGGGTGACAAATTGAGTCGCTATCGAAGCCACACTGGCGAATACAAATTCGAGATAAGTAAACTTCAAGCCTTCCAACATATAAACGGCAAAAAATGGTGCCGAGATCGCCACCATGCCCTGCATACTGGCGACAAACAAACTGTACTGACGAAAAGTTTTATCCTTCCACGCCTCACGAAAATGATCAATCGTCTGCAAAAATAAGCCGCGCTGTTTGGGCTCACGCGGATCGGGATCGTGCATCTGCAGCAGTAACCAAGCCGACACAAACCGCCCCATCGCCGCGATAGAAAACAGCAGACTAAAGCCCAGCCACGCCATCTGCATCGAGTCGGTTAAGGTGAGTATGCAGCCGCCAATAAAGAACACATTCAAAGATGCGCCCATAGTGAGCCGAGTGCGCGCGGCGAAGAAAGTGCCTCGGCGCCGTTCGGGAACAATAGAGCCCATCCACGCCCGCCAATGGGGTTGAATTAGATTAATAAAGCCATGGTAACCAACGGCTAAAGCGATAAAGATCCACACCGCATGTTCAGGGCCGAAAGCGGCTAACGCGCCCATAGCCAGCACAACACATGCCTGAAAGGCGGCACAAAAGACGATAAAAGTTCGGCGGGAGAAATGGCTGGCGAGCCAGACAGATAAAAGCTGGGAGATAGCACCAAAAAGCTGAGGTAAACCCGTGACAAACCCCATCTGCGCTAGGCTGGCACCGAGAAAAATAGCGTAGGCATTGAAGAAGTTATCGCTGGTCGCCGTCATCATAGACGAGGCAACCGCCTCCTGCTGCGGGCGACGCAGGGTACATCTTAACCAAGAGTTACGTTCGCTGCGCCGTGAACAAGTGACTAACGGCTGCGCCACAGGTGAATCCATACCAAGCACAAATCCATATGATATTAAGGGATTAATTATTGCACGATTATGTCCGATGAAATGGCATCTGCCTAGGGCTTATAACAATCGTATTAAAGCAAAACGCCCAAAGCAAAGCCTTGGGCGTTTTGTTTATCAGTGCATTGGATCGATAAACTGGCGCAATCACCAAGATCCATATCCTGACTTAGAAATGGGCTTTAAGTACCGTCTCTTGGTCGAGCAAGCTTTGGTACAAGGTAAACTGATTGGCGGCGCGGTCCAGATTGTGGCCTTCGCGGTGGATGTGGAAATACACATCACCGTTAAGATAATCCGTTAAAAAACGCACGCCTATCATCAAACAAATCACCCGCGCACCGAGCCATAGACTGCGTTTTTCATCTTCCGTTAAGACATCACCCAACTCGCTCAAGTAGCCACGGCAAATCGCAGCGAAGATATCTTGGCGCACTTGGACTTTATCCAAGGCCGTTGAGTCTTCTTCCTCTGGCGAGCAGAAAGTGCGTACCATGTCGCCGAAGTCATACATAAGATGACCTTTCATGCAGGTATCTAAATCGATAATCGCCATGCTGGACATATCGCGTTTATCAAAAAGCATGTTATTGATTTTAGTGTCGTTATGACAAATGCGCAGTGGCAGCTTTGGCGATATTTCTGCAAGTTCATCCAGCAAAGCCTGCTGAGATAACGCGTAATCAACCCAATGACGGCAGAGATCTAAACGGTGTTGGCTATCGAGCTCGGCGGCCTGTTGCAACAAGGCCATGCGTCCCGGTAAATGGTGAAACTGGGGGATCACATCTTCAAGCTCTGTCGCATCAAAATCACTCAAGGCTGAAGCAAAATGACCAAAGGCCTTGGCCGCCATTTCCGCTTCTTGTTCTGATTTAACCACTTCAATACTGAGACTGTGGGGCAAGTAACTGATCGCGCGCCAAAATCCTTGTTCGCCTAAATCAATAGCCAATTCACCCTCTTGGGTTAAACAAGGGCTAACGACTTTCAGGCCGTATTGTTGCTGCAACGACTTAGCGCATAAATGATGGCTAATTTTATCGGCATTGCTAACCAAAGCGTTGGGCGTTTTAAATACCTCAGTATTAATTCGCTGTAATACTAATTCGCCCGCAGGCCAGCGCACCAAAAGGGTGTCATTGATGTGGCCATTACCGAGGGCAGAAATTTTCGCCTCGGCAGATTCAATACCAAAATGAGGCAACACTGACTGCCTGATGAGTTCAATCACTCAATAACTCCGTTAATTTTTGTTTTACCCAGACAGTGTCCTGCGGATAAGTCACGCCGAGCCAAGGCTCACAGGCAACATCGACATAGACAGGCAAACCTTGCTCAATGCCCGCTTGTACTATGGCGGGCAAGTAACATTCAGACTTAGGTTGTTGACCCTGTTGCCCGATAAATTCGGTTAATTCACGTTTAATAACATCAAATATGCTTGGGGAGAAGCCCCAGCATGTCATAGATACCAAGGACTCGGGCGGCAAACTCGCATGTCCCTGTGGGCCATCACCCACCAATTGACCAGCTTGCTCGGCGATATTAAGCCATTCGGCGACCGATTTAAGCTGACCATTTTCAACCTGACACAGACCACGGTTAACACCGCCGTGCTCCGACAATGTGAGTTCGATAGGATACGCCACCATCATCCACTCTGCCGGTCTCATGCTTAAGCCTTTGCTTAACGAGGCAAATGCGCTATCACCATAAAAATCATCGGCATTGATAACGGCCATTGGCCCTTTAACGAGATGGCGCGCACTCCAAAGAGCATGGGCCGTGCCCCAAGGTTTTAGCCTGTGACTGAGATCAGCCAGCTGCGCCGCTTCGGGTAAATCCCTTAAGGCTTGATAGCAAAAATGATAGGCAAAATCGGCGGGTAAAAACCGTGTCAGTATCTCAGTTAATTCAGTTTCTAACTCTGGGCGGATCACCAGCACAGCACGCTGAAAGCCACTGCGAATAGCCGACATGATCGATAACACCAACATGGGTTCGCCAGCGGGACCGAGTGCTGCCAATTGCTTATCGCCGCCGAAACGACTACCTAGCCCTGCAGCCATAATGACTAAGGTCAATTCTGTATTCATGCTGGATTGATATATTCAGTTCAAATTTAAAGATGTTTCCCCAAACCGCCGCGCCCAATACCAAGGCATAACGCATTTAAAACGCGGTTTGAGAAAAAGAGGAGCAAAAGTGTAATCTACCCCTCTAATTGTGACTAGCATTTAAGCAGAAATTTTATCGACTTAAGTTGCTGACCTAAGCTGCGACCTAACTTGCAGTCTAAATCAACGCGCGATGTAATCACCAAAAGTACGATTCTGTTCCAATATCGCTTGGCTGCCCTTAAGGCTGAACTTATAACCACACAGGCTAATATTACCTCGACGGGCGAGGTCAATAATGATGGCTTGAGTATCGAGTGGTGAGAATCGCGCCTCTGAAGCGGAATCCGCTTTCAAATCCACAGTCACAGGGCGGTAATCGGTGCCACTGTTAAAAGACAATAGGCTACAGGTTTTATCGCCCTTTGCCGTAGCTAAGGACCACAGGTTTTTCGCCTTACCCTTCTCACCGAGCCAACGCATGATTAAAATATCGTCTTCAAGCGCCACAGAAAAGCCGTCGGGCAAGGCGAGCGTGACTCGCTCACCAGCATAAGGCGCAACCGCATTTACAGTCACAAGCTGTGCGCCATCGCCTTCAGCATCACCACTGGGCCAAAGCCCCCACACCAAGACGATAAACACCAGCACACCAGCACCTATTCCTGCTGGCCGCCAATAACGGCGTTCCACCTTGGGTAGATTAATCTTAGGTAGCTTAACTTTAGGTAACACGAGGAACCGCTTTAGCGGTGCTAAAAATTCAAATAAACCGCGAAACAGTTCAGTCATCGAGCCAGAATCTTTCGCTTCGGCGCGGCGTTGACGCACTTCTTCAGCATGATCTACATCATTAAAGCTATCTGTTTCGTTATCTTCTTCGGCGGCCAAACGCCAACTCGGCTCAGCACTGCGCTCGGCGGGATCTAATTGAGGTGCATTAAAATTGACATGCGTTAAATCCACATTAATCACATCAACATCAGCTAGTTCAATATTGGTGTGTTCGACACGGCTGGCATTGGCAGGGCGAAAATCGGCATGGGCATTGGGTACCACAAAATCGGCAGGATTCTGCGTCAATCGCGTTAATGCATCAAAACGTAATTCATCTTGGCGCTGGATTTCAAGCTCGGTATCAACCAATGAGGCATGAGTAACGGCTTGGTCATGGGTAAAGACATCGATTTCTGGTTCTGTGACTACGACTGATTGGGCATGCGTTTGCTCAACATGCGGCTCATGGCGTTCAACCTGTGGCTGTAGCTGAATATCTGAGCTTGAGTTAGCCGCCTGTCGTGTAATCACTTGTTTAGAATCTATAGCACTTGCATCTGTTGTTTTAGGGATGATTGTGGGTTCCACACGGCGCCGTGGCATGGCTTGTGATGTTGGCGCATCAAGCTCTGGGCCAAAATAGCCGTAGCGATAATCAACTATCGTAGGCGCAGGTAAACGCCAACCCCAAAAAGTGAGCCCTGCCGCTAAAATTAAGCACAGGCCAATAAGCGCAATGTGTGCATCGACAATAAATAACACGAGTAAAATAAGCAGCGGTAACAAAAATGCACCTGTCAGCACTTTTGACTTATCGACATCGGCTAAACGACGCAGGCTAGTGAGCCCTAATAAAGGTAAACCCAGCAGAGCCAGCAAATACATTAGAAAATTTGCCCCAAATGCCGCAGCGGCAATTGAAATACAGGCATATACACCAACACTAATAGCGACAAAGCGGGGACGAGAATCACGCCCGTGAAGGCAGAAAAGAGATTTTAACAGCACGACCCTTCCTTTATTGTTGTAAAAACTAAGTACCAAAAGACAATCATTCATTGCCTAATGAGGCACGAGCGTAACTAATTTACCCGCAATTGTCCGCGCCTACGACCCCAGTCGGGTAAAAATGCATATAATAAACGAATAAATCTAAAATAGGCTTAAATTGCCAAGCAACAAGCCCTAGTAATTCTGTGGTCAAAATCGCTATAATACACGGCTTTCAGGGCCCTTCTTGCGTTACCAATTGGATATTTAGCTCATGACCGCACGCGGAAATTTATTTATTGTGTCGGCGCCCAGTGGCGCAGGTAAATCCTCGCTAATCTCGGCTTTGCTTAAAGACAAGCCCGCCGATATGCAGGTTTCGGTATCACACACTACCCGTGCACCACGCCCAGGCGAAGTTGATGGTCAACACTATCACTTCGTTAATGTTGACCAATTCAAAGCGTTAATTGCTGAAAATGCTTTTTTTGAGTGGGCAGAAGTCTTTGGCAATTACTATGGCACCTCGCGCCATGTCATCGAACATACGCTCAGCCAAGGTATTGATGTATTCCTCGATATCGACTGGCAAGGGGCGCAGCAAGTGAAAGCGGTAATGGCAGATGCCGTTAGTGTGTTTATTCTACCGCCATCGAAAGCCGAACTTGAGCGCCGTCTCACAGGCCGTGGTCAAGATAGTCCTGATGTTATTGCCAGCCGCATGGCACAGGCCGTATCGGAAATATCCCATTACCGAGAATACGATTTTATTATCGTCAACGACGATTTTGACACCGCCTTAGCCGATTTGCGTGCGATCATTCGCAGCAAGCGCTTAACAGGTGCTAGTCAGATCCACGCGCAAAATGCTATGCTTCACGATCTGTTGGCAGACTAACCTGTCATAGTGTACAATTTTGCGTCATTTTTTCCCTAGATAAACTGGAGTTTCAACACATGGCTCGCGTAACTGTAGAAGACGCCGTAGAACAAATCGGCAACCGTTTTGATATGATCCTGGTTGCAGCGCGTCGTGCTCGCCAAATCGCCGTGCAGGGTAAAGACCCTATGGTTGAAGAGATGAACGACAAGCCAACGGTTATCGCCCTGCGTGAAATCGAACTAGGTTTAGTCACTGCTCACACCTTAGATGCCGATGAGCGTCAAACGGTACGTGAACGTGAAGCCGCTGAAATTGCAGCGGTTGCAGCTATTGCTGAAGGCCGTTCATTATCGTTATAAGCATAATTGAGTAAACACCTGTTTAGGTAAAGGAGAGCTGCCACTTGTATCTGTTTGAAGGTCTAAAGGAGTCTGCTTCCGGTTACTTAGAACCCGAACAGGTAGAGTTACTCAAGCAGGCGTACCAAATTGCGCGTGATGCCCATGAAGGGCAAATGCGCACGAGTGGTGAACCTTATATTACTCATCCGGTTGCGGTCGCCCGCATCCTTGCTGAGATGCGTCTTGATCATGAGACGCTGATGGCAGCCCTGCTTCACGATACAATAGAAGACACTTATGTCACCAAAGACGATTTAGCCGAACTTTTCGGTGTCGCGGTGGCTGAGCTCGTTGAAGGCGTGTCAAAACTCGATAAGCTTAAATTTCGCGACAAGAAAGAAGCTCAGGCTGAAAACTTCCGTAAAATGATGATGGCGATGACGCAGGATATCCGCGTTATCCTCATCAAGCTTGCCGATAGAACCCACAACATGCGAACCTTAGGTGCACTACGTCCCGACAAACGTCGCCGTATTGCCCGCGAAACCCTAGAAATCTATGCACCCATCGCTAACCGTCTCGGTATCCATAATATCAAGACCGAATTAGAAGACTTAGGTTTCCAAGCCTATTATCCGATGCGATATCGGGTGCTTAAAGAAGTCGTTAAAGCCGCCCGCGGTAATCGCAAAGAATTGATCCAAGGCATTGAAGCCGCAATACATACGCGCTTAAACGACGCCGGTATTCCGGGAAAAGTCAAAGGCCGCGAAAAAAACCTCTACTCCATCTATAACAAGATGCAGAGTAAAGAATTGCAATTCCAAGAGGTGATGGATATCTACGCCTTTAGGGTGATGGTCGATTCTATCGACACCTGTTATCGCGTGCTTGGCGCCATGCACGGACTTTACAAACCTCGCCCCGGTCGTTTCAAAGATTATATCGCTATCCCTAAAGCCAACGGTTATCAATCACTCCATACCTCACTATTTGGTCCACACGGCGTGCCCGTTGAGATCCAAATTCGTACCGAAGATATGGACCAAATGGCCGACAAAGGCGTTGCTGCACACTGGGCCTACAAAGGCGGTGCACAAACAGGCCAAGGCACAACAACTCAAGTGCGTGCCCGTAAGTGGATGCAAAGCTTATTGGAATTACAACAAAGCGCCAGCACCTCATTCGAATTCGTTGAAAACGTAAAGACTGAACTCTTCCCCGAAGAGATTTATGTGTTCACCCCTGAAGGCCGGATTCTCGAATTACCCGTTAATGCCACCGCGGTAGACTTTGCCTACGAAGTGCATACAGATGTGGGCAATACCTGCGTCGGTGCCCGCGTTAACCGTCAGGCATATCCACTCAGTCAGCCGTTAATTTCAGGCCAAACTGTTGAAATTATTACCGCTAAAGGCGCTCGACCTAATGCAGCTTGGTTAAACTTTGTGGTAACCGGTAAGGCACGCGCTAAGATCCGCCAAGTGCTTAAGAGCCTTAAGGGTGATGAGGCCATTGCACTCGGTCGCCGCCTGCTTAACCATGCACTCGGCAAAACTAAGCTAGATAGCATTGCACCGGAACAAATTGAAAAAGTCGTGCGTGATACTAAACATACCTCGCTCGATTCACTATTGGCCGACATAGGTCTTGGCAATGCTATGAGTATTGTTATTGCCCAGCGTTTGATTGGCGATAATCTTGAGAATCAAGAGAGCCGCGATGGCCATATGATGCCAATCCGTGGCGCCGAAGGTATGTTGGTCACCTTTGCCAATTGCTGCCGCCCCATTCCAGGCGACGCAGTTATTGCTCATGTGAGCCCGGGTAAAGGTCTGGTTGTCCATATGGAAAACTGCGCGAATATTCGCGGCTATCAAGGTGAACCTGACAAGTACATTCCCGTGCAATGGGATAATGTCGAAGGTGTTGACTATCAGGCTAATCTGCGGGTTGAAATTGTTAATCACCATGGTGCACTGGCGAAGATCACCTCAATTATCGCCGCTGAAGGTTCGAACATTCATAACCTCAGTACGGAAGAGCGTGATGGCCGTGTGTATTTGATTAATCTGCGGATTTCAGTCAAAGACCGGATCCATTTAGCCAACGTGATGCGCCGTATTAGGGTACTACCTGAAGTCTTGCGCACATCGCGTAATCGTTAATTAACTCAAGAATAGAGAGAGCGTCATGGCAGAAAAAATCATTATCGCAACCGAAAATGCCCCTGCGGCAATTGGCACTTATTCACAGGCAGTTAAAGTTGGCAGCACAGTGTATTTATCTGGCCAAATTCCACTAGTGCCAAGCACAATGCAAATTGTTAGCGATGATTTTGAAGCACAAGTTGTGCAAGTTTTTGACAACCTAACGGCGGTTTGTACTGCTGCGGGTGGCACAATTAACGATATCGTGAAGTTAAATATCTTCCTGATTGATTTAAGCCATTTCGCAAAAGTGAATGAAATCATGAGCCGTTACTTCAGCCAGCCATACCCTGCGCGCGCAGCTATCGGCGTGAAGCAATTGCCAAAAGATTCGCAAGTTGAAATGGATGGCGTGATGGAGCTGTAGCTCATCTTCGCATCAACTCAACGAAAAGGCGCTACGGCGCCTTTTTTATTACCTTATAAAAACTCTCTGATATCCCCTGTTTATACTTTATTGTTATTTCACGCTCAGCTTGTCAGCTTAGTGTTCAAATTTTAAATGTTACAATTATGCAAAATATTTGCGCCACATCACAAAACTCGCCATACTGAGCCAAGCCAAAAAACAATAAAGAACAGGGAATTGCCAATGGATACAGCGATTAAGACGCCAATTGAAATGCTGGCGCACTGGGCAAAAACTCAGGGAGATCAAGTCTATTTACGCCAACCGATCAAGGGTCAATACCTTGATTTCACTTGGGGCGAGGTTCAAGAAAAGGTTCAACAATTAGCGGGCGCTTTACGCCACCTCGGTTTAGAACCCGGCGATAAAGTTGCCGTGCTCTCTAAAAATTGTGCTGAATGGTTTATCACTGACCTTGCGTTAATGCTCGGTGGCTATGTCAGCGTGCCGATATACCCCACAGCCAATACCGATACGATTCGTTTCGTATTACAACACAGCGGCGCGAAAGCGATTTTTCTTGGTAAGCTCGATCACTGGGCCGACCAAGAAGCGGGTGTCGGCGGTGAGTTACTCCGCCTTGCAATGCCCTACGAGACAATGCCAGCCCAATATCGATGGGATCAATTGCTTAAGCTAGGTTCTCCGTTAATTGATACGCCGCTACCCACGCCAGATCAAGTAATGACACTCATCTATACCTCTGGCTCAACGGGTCAACCTAAGGGCGCGATTCAAACCTTCGCCAGCTATGGCTGGACCTGCCAAGCGGTAGTGCGTGATTTACGCACCGACGGTAATGACCGACTTTTATCCTATTTACCCTTAGCGCACATTACTGAACGTGTGGCGATTGAAGGCTCCTCTTTCTATTCAGGTAGTGTGGTCGCCTTCGTCGAGAACCTCGACTCCTTTGTTGCCGATGTGCAGCGAGCCAAACCGACAGTTTTCTTCTCGGTACCGCGCTTATGGAGCCTGTTTCAAAAAAATATTATCGACAAAATTGGCCTGGGCAAACTCAACTTATTGCTGAAAATCCCCTTAATCAGCAGCTTAGTAAAATACAAAATCCATAAAGGTTTAGGATTAAATCATTGCCGTTTACTGGGTTCAGGCTCAGCGCCCATTCCGCCGTCACTGATCCACTGGTATCACAGCATTGGTCTTAATATCTGTGAAGCGTGGGGAATGACAGAAAACTGCGCCTATTCCATTATTAACTATCCCTTCGATGCCCGTAAAATTGGCAGCGTTGGCCGTCCTGTTGAGGATTGCTATATCCGCCAAGGAGAAGATGGCGAGTTGTTGCTAAAAAGCCCCGGTTTAATGACGGCTTATTACCTACAACCAGAGGCGACTGCGGCGGCATTTGATGCCGACGGGTTTTTCCATACTGGCGATCTGTGTTCTATCGATGCCGATGGTTGCGTGACCATTACTGGCCGAGTCAAAGACAACTTTAAAACCGCCAAGGGCAAATATGTCGCGCCCGTGCCTATCGAGCGTAAATTAGCCCAGGATCCGCATGTGGAGCTTATTTGCGTAATAGGCTCTGGTTTGCCACATCCTATTGCGTTAGTGCAACTATCAGAAGGCGCGAACTTACAAGTACGCGAGGAAGTCCGTTCTTCACTTAAGGCAACACTCGATAGTGTCAATCCACACTTAGAGTCCCACGAACATGTCGATGCGATTGTGGTCGTTACCGAGCCTTGGACGATTGAAAACGACGTACTCACGCCGACACTAAAAATCAAACGCCATGTACTTGAAAAAGCCTTTAGCGAACGCGTAGACGGTGTTCGTGGTGCCCAAATACGCTGGGAAGATGAGTTACCTAAAAAATAACTAAGCTAAAACAGTGGGATAGCTAACATTATCCTGTTGTTATGTTAAAGCACGCTAAGAGCGTGCTTTTTTATGACATAATCTGTCAAAGTGCTACAGAATCAAGTATCATGCCGCCAGTCGATTAAGGGCATAGAGTCCTTTTACCATCCCATTTAAAACAGGTTTAACAGAGTCCTAAGATGCTAATTACATTATCTATTCTTGGTGGTTTTATTATTTTGACCCTAGGTGCAGAAGCCCTAGTCCGCGGCGCGAGCTCCATCGCACTACGCTTAGGTATTACACCACTTATCATAGGGTTAACGATTGTAGCCTTTGGTACTAGTGCACCAGAGTTGGCGGTAAGTGTTAAATCAGCACTAGCCGGCAACAGCGGTATTGCCTTAGGTAACGTCATTGGGTCTAATATTGCTAACATAGGTTTGATTTTAGCGATCACAGCGCTTATCCGCCCTATTCAAGTGCAATCCCAAGTCGTGAAACGCGATATCCCTTTGATGATATTGGCTTCAATGTTGTTCTGGGGACTCTTATTAGATGGTGAACTGAGTCTGATTGATGGTGTGGTATTGCTATCATTACTTATCGGTTATTTAGCCTTTAGTTACGTCAGCTCGAAAAATAGCAATGAAGAGGAAGAAATTGAGGCGGGTCCAAATAACCCATTACTTTCAGCCCTATTTATTGTTGTTGGTATTAGCATGTTGGTCGGCGGCGGTATTTTGTTTGTTAATGGCGCAGTAGACTTAGCTAAAACATTTGGCGTGAGTGAAGTCATTATCGGCTTAACCATAGTGGCAATTGGCACCAGTATGCCTGAATTAGTCACCTCAGTTATTGCGGCACTCAAAGGCCAAAGCGATATCGCTATCGGTAACATTGTTGGATCTAATCTCTTTAATATTTTAGGCATTTTAGGTATCACAGCTATCGTGCAACCGGTATCGTCATTGGGCTTTCAGTCGGTAGATTTTATCGTGATGTTGGCATTTGCAGTTATCATTTTACCTTTTGCTTGGACAGGTTTACGTATCGGCCGCCGCGAAGGCTCCGTACTATTGCTAGGCTACTTAGGTTACATGGGTTATTTAGTTAACCAAGCAAGCACACAAGCTTTGGTTTAACACCACAACTTACACATTGCGATTAAAAACACCGGAATCATTCCGGTGTTTTACTATCTATGTCTCACAAATTAACCTTCGCCAAGCGGCTAAACACAGTTTGGTTTCTCCCTTACAACCCTTGAGATTGCCTTACGCTTATTCTCTGTTAATATATGTATAAATTCACAGTGATTGAGTGCTAACGACTTGCAGCAATTGGATCTTGTTCCGATCACCGACCTCAAAGGCGTCGCCAAAAAGGTCGCGGAGAAACTCGCAAAGCTCGGCATCACAACAGTACAAGATCTGCTGTTTCACTTACCCCTGCGCTACGAAGACAGAACCCAAATCTATCCGATTGCCGCCCTTATGCCCGGCAGTTACGGCACCGTAGAAGCACAAATCCAATCGACGCAAATCATCCAAGGCCGCAAGCGTATGCTGGTCTGCAATGTGCGCGACGATACGGGTAGCTTGAGCCTGCGCTTCTTTAACTTTTCCGTTGCCCAACGTAATGCCATGCAAAATGGTTTGATGATCCGCGCCTACGGTGAAGTGCGCCGTGGCGGCCATCAAGCCGAGATAGTGCATCCAGAATATAAAGTCGTGTATCCCGGAGAAGATGTTCACCTAAGCGATACCCTAACGCCGATTTATCCCACTACTGAAGGCTTAAAACAGGCAAGTTGGCTAAAGCTGACGGAGCAAGCCTTGGTATTGCTGGAAGATGGCGGCTTAACTGAGCTGCTGCCACCGCAGTTGCAACCAAACAACATCAGCCTTAAACAAGCGCTGCAGACGCTGCATCGACCTCCTGCGGGGATCTCTCAGTTCGATTTAGAGTTAGGCCAACACCCTGCCCAGCAGCGTTTAGTACAAGAAGAATTACTCGCCCATAATCTCAGCATGTTACGTCTAAGACAGCGCAGTAATTTAGACGCCGCGGTCACCATGCCCGCCACGGGGCAATTGCTCAACTCTTTCCTCGCTGCTTTGCCTTTTAAGCCCACCGGCGCCCAGCAAAGAGTGGTGGCCGATATAGGCAAAGATTTAGAAAAACCACACCCTATGATGCGCTTAGTACAAGGGGATGTTGGCTCAGGTAAAACCTTAGTGGCGGCGATGGCTGCATTGCAAGCAATTGAAAATGGTTACCAAGTGGCTATGATGGCGCCAACTGAGTTACTAGCCGAGCAGCATGCAACTAACTTTGCCGCTTGGTTTGAGCCACTCGGACTTAAAGTCGGTTGGCTGGCGGGTAAGCTCAAGGGCAAAGTTAGAGCGCAATCATTAGAAGATATACAATCGGGCGCCGCGCAGATGGTGATTGGTACCCATGCCATCTTCCAGCAGCATGTGGTCTTTAGCAAACTTGCGTTAATTATCATAGATGAGCAGCACAGGTTCGGCGTACACCAACGCTTAGGTCTGCGAGAAAAGGGCGTGAGTCAAGGCTTCCACCCGCATCAATTGATCATGACGGCAACACCAATCCCCCGCACGCTAGCGATGACAGCCTATGCGGATCTCGATACCTCAATTATTGATGAACTGCCTCCAGGGCGTACTCCTGTGACTACCGTGGCGATTGCCGATACGCGTCGCCAAGAAGTGCTCGAACGGGTACGCAACGCCGTCATCACAGATAAACGTCAGGCCTATTGGGTGTGTACTCTGATTGAAGAATCCGAAGTGCTCGAATGCCAAGCCGCCGAAGACACGGCCGAAGAACTGCGCCTCGCCTTGCCCGAATTAAATATTGGTCTGGTTCACGGGAGATTAAAAAGTGCTGAAAAACAGCAGATCATGGCCGATTTTAAAGCAGGAATTATCCATTTATTAGTCGCGACGACGGTAATTGAAGTCGGCGTTGACGTACCCAACTCTAGCCTAATGATCATCGAAAACCCTGAACGTTTAGGCTTAGCCCAACTGCATCAACTACGCGGACGAGTCGGTCGAGGCGCTATAGCAAGCCATTGTGTGTTACTCTACAAGGCGCCGCTAAGTCATACTGCAACCCAAAGGCTGAGTGTACTCAGGCAAAGTAATGATGGTTTTATCATAGCGCAAAAAGACTTAGAAATTCGTGGTCCAGGTGAAGTGCTAGGGACTAAACAAACGGGACTCGCCGAGCTTAAAATTGCTGATCTGGTGCGGGACCAAGCGTTAATCCCACACATTCAAAAACTGGCAAATCATGTGATGGCACAGGCACCTGAAAAGGTCGACGCGATTATCTTACGTTGGCTCGGTCATAGGCAACATTATGTGCAGGCTTAAGTTTTTAACTTAGGCCTCAAAGATAAGCCAAAGAAAAGTAATGTGCCTCGATAGTTAAAATAAATTGTTCATGTTCAGCTAAGCGCTATAGACAAGCGCATGGAAACTTGCAGAATAAACCAGTGGTACAAACATAACACCGCTCTTGCACGTTAATATTAGCTACATGTATTCACCAAGTTAACCTTAACACTCAAGCTAAGGATGTAAAATGCAAGTTAATCAAGATGATAGAATAGACCCTAAAGAAACGTCTTCTAGCAGTAATCGCTTCGCACTTTTGGCGATAGTGCTCGTTATTCTGCTTTCTGCAGGAGGATATTATTACTACAGTAATGATTCAGACTCACCCAAACTTATCCCGAATGCACCGATAGTGTTACCCGAAACGCCGTCGTCTGAGCCAATGACGCTCGAAAGTGCACCAGAGCTAAAAACCGAAGAGGTCGCGCCAGTAACACCAGAAACAGGCAGCAGTAATACCAATACATCAGTCGTGCCTGAGCCTGAAGTGATAGCAGATCCAGTACCCGCATTGGCTGAAAGTGATACTTTCGTGCAACAAAAAGTCCTTGCACTCATTAATAATAATGTGGTCGCATCTTCATTAGTACAACAAGATTTAGCCCGCCAATTTGTCGTATTTGTAGACAATTTAGCTCAAGGCGAATTAACCCGTAAGGTCAGCCCAATCAAAGGCCCAGAAAAACAGTTCACAGTATCTGAAATCACTAATAAGGTGTATTTGAACCCTGAGGGTTTCCACCGATACGATGCTTATGTTGATTCAATCGTCAAAATGGACGAACAAAGCTTAATGGCTACTTATAAGCAAATGACGCCCATGCTAGAAGAGGCCTTTAGCGAACTCGGCTACAGTAATGCCAAATTTAACGACAGAATGCTACAGGCTATTAAATTGTTACTGGCGGCACCTATTGTTGAAGACCCCATTGAATTAAGTTCGATTAGTGTTAACTATCAATTTGTTGACCCTAATTTAGAGGCGCTACCTAGCGCACAAAAATTGCTCATCCGCATGGGGCCAGAAAATACTCGCAAACTCAAAGTCGCGTTACGCAAGTTAGAGAACCAACTCGCGCAGTAGACTCTTTGTCATAAATTATCGAGTTAACCGTAAAAGGCGCTGCAGGCGCCTTTTTTTATTTTTATGCTGGCCTAGATTTTGAATATTGTCACCGCAGTAAAGATTGTTGAGCAAGATCCATTTAGCGGTTGAAATTAGCAACATATACTTTCAATCTATTAACCCACTCGATGCAAATGGTTTCATAAAAATGAAGGTCTTAGTGTAGAATAGCCGTGCTGTAGAGGGTTAAAACTTGCGTTTTCAACATGCTTAAACCTATCTGTGGTGAGTCAATCCATCCATGTTCTAACTTATAGGTTAGGGATAACTAAGACAGCTTAAATTAAGTGTCGAGGCAAAGTAGTGCAACTAACATTCAGCATTTTATCTTGGGGCGCATGGGCTCCCCAATATCAGCACCACCAGAGCTGGCGTGATTGGCGCAAAAGCTCGGCTGAATCGACATTGACGATAAGCTCATCCAAGCAAGACAACCGCTCTCCCGCCCTAACGCACATCCCTGCTATGCAGCGCCGCCGTTTTAGTCGCTTAACTAAAATGATGCTAGACGTGAGTTTTCAATGCAAGGCACAAGTCAATTGCCGTTCTATTTTTTCTTCGCGCCACGGTGAATTACCCCGTACTATCGGTTTACTCGAAGACATTATTGCCAAACAGCCATTATCTCCCTTAGGATTTAGCCAATCAGTGCACAATACGGCTAGCGGTATTTTTGGCATAGTGATGAAAAATACCACCCAGTCGACTTCGGTGGCAGCAGGAACAGAAACCCTATCACAAGCGATGGTTGAGGCTTTCGCTCAGTTGCATCAATCTACTGAACCACTATTATTGGTGTTTGGCGATGATCCTGTGCCGCCGGTATACGATGAATTTACTCAAGAATTTGAGCTTCCCTTGGCGCTCGGCTTTATACTCGCGCCCTTTGATGCCAAGGCATCAGTCAAGCTCACAGTAAGCCCGCTATCCAGTGAGGCATCATCAAAGCTTAATCCTTTGACCTATGGCGAATTTATTCACGCCCTAGCGACATCACAAAATATTTCAGGCTGCTTATCTCGATGGCATTGGCGCTTAGAACATGTCTAAACCCCTGCGCGGTCAAGAGCATTTTGAGCTAAACGTGGCAAACACTTTGCCCGAATCTCGCCGCACAGGATTACACTATCTGCCACGTTGGTTAGGTGGAGTAAGTTGTTATATTACCTTTGGTTTAGGCGGTTTATTCAGCTCGTTAACTATTCTGCCGCTACTGCGTTGTTGGCCGGGTACACCTGAGGAGCGGGTTATTCGGGTACAAAAAGCCGTGCATATTATGTTCAAAGGCTTTGTCGCTATGCTCACTTGGGCTGGAGTGATCAAAGTCAGCTGCCATAATGCGCAAACATTACATGCTGCCAAAGGCATTATTGTTATCGCCAATCATCCCAGCTTAATTGATGTGGTGGTACTAATAAGCCTAATGCCTAATGCAGGCTGCATCGTCAAGCAAGGCTTATGGCGCAATCCGTTTTTGCGTGGCGCCTTGTCCTGCGCGGGTTATATTCCTAATCGCGGCGCGGAACTCCTGCTAGAGGATTGCCGCGAAGTACTGGCTAGGGGCACCAATTTAATTATCTTCCCCGAGGGTACGCGCACGGTTGTCGGTCAGGTAATTAACCCCTTTGCCCGAGGCGCCGCCAATATTGCTCTGAGGGTTGAAGCAAATATTTTACCTGTGGTGCTACGTACCAACGTGCGCGGTTTGACAAAGGAGCAACCTTGGTATGAGATCCCAAGACAGACCATAGGGATGGCCGTTGAAATCGGCGCAATCGTTTCTTACCAAAAGTACCAAACGGCTTTAGGTGAACAGGCAAAAATGGCCCGACAATTAACCCGGGATCTTGAGCATTATTATAAACAACAACTAGAACATACTTATGAACTTAAACAATGAAATAAAGCAGTTAATCATCGATTGTCTCGATTTAGAAGATGTCAGTATTGATGATATCCAAACCGATGCGCCGCTTTTTGGCGAAGGTCTAGGTTTAGATTCTATCGACGCCCTCGAGTTGGGTTTAGCTATTAAGAAAAAATTTGATATCAAAATCGAAGCTAATTCTGATGCGACTAAGGCCCATTTTAACAGCGTTGCCAGCTTAGCTCGCTTTATCGAATCACAGCGTCCATAGGAGAGGAATATGCAAAGTCGTGAACAAATCCTCGCGATGCTGACCACTATTTTAGTGGACGAATTCGAAATAGATGCTGGTGCGATAACGCCAGAAGCTAATCTGTACAAAGAACTCGATCTAGACAGTATCGATGCCGTCGATCTGGTGATTAAACTACAGCAGCTGACGGGAAAAAAAATTAAACCCGATGACTTTAAATCAGTACGCACCATCAACGATGTGGTTAATGCCATCGAAGGTTTAGTGAAAGACTAATGCGCGCCTTGCTACAGGTGTTAACCGCCCTAACCTTATTGGCCTATCCGCTGGCGGTATATTTAGGGCTGAATTATTTACCTGCTGGCACCATAGCATTAGTACTGTGTTTATTACTGACAGTGCGTTTAATACTACAAAAGCAAAAGGTTAAGACGTTAGTTTTACCATTACTAGTGGGGATTGGGCTCACCGCAGGCAGTTATCTGACAAAGCGCAGCGACTGGTTACTGTATTACCCTGTGGTAATTAATCTCACTATGCTGGCACTGTTCAGTTACTCGCTGCACAAAGGCCCTTGCATGATAGAGCGTTTAGCCCGCTTAAAAGAACCCGATTTACCGGATGAAGCCATACCTTATCTTAAAAAAGTCACCCGACTTTGGTGCGGCTTATTTATCTTAAATGGCACGATAGCGGCGTATACCGCTGGCTTTACTCGCTTAGCAACCTGGACCTTGTATAACGGTTTGATTGCATACGTACTCATGGGACTACTCCTCGGTGGGGAGTGGTTATATCGCAGCTTTTGGTTGAAGAAAACATGACACAGCTACTCAAAAACTGGTTAACCCAAGGGCCCTTTGCCCAACAACTAATAAGTTTTAATCACCACGACCTCGTCACAGGTGCATTATTTACCAATCAAGTGGCGTATTTTTACGAGCAGTTACTCGCGGCGCCCGAGAAAAAATGGCTACTCGCCAGTGATGCCAGCGATCTGTTTGCCGTGGGTTTGTGTGCTGCGCTTTTAGCAGGTAAAGAAATCATCCTGCCCGCCAACATACAAAAGGGCACGCTCAGCGAGTTAACGCACGAGTTTGATGGCATATTGTCTGACAAGCCACTGTGCGAAAGTCACGCTTTTATTTTGCTGAAAAAAGAGCTGAGCCTACCCAATAAACCTTGGCCCGCCAGTGAAGCAATGGGCGACTTAGTGTTATTTACCTCTGGTAGCAGCGGCGAGCCTAAGGCGATTCGCAAAACACTGACACAATTAGATATTGAAGTGTCCGTGCTCGAACACACCTTTGCCGAGCACCTACCTCATTGCAGCGTGATTTCAACGGTTTCGCACCAGCATATTTATGGCCTGTTATTTAAAATATTATGGCCATTAGCTGCCAGTCGGCCATTTTTAAGCGAGCAGATTGAATACCCAGAAACCCTAAGTTATTACACTGCCTTACTGCCTAACTTATGTTTAATCAGTAGCCCTGCCCAGCTATCGCGCCTACCTAAAGCGTTAGAGCACGAAAGACAACTGCGCTCACCCAGCTTAGTATTTAGCTCAGGCGGGCCATTAAGTTTTAATGCCGCAACAGGCATTAACCAATGCTATGGTCATCTGCCGATTGAAATCTTTGGTAGCACAGAAACCGGCGGCATTGCCTATCGTCGCCAGCATGAGGCGGATGAGCCTTGGCAAGTTTTCGACAGAATCTCGATAGATCAAGATCTTACCGATGGTGCCTTGCTGCTTAAATCACCCTATTTGGCGGATGATGAATGGCTACGCTGCGAAGATAAAATCGAACCGACTGAAAATGGTCAGTTTAGACTCAAAGGCCGACTCGATCGCATTGTTAAAATTGAAGAAAAACGTCTATCGCTGGCACAAATGGAAACCCTTATGTGCAGCCATGCCTATGTTGAGCAGACCGCACTAGTAATATTGCCGCAGTTTAAATCCCAACTGGGCGCGGTGGTGACCTTGTCTGAACTCGGTAAAAAAGTGCTACAAGAGCAAGGTAAGCTCAGTATTAACAATGCCCTAAAAGCACATTTACTGGCTCAATTTGAACGAGTCACACTACCACGTCGCTGGCGTTATCCCGATATTTTACCGTTGAGTACCCAAGGTAAGCGTGTCACTACCGAGTTAGTCGAGTTATTTAATCATGATTAAATCGAATTTACCGCCAATCCTATATACCAACATCGACATTGATAATATTGAATTACGTCTATTAATCACTGCCGAGATTGAGTCTTTTAATGGTCATTTTCCCGAGCAAGCCGTGCTGCCGGGTGTGACTCAATTAGATTGGGCGGTGCGCTTAGGCTGTGAGTATTTTGGTTATGCTGAGGCGGTGGCCCATCTTGAAGTGTTGAAGTTTCAGCAACTCATACTGCCGGGGCAAGAAGTTACCTTAAGCATTCACAATAATGCCGCTAAAGGTAAACTCACCTTCGCTTACCGCGATGGCAATAAGCGCTACGCCTCAGGTCGTATTGTCTTGGATACCCAGTCCTCTCAAAGCGATGAGGCGAGCCAGTGCTAACGCCATCAAACGGCTTAATTGAGCCTGTACCTATTAAACTTGCTTTAGTGATCCCTAATTACAATCACAGCGCCGCAATTGCTCAAACCTTGGCAGAGCTTGCCCAGTTTAATCTGCCTTGTTATTTGATTGATGATGGCAGTAATGATGAAACTCGCTATTTACTGCAAGCCTTAGCCCAACAATATGCTTGGGTGATACTGCTGCAAAATCCCTACAATCGTGGCAAGGGCGCGGCGGTCATCACAGGTCTGCGCCGCGCCTACCGCGATGGTTTTAGCCATGTATTGCAAGTCGATGCCGATGGTCAACATGATCTAAACGATATTCCGGCGATGATAGCAAAGGCGCAGACTAAACCCGCGGCATTAATATCTGGTAAACCCCAATACGATGACTCTGTGCCTAAGGCGCGCTTTTATGGTCGTTATCTCACCCATTTTTGGGTATGGGTAGAAACCTTAAGCTTTGATATTCAAGATTCTATGTGTGGCTTTCGCGTTTATCCACTCGCCGCTACTGAACATTTACTGCGCCAACACGCATTAACAGAGCGCATGGATTTTGATATCGAAATCCTCGTAAAGTTTTATTGGCAAGGCGTAGAGATTTTATTCCAACCGACTAAAGTGATCTATCCCGAAGGCGGGGTCAGCCATTTTAAAGCGATAGCCGATAACGTGCGTATCACTAAACTGCATACTAAGTTGTTTTTTGGCATGTTAAAACGCCTGCCTTGGCTGCTAAAACGTAAGCTGTCGCAACATACCGCGCCAATTCCCGATAATGTATTAGAGACAAAAGCAACCTCAGCCCATTGGTCTGATATGAAAGAGCGCGGCAGTTATTGGGGCATAAAACTGTTAGTGCAGAGCTATCGTATTGGCGGCCATTGGTTGTGCCGCACCATTATGTATCCGGTGATTTGCTATTTCTTCCTCACGGGCAAAGTCACCCGCGAAGCCTCGTTAGATTTCCTGCGCCGCGTGCAAACGCTTGAGCCGCAACACCCTAAGCTCAATCAGCCTGTAGGCTGGCGCGATAGCTTGAATCACTTTTTAGCCTTTGGAAATGCCGCGCTCGACAGAATCGATGCGTGGTGCGATCGCATCCAATTAAGTCAAGTCGATTTCCCCGGCCGCCAACTCATAGTCGACCAACTAGAAAGCGGTAAAGGCGCCGTGTTATTGGTGTCTCATCTCGGTAATTTAGAGCTTTGCCGCGCGATATCCATCCACCAGCGTAAAGTCAAAGTGAATGTGATGGTATTAACTAGCCATGCGGAAAACTTCAATAAGGTGCTCAAACAGTTAAACCCAGATAGCACGCTCAATCTTATTCAAGTGACCGAGCTGAACCCTGCAACGTCTATGCTGTTGCAGCAAAAGATAGAAGACGGTGAACTGGTGGTGATTGCGGGCGATAGAACCTCATCGAATACCCAAGGCCGCGTCATGTATGCGCCGTTTATGGGGCAAGATGCGGCGTTTCCACAAGGGCCGTTTATTTTGGCGAGCTTACTCGATTGCCCTGTGTTTTTAATGTTTTGCCTGCGGGAACAGGGCCGTTATCGGGTGCATTTAGAACACTTCGCCGAAACACTTAAAGGCCCAAGGGCGGGCAGAATAGACAGATTACAGCAGGCGGTAAATCGCTACAGCGAACGCTTAGAATACTTTGCCAGACGCGAGCCTTTGCAATGGTTTAACTTCTTCGATTTTTGGCGTAAAGACAGCGAATTAGAACGCGTATCAGCCAATTCAGTACAAGCCGATGCTGTAACAGCAGAGTCAACATCACCGCAGATCCCAGAGCAGGATCATAAGACAGACAGGACTAGTCATTCATGAGCCACACCCAAGCCGCCGACTCAAAGAATCAATCAGACTTAAAGGCTGTGGAGTTCGGCCGTCAATTTCTTACCTTAGAACAAGTGGTTGCTGTCGCCAAGGGCGCACCAGTCAAACTCTGTGATGATGCGGATTATCAAGAATATATCCAAAAAGGTGCGCGCTTTATCGATAGTCTGCTACACGAAGAAGGTGTGGTCTATGGTGTAACCACAGGTTATGGCGACTCTTGCACTGTCAATGTGAGCTTAGATTTGGTCCACGAATTGCCACTGCATTTGACCCGCTTCCACGGCTGCGGTTTAGGCGAGACCTTAAGCATAATGCAGGCCCGCGCTGTGATGGCTTGCCGTTTAAACTCCTTAGCCATTGGCAAATCTGGCGTGACCTATGAGCTATTAAAGCGCATCGAAACTTTGCTGAATCTCAACATAGTGCCAGTCATCCCAGAGGAAGGTTCGGTCGGCGCCAGCGGGGATTTAACACCGCTGTCGTATTTAGCCGCCGTGTTAGTCGGTGAGCGCGAAGTAATCTACCAAGGTGAGCGCCAAGCGACTCAAGATGTGTACGCTAAGCTCAACATCATCCCACATGTCCTGCGTCCAAAAGAAGGCTTAGCCCTGATGAACGGCACGGCTGTAATGACGGCCTTGGCCTGCTTAGCCTTTGATCGCGCGCAATATCTTGCTCGCTTGAGTAGTCGCATTACCGCCATGGCCTCGTTAACGTTAAAAGGCAACTCGAACCATTTTGATGAAATCTTATTTGCCGCCAAACCACATCCAGGGCAAAACCAAATCGCCACTTGGATACGGGAAGATTTAAATCACCACGAACATCCACGCAATTCGGATCGCCTGCAGGACAGATATTCCATCCGCTGCGCACCGCACATTATCGGCGTGTTGCAGGATGCGCTGCCGTTTATGCGTCAGTTTATCGAAACCGAAGTCAACAGCGCCAACGACAACCCGATTGTCGACGGCGAAGGCGAGCATATTCTCCACGGTGGCCATTTTTACGGCGGCCATATCGCCTTTGCGATGGATTCGCTGAAAAATACTGTGGCTAACTTAGCCGATCTTATCGATCGCCAAATGGCACTGGTAATGGACCCTAAGTTTAATAATGGCTTACCCGCTAACTTATCCGGCTCAACCGGCCCACGCCGCGCGATTAATCATGGCTTTAAAGCGGTGCAAATTGGGGTATCGGCGTGGACAGCAGAAGCGCTCAAGCACACTATGCCCGCCAGCGTGTTCTCGCGCTCGACCGAATGCCACAACCAAGACAAAGTGAGCATGGGCACTATTGCCGCCCGCGACTGTATGCGCGTGCTGCAATTGACCGAACAAGTCGCGGCGGCAGCATTACTTGCCATGACCCAAGGTATTGGTTTACGTATCGCCCAAAATGAACTGGACGAAGCCTCGCTCACGCCATCATTGGCGAAAACCCTCGCTCAAGTGCGCGGTGATTTTGAGACCTTAATCGAAGATAGGCCGCTTGAAGCCGTGCTGCGCCAAACCATAGCTAAAATCCAAGCAGGCGAATGGGAAGTGTGCCGATGAAATCATTGCTCACTATCGATATGGAAATGCAAATCCCCTTCCACGATGTGGATTCTATGGGGATCACTTGGCATGGCAATTACCTACGTTATTTCGAAATAGCCCGCTGCAAACTGCTCGATGAGTTGGGCTACAACTACCGCCAAATGCAAGCATCTAACTATGCGTGGCCTATTATCGATTTGCAGATTAAATACGTCAAAGCCAGCACCTTCGAGCAAAAAATCACAGTCCGCGCCGAGTTAGTCGAGTGGGAAAACCGCTTAAAGATCAATTATCAAATTCGCGATGTCGAAACCGGTGCGCGCATCACTAAGGGTTATACCATTCAGGCGGCGGTCGATATGAGCACCCAAGAATTGTGCTTTGTTACCCCAGATGTATTCCGTGACAAAATAGCCACCCTGCTCGCTAAGGTTGAAAACCAATGAACGCCGCACTAACACACATCAAGCTTATGCTTATCCTGTGTTTTTGCAGCGTATGGATATCGGCACAGTGCAAGGCTGACACATCGACAACGGCAGTTTCTGCCAGCGCTTATCAAACGCTTTTCAGCCAAGATGCGGATAAAACCCAGCTTATAGCCCTGAGCCAAAAGCTCAATTTGGGCGAAACAGTACGAGGCCACTTTGTGCAATCTCGGCAGTTAAAGGTGCTTAAAAAGCCGTTAATCAGCCAAGGGCAGTTTATCTTTGATCAAACCCAAGGGCTTATTTGGCAACAGATAACGCCTTTTGAGTCGCTACTGATTTTAAAAGATAAACAACTTATTCAGCGTGACAGCCAAGGTCGAGTGCAGATCAGCAAGGCCGATGCCTCGGCGAACGCCGCCGCTATGGGCGATTTATTACCCAGCCTAGTGCGCGCTATGCTCGGCGGTGATATTTCCGGTTTAAGCGAAAACTTCGAGCTGCACTTTCTCATTACAGACAAGTTAAACACAGAAGGCCAATGGCAATTAGGCCTAACGCCCAAAGATCCCTTAATGAAAAAAGCTATCGCCAATATGGTGTTAGAGGGGAGCGATGTGTTGCAATCCTTAGTGCTGCTGAGCGCCGCGCCGAATGTGACACCACAGGATATGACCCGCATCGACTTTAGTGCGCTTTCCCAAGGCACACTCAGCGAAACCGAATTGGCGCAGTATGCGTTGGCGATAGAGGCAAATAAACCTTAACTATGGCCGCCAACTTCGCCGCGCGCGCCAATCAAGCTTTGATGCAATCTTCCCCCAAGTGGCGCCTCGTCGTTTGGTTGCTATTGATGCTGTCAGCAAGTTTGTGGACGCTGCAACTCTGGCAAAACGGCGCACGGGTGCAGAGCGATATTCTCGCTATGCTGCCGCATTTACAGCAAGACAAACTCACAGAGCGCGCCCTTAACCAAGTTGAAGCCACGCTCGCCAATCAAGTCTATATTGCGCTCGTCGCCAAGGATGAAACCACGGCAATCGCTGCAGCTAAGCTGTTGATGCAAAAGCTTGAAGCTGACCTTGTTGCAACGGGTAAGCAAGACGCGCTAACCGATATCCGCAGCGCCGATATGCAGCTCGGCGAAGCGCTAGGGCAATTCTATTTTCCCCACAGATTTAAATTACTGACAGCGCCGCAAGCCGAAGCGTTAGCAAGCCAAAATATTGAAAGTCTGATTGAGGCGGCCACAACGCAGCTTTATAACGCCTTCAGTTACGCCAATAGCAACTTGCTCGCCCAAGATCCGCTGCTGTTATTCCCCGCCAATTTACTCGCCCTCGCACCGAGTTCAAAAGTCAGGGCCAGCCAAGGGATACTGCTCGCGAATCAAGGCGATAATGTTGCCGCGGTCGTCATGGCAAAGGGGCTAGAAAGCGCTTTTAATCCCAATGCACAATTAGCGCAGATGACGGCATTAACAGCGGCCTTAGATGCGGTTGAAAAAGACTACCCAGATATCAATGTGCTCAAAGCTGGTGCCCTGTTTCACGCGATTGCAGCGACCCAAACGGCTAAGAGTGAAATCTCGATTCTTGGTCTTGCATCCTTACTTGGGGTGATAGCCTTAGTTTGGTTGGCGTTTCGTTCTGTAATGCCGCTACTGTTGGCAATCGTCACCATTTCCAGCGGGCTGTTGCTCGCCGTGACTTTTACCTTAAGCGTGTTTGGCGAGCTGCATTTACTCACCTTAGTGTTTGGCACTAGCTTGATTGGCATTGCCATCGACTACAGTTTTCATTTTTACTGCGAGCGCTTAAGCGATACAGAGCGGAGCGCTCAGGCCACTGTGGCGTATATCTTCCCAACGGTGACACTCGCCTTTATCACCAGCGCCTTAGCTTACGTGGGCATAGGTTTAGCGCCGTTTCCCGGCATGCAGCAAGTCGCTATTTTCTGCGCCGCGGGGCTGCTCGGGGCCTATCTCACCCTCATTCTCGCCTATCCACTGTTAGCGGGCAGTCGCTTGCCTGAAGGCTCCCGCCCATTAGCACTCGCGGGGACTTACCTTGCTAATTTAACTAAGTTATCCAACAAATTGACCACGCCGTTAGGCATAGGCTGCTTTGCGTGGGTGATACTAGTCTGGTGTTTAAGTGGCGCAACCAAGTTAACCGTCGATGACGATATTCGCCATTTACAGCAAAGTCCTGCAAGCGTGACTGAACCTGAAAATAAGCTCCGGCAGCTACTCAGCGGCGGCACAGATAATCAATTCTTACTGGTACGCGCCGCGAGTGAAGAAGCACTGCTACAACAGCTTGAGCGAGTGTCGCCCATGCTCAATGCCGCTATCGCCAAGCAAGAGTTAGGCAACTACGTCAGCCTGAGTCGGTATCTGCCCAGCCATCAAAGGCAAGACACGGCTTATCGCTTACAGGGGGAAATCTATCAAACTCAGATAGATACTGTGCTCACAAGCCTTGGGTTGAATGAGAACTTAAAGCCAGAGCTGCAAGCAAGCTACTTAGCAGCTAAAGACCAATATATCGCCCCAGCGGATTTCTTTAAGCTAGAGGCAGGCAAGCAACTCGCACCGCTGTGGCTCGCACCAAATGGCAAGACCACCGACTATGACGCGCTAAATGATGGAGGGGCGAGCGCTGAGCATGGCGCTATTGTCTTGCTTGGCGGCATTCAGCAAATCGACGCGCTCAAGGCGCGCTTTGCCCATGATGAAAGCGTACAACTTATCGATAAAGTCGCGGATATCTCCGCCGTCATGGGCCATTACCGACTGTTAACCCTAAAGCTATTAGCGCTCGCACTGGGTATCGCACTCTTGTTGTTTAGCCTGAATTTTGGCATTAAAAAAGCCGCGGTTGTCGTTGCCGTTCCAGCCCTTGCGGCCTTGCTAACGCTTGCAACCTTAGGCTTAACAGGCTCGCCACTGAGTCTGTTCCATGCACTCGCGCTCATTTTAGTTTTCGGGATTGGGGTAGACTACAGCCTATTTTTTGCCTCGGCGAAAAACCATGGTAAGGCGGTAATGATGGCAGTATTTATGTCGGCCTGCTCGACCTTACTGGCCTTTGGCTTACTCGCTTTTAGCCAGACCCAAGCAATTCATTACTTTGGCTTAACGCTGTCGCTGGGTATCGGCTTTACCTTCTTACTTTCGCCACTGATTTTGACCACAACACTGGCTTTAACCACCAATCAGCTTCTAACGACAAAAAAGTCCTGATGACTACAAGGAACGTATTTTACATGTCTACACAGGTTCACGATTTATCAGCTATGTCAAATTCACTTGATGTCGATGTGGCCATTATCGGCGCAGGACCTTCTGGCGCTATCGCTGCCAGCCTGCTGCACCAGCAAGGCAAGCGTGTACTGGTCATCGAGAAGCAATATTTTCCGCGTTTCTCTATCGGCGAAAGTTTACTGCCCTGCTGCATGCAGTTTATCGAAGAAGCGGGCATGTTAGATGCGCTCAATGCCGCTGGATTCCAACATAAAAATGGCGCCGCCTTTCGTCGCAATGGAACTTACACCACCTTCGATTTTACCGATAAATTTACCCCAGGGCCGGGCACCACATTCCAAGTGCAACGAGCCAGTTTCGATAAACTGTTAGCCGATACCGCCCAAAGCCAAGGGGTCGACATCCGCTACGGCGAAACGGTCGAGGCGATCGATTTAACCGAGAACCCACGCTTAACGGTACGTAATGAGGCGGGCGAGCTGTATCAAATCGACGCCAAATTTGTACTTGATGCCAGTGGTTTTGGTCGCGTATTGCCGCGCCTGCTCAATTTAGAAAGTCCGTCTTGTCTGCCAACGCGCAGCGCCATCTTCACCCATGTGGAAGATAACATCAGCGATCCTAGTTTTGATCGTAATAAGATTTTGATCAGTGTCCATCCAAAACATAAAGACATTTGGTATTGGCTGATTCCCTTTAGCCATGGCCGCTGCTCCCTTGGCGTGGTTGCCAAACCCGAGTTACTTGCGCATCTTGAGGGCACACTTGAGCAACAATTGCTACACATGATCAGTGAAGAGCCCACATTAAAAGTGCTGCTCGCCAATGCTAAAGTGGTGCAAGAATGCGCCACGCTAAAGGGGTATTCCGCTAATGTGTCGCGCCTTGCGACCGACAAGTTTGCCCTGCTCGGCAATGCGGGCGAGTTTCTCGATCCGGTGTTTTCCTCTGGGGTGACTATCGCCATGCAATCAGCATCGATGGCGGCAAAATGCCTGACAAAACAACTCAATGGTGAAACGGTTGACTGGCAAGCTGATTACTCAGCCCCTTTAATGCAGGGCGTGAACGCCTTCCGCACTTATGTGCAAGCTTGGTATGATGGCCGTTTTCAGGAAGTGATCTTCTATGAAAATCCGAACTATAGAATCAAACAAATGATCAGCTCGATTCTAGCGGGCTACGCTTGGGATACAACCAATCCCTTCGTCAAAGACTCGGAGCGACGTTTAAATATGGTCGTTGAGCTATGTAAAAATAATATGCCTATTCCTGAGTTCGAAGAGGGCTAACAGCATGCCGCTAAACCTTAATGCTAAAAGGCTGTCGCTCTTTACCCTACTGCTTGCCAGCATAGGGCTTATGGGCTGTACTCAACTTTTACAGCGGCAGACCTGCGTCGCTCTTGCAGAAAAGGTGCATTACTGTTTAGCCCCGCTAGCCAATGAGTTTGGCAATACAAGGGATAAACCCTTAGCTGAACCATTAAGTAACATCACAACAAATACTGCCATAACGGGTCAACAAGCTAACAGCCAATCTGAGGTGTTTTTACCTCAATCCTTCAGCCAAAAGGTCAGTATTAAAGTGGCTGATAAGTCCCACGAGTTGCTGACTCAGGTGGAATTAGAAGGCGATCGCATGACCCTCGTTGGCTTAGCGCCACTGGGGCAGGCTTTGTTTACCTTAGTTTATGATGGGAATACACTCAGCAGTGAACAAAGTGTGCTGCTGGGTGATAGTTTTAAAGCCGAGTATTTAATGGCGATGATGCAATTGATCTATTGGCCGGAGCAAAGCGTTAACGCCCATTTAGACGGCGGCCATTTAGTCACGGGCCATTGTGATATCCTTGACGATACTCTTAGCAATAATCAGAACGGCAATCGGGACGTTACGTCATTCTGTCGTCAGATTAATAGCCAAGATAGCTTGAACAGTAAAAACCGTTCGCAAACCCATGTAGTGCAAATCCGTTATCAACAGTATGTCGGCGATACGCTATGGCAAGCCCACATTCATTTAACGATGCCACAGGCTAAGTTTGCGTTAGACATCGAACCTATTTAACCTTTTAACACCCGCACTTCACTGTGCCATAGCAGAAAAAAACGATACGCAATGATGAACAGAGTCGCCATTACACAGATTGGATTGTGTACCCCACTAGGGCAAGATCCGCAGCAGGTTTTAGATCGCTTAGTCGCGGGCGATATCAGCGCCATGCAAACCAGTGACGTGCTGCTATTTGGGCAATCAACGCTGGTCGGCTCCGTGACTGCCGAGCTCCCCACTATTGCTCCCCAGTTTGCCCAATTTGATTGTCGTAATAATCAATTACTGCTTTGCGCCGCACTACAAATAGCCGAAACCATTGAGCAAGCAAAACAGGATTTTGGTACCACTCGCATAGGCGTAGTGTTAGGCACTAGCACCTCAGGGATCTCCAAAGGCGAAGCAGCACTTGCGTATCGCAATCAACACGGCCACTTTCCGGCAGATTATCACTATTTCCAACAAGAACTCGGCAGCACTAGCGATTTTTTACGCCAATATTTTCAGCTCGACGGTCCTTGTTACACGATTTCAACCGCTTGTTCTTCTAGCGCAAAAGTCTTTGCTAGTGCTAAACGTTTACTCAATGCTAACCTCTGTGACATGGTGATTGTCGGCGGTGTAGACAGCTTATGCCAACTGACCGTTAATGGCTTTAATGCTTTAGAATCTGTGTCAAAAGGTCACTGTAATCCTTTTAGCATCAATCGTGATGGGATCAATATCGGCGAAGGCGCAGCGTTATTTACTCTAACTTTGGGTGAATCGGACGTCATGCTAGCAGGGATTGGCGAGTCGAGTGATGCGCACCATATTTCGGCGCCGCATCCCGAAGGCGCAGGCGCTATTTCCGCCATGCAAGCGGCTTTAAAAGATGCAAACATTACCGCACCAGAGATTGGCTACATTAATTTGCACGGCACGGCGACACCTAAAAATGATGCGATGGAAAGCCGCGCCATAATGGAAATATTTGGCGCAAACATCCCGCCTTGCAGCTCAACTAAACCCTTAGTCGGCCATACCTTAGGTGCAGCTGGCGCAATCGAAGCGGCATTCTGCTATTTATTACTTTCAGCCCATAATCATCGCCAAGCTCTGCCACCCCATTGCTGGGATGGGCAAGCCGATCCGCAAAATCCACCGATTGCCTTAGTCACTAGTCATCAAGTTGCCGCGAGCGGCACACTTAATTATGTAATGAGTAATTCCTTTGCCTTTGGTGGCAGTAATGCCAGCCTAATTTTTTGCCGTAAAGAGGCCTAAATGATGTCTTTTCTTAACATCAATTTACCCTTCGCTGAACAAAAAGTGACTGATTTTATCCCACATCGAGCGCCTATGGTGTTGATTGATAAAATCATCGCTTATCAGTCCGAATCCTTAGTTACCGAAGTCACTATCACAACGCAGAGCCCCTACTTCAAAGATAAACATCAAGCGGTAGCAAACTATGTGGGTATCGAATATATGGCGCAAAGTATTGCCGCGCTGGCCGGAGTAGAGGCCAAGCTGTGCAACGATAAAATCCGCGTAGGGTTTCTGCTAGGGACACGCAAATTAGCATTACATGCCAAACAATACGAACTTGGCCGCACCTATCGCATCCACGTAAAGCGTATCTACCAAGAAGAGTCAGGCTTAGCCGTGTTCGATTGTCAGATTTATCTGTTGCCAGAGCCTGACTCAAATCAAGAAAAAAGCTTAGTCGCTGAAGCTAATGTGAATGTATTCCTACCTAAAGACACGCGAGCGTACCTTGACGGAAATCAAGACGCTGACAATAAACTCCTTGGACACTGACACTCAAGCAATAACAGCCAAACCCTAATCGCCTGAGGTAATAGAAAAATGAATAACAGAGTATTAGTTACAGGTTCAAGCCGCGGTATTGGTAAAGCCATCGCCCTAAAACTTGCCGCTGCTGGATACGATATTGCGCTGCATTATCACAGTAATCAAACGGCTGCTGAGGCGACTGCCATTGAAGTTCGCGCACTTGGGGTGAATATTAGCCTACTGAAATTTGATGTTGCAGAGCGCGCAGCCGCCAAAACCACTATTGAAGCAGATATTCAAACCCATGGCGCCTATTACGGCGTGATCCTTAATGCGGGCATCAACCGTGACACCGCCTTTCCTGCCATGACAGAAAACGAGTGGGACAGCGTTATCCATACTAATTTAGATGGCTTTTATAATGTGATCCATCCCTGCGTAATGCCAATGGTACAAGGCCGCAAAGGGGGACGCATCATTACCTTAGCCTCAGTCTCAGGGATAGCTGGCAATCGGGGGCAAGTGAATTACAGCGCCTCAAAGGCAGGGATTATCGGCGCGACTAAGGCACTGTCATTAGAACTGGCAAAACGTAAAATCACCGTCAACTGTATCGCCCCCGGCTTGATAGAAACCGACATGGTAGCCGATATCCCTAAAGACATGATAGAGCAATTAGTGCCGATGCGCCGCATGGGTAAACCCAATGAAATCGCTGCGTTAGCCGCATTTTTAATGTCGGACGATGCTGCCTATATCACTCGTCAAGTCATATCGGTTAATGGAGGCATGATCTAAATGAGTCAGGCGACAAATCAAACCCGTTTGGGGAGGCGAGCGGTCATCACGGGCATTGGCGGCATTTCTGCCCTAGGTCATGACTGGCCGACCATTGCAGCAAGCCTTAAGGCGCAAAAAAACGCGGTTGTTATTATGAGTGATTGGGATAAGTACCAGGATCTCAACACACGTTTAGCCGCACCCATCACAGACTTTGAAATACCGAGTCATTATTCGCGCAAAAAAATTCGCTCTATGGGCAGGGTTGCAATCATGGCGACTCGTGCCAGTGAGCTTGCGTTAATTGACGCTGGATTATTGGACGATCCTATCGTGTCATCGGGTGAAATGGGTATCGCCTATGGCTCATCTACTGGCAGTACCGATCCTATCAGCGCCTTTGGCGATATGCTGAAAACCGGTGATATGTCAGGTATTTCTGCCACCAGTTATATTCGCATGATGGCGCATACGGCAGCGGTGAATGTAGGGGTATTTTTTGGTTTAAAAGGTCGAATTCACACCACCAGCAGCGCGTGCACTTCGGGCAGTCAAGGCATAGGTTACGCCTATGAGGCCATTAAGTTTGGCCAACAAACCTTAATGTTGGCGGGCGGCGGCGAAGAACTCTGCCCCACCGAAGCTGTTGTATTTGACACCCTATTTGCTACCAGCACTCAAAACACCACGCCTGAACTCACGCCGCGCCCCTTTGATGTCGCGCGTGATGGCTTAGTTATTGGCGAAGGCGCTTGCACGCTGGTGCTCGAAGAACTCGAACACGCCAAAGCGCGTGGTGCAAAAATTTACGCCGAATTAGTGGGCTTTGGCACGAATTCCGACGGCCAACACATCACTCAGCCCAATGCCCAAACGATGGAAATTGCCATTAGATTGGCACTCAAAGATGCACAAATTGAGCCCAGTGCCATAGGCTATGTTAACGCCCACGGCACGGCGACCGATCGTGGTGATATTGCCGAAAGTCATGCAACCTATGCCGTATTTGGCGCTGGTATGCCGATTTCATCGCTTAAAAGCTACACAGGCCACACCTTAGGTGCATGCGGTGCACTAGAAGCTTGGCTGAGTATCGAAATGATGAATGAGGGTTGGTTTGCACCAACACTTAACCTTGAGCATATCGACCCACAATGCGCTGATTTGGACTATATCCGTCACGAACCTCGCCTCATTAATACTGATTATGTCATGAGCAATAACTTCGCCTTTGGCGGCATTAATACTTCGCTGATTTTTAAACGCTGGAAAAGCTAAGACGTATCGACGCTAAGTGATGACATGTCGTACTTATGGCGTGTTATTCACTGAACGAAGAATAACGTCTAATGATGCTCAAAACGAGGCGGCGGCTGATAACAAACGACATAGCAAGCCGCCTAAAAACTATCGTTAATATTCCCTTATCCGCATTAAGTGATCCAGTTACAAACTTCAAACGTATCTTTACGACCTATCTTTACTTTGTAAGTAAATCACTACTGGTCAATAGAACATAAATAATATCTAATGCAATGGAATTGCTCGTCGATACAATCATTAAATTTCAGAGTATTAAATAAAATCTATATGAAAAAACCTAGCGTATTCATAAGCACTGCGCTCATCATCGTCTTAGCTTTGTTACTCCTTCCGGCGGTGACTTATCTCAATCAAGTCATCTCTGGCAGCTACGGTATCCAAACCCACCAGAATACTGCTATCGATTTTACTTGGCAGGATATTAATGGCACACAGCACCAATTTAGCGATTGGAAAAAAGGACCGAGTTATCTCTTTCTTGGTTTTTTAAGCTGCTCACAGATTTGTCCTATTCGGACCCATCAGGTGAAGTTGCTAATGGAAAAGCTGACCGAAACAGAAAGGCAAAATATTCAATTCTTGTTTGTCACAGTAGACCCACAAAATGACACGCCAGACATTAGACAACAAATGATCGATAGTCAGTCAGTACAGTTTTTTAGTGCCGAATTAACACCAAAGCAACTAGAGAAACTGCAATGGCAACTGGCGGAAAAATCAACAGCAACCAGTGATATCAATCTACATTCTGGTAATCTTTATTTAATTTCCCCAACGGGACAGTTAAAACAAACCTATACTCAACAGCAGCTTATAATCGACAGATTGCTAACAGACCTTAATACTATGATGTCTTCAAATTAGGCAAACAAAAATGAATCAGCTATCCAACACGTCAATAACGGCTAAAAACGATCAGACCTTATATCGTATACTCCTCGCACAGGCACCAATGCTGTTTGTGAGTGGTTTTTTTGGAGCACAAATGCTGGGCTTCGCCACTTTGGCCGCCATTGCCGTTTTGCTCATCACTCAAATCAGTTACAGCCTGCTCAAAAATACGCCTATGTTTGCCATAGTGGCGGCTGTGATCATGATGACAGTGTCAGGTCTACTCATTCAGACCCAAATGGGTATGCTTGAAATGCACTTTCATATCTTCGCTATGATGGCTGTTTTTTTAATTTACCAACGTTGGGAGCCCATCGTTGCCGCACTACTCACAGTAGCTGTTCACCATGTGTTATTTACCTACATTCAAATGCAGAGTGTAGAAATAAATCACGTCGCGATTATGCTTTTTGCGGGTCAGTGCTCTTGGGATATTACTTTTATACATGCAATGTTTGCTGTTGCCGAAGCCGGTATTCTTATTCTACTGGCCTCGATGATGCGCGTAGAATCCTCCGCGAATCAGCGCATTGCAGATGCTATCCAACAGATTTCAGAGTTTAAGGATATTTCGATTCGACTGGTACCTGCAAAAAACCATGCTGAAATAGCTTTTAATACCATGCTCGAAGAACTCGCGCAGGTGTTCTCCGACTACCGCGACATTGCCGTCGATATGGCAAAAACGACGAATAACTTAAAGCAGCTCAGTGATGAAACCCAACGCGCAGTACATACGCAAAACCAACAGGCACAACAGATTTCCGATACCGCACAAAATGTGATCCAGCAGATAAGCCAAGCCGCAGTCGATAGTAACGACTCAGCACAAAGCGCACGCCAAGCCGCAAACTCCAGCGATGAAGATAGAAAAAGTGCGCTTAATATTATGGCCGATATGAAAAAACTAGAGAAAAACACTACTGAAGTGACTGAGTTCTTAACGGAATTAACCTCTGATGTCAGTGCGATTACTAAATTGTTAGAAGCGATCCGCAGCATCTCTGAGCAGACTAACCTACTCGCCCTCAATGCCGCCATCGAAGCTGCACGAGCAGGAGAAAGTGGCCGTGGTTTTGCCGTTGTCGCTGATGAAGTCAGAGCCTTAGCGCAGCGTACTGGACGCTCAACCGATGATATAGCCACAGTATTAGCTCACCTTAATACCAGTATGATTAAAACGGTTGAATCAATGGACTTAAGTAAACAAAGCACCATTGAAAACTTGAAACACACCAGTGAAATCGCTAATGGTCTTGCACAAAGATCGGAACAAATAACCCATGTTGCGGTGTCGAGTGAAAGCGTTGCCCATACCACTCAATCCCAGAGCAAAGTACTTACTCATATTGGGGAAGATATTATCGATAATGCTGAAGCTATCAATCAATTAGCCGCGAAAGTGCAAGAGCTATCCCAAGGGACACTCACTCTGAGCCAAATCGCCACGGCTTACCAGACCAAAGCCTCCGCCTATAAAATCTGATATTGAAATACATAACCCAAACACGCTAATGATTTCATTTGGCGTGCTTGGGTGTGAATGTCTGGTTAATGACGGTTCGCTCAACGATTGAGTTTACAGCCTACCAAGCGGTAGTGAAATTGACATAAAAAATGCCAGCCCATTTAAGGCTGGCATTTTTTATTCTGCTAAATCAGATCGATAAATAAAGCGATTATGCTTTCAGCTGATCGATGCTGTGTTTTGCCTCGCTCATACCTTTGTCGTGTGCTTCTGGGCCCATATTTAGCGCCTCTGCGTAAACCACTTCAACATTAGTGATACCAATAAAGGCTAAAACCGTTTTCAGGTAAGGCACCACATGATCAGTAGGACCATCTTTGTGAGCGCCGCCACGGGTCGTCACCAACACGGCGCGTTTACCTTCCACTAATCCTTTTGGACCTGTTTCAGTGTAAGTAAAAGTCACACCAGCGCGGGCAATGAAATCGATCCAGTTTTTAAGTTGAGCCGGAATAGTAAAGTTATACATAGGCGCGGCAATAACGAGAGTATCGCTGGCTTTTAATTCAGCAACTAACGTATCTGATAATGCGAGCATTTCTTGCTGACGTGCCGATAATTCTGCACCACCACGTAAACCAGATGCGATTTCACCGTCTACCATAGGCAATACGTCTTTACCGCCTAAATCGCGTACTGTGATAGCAGCGCCTTGGTTTTCCCAATGGCTAGCTAAGTGATCAATTAATACGGCAGATTGTGAATAACCGCCAAGAATACTTGATTTTAAAATTAAGACTTTAGACATAATCTGCTCCAAAAATAGGGAAATAACTCAGAGTCAGATGAAATATCTCAACTCTATGACGTCAGTGTATTCGCCCATAAAAAAGAAATAAAGCGGATAAAATTTGCGATTCAGTTCGATTTTTTAGAAAGGTATTAAAGCGTTTTAACAGTGCTTACAGCTAAGGCCACTTTTGGCGCGCTCACATACAAGCCCTCAAAAATCGCACACAGTGTATTATCGCAATGCAACTGCACTTCGAGCTTCACCTTAACTCTCCGCCCCCTTTGTAATGGACACAGATCTACTCTTGGCCATTGCACTTTAGCTACCGGGTTACAGGTCACTGGAGCAAGATAGCGAATATGGGCATCTGCGAGCACAATATCGCCTGTAACGCCAGCTAACTGCTGGTTCAGCCATACGGCGCCCCAACCGGTTAAGGTCATCAAAGTATAAATACTGCCTGCAAACATAGTTTGATGCAGATTAATATTGGGCTCAATTGGCGCTGTAGCTTGAAACTCACCCTCGCAATAACTGAGCGGAGCGATCTGCATAAAGCCACTCGCGGGAATGGTGTTATGCCATGTTTGGCATAATTGAGTGAGGAGTTGTGTCATTGATTGAGTAACTAATTGATCTCGTTACATTAGCTTACTACCGCCTTTGAGCACTGCAATATTAAAGAGGTCCAATATTTAACTGCCAATATAAAACCCTGCGCGAAAGACTACACCTGCAGATTAAACGTCACAGGGCCATCATTGACTAATGACACTTGCATATCGGCACCAAATTGTCCGGTTTGTGTATTTACGCCCTTAGCGCGGCAAAAGGCCACAAACTCTTCATATAGGACCAACGCCTGATCAGGCGTACCCGCACCCGAAAAACTCGGCCTCAGGCCACGGTCGGTATCTGCGGCTAAAGTAAATTGCGATACCACTAATAAGGAGCCACCGACTTGTTCTAAGTTGAGATTCATCTTGCCATTGTCATCAGAAAATACACGGTAACTCATCACTTTAGTTGCCAGCTTCTCCATTTTATCTCGAGTATCTTCCCGCTCAACACCCAAGAGAACTAACAAACCTTTGTCGATTACACCTATGGTTTGATGATCGACAACCACACTGGCACCGCTTACTCTTTGAATTAAGGCAATCACAACTTTTCCTTTTAGTTTTCGATTTAGGCTTAACGGGAAGCATTTAAGGTATTAGTGGAATAGGACGAATAAGTTGATCGACACCCTCAGGTAATGACTGTGCAACTTGGGCCAAACCGTTATTAGTCCACAACATAAAGCGGCGTAATTCTTCTATTTCAACCCGTTCGGCAAAGGTCACAACACCTTGTACTTGGATCACAGCACCTTGATCTCGCAAGACAAACTTAGCAAAGTTCAAATTTTGGTTTAAGGTGCCAATCACCACCAGTAATTCTGGACTGGCTTGCAATTGTGGATGTACAGCATAAAAACGATTCATTAAGATGCGGTCAATGCCAGCGGAATTAATACTCGGCTCAAGCAAAAATTGATTATTGCCAAACTGTACCGCCACCTTAGTTGGCGAGACTAAGGTGGCCAGATAATTTGCATTAAGCAATGCTTGATATAAGCGCTGTGCTGCGGCTTCGTTAGTCATGCCACCTAACTCGACGACTTTAGGCGCTACAGGCGCACTCACGGCCTCCTGGGCGGATGCAGGATTAATAGCGGTAGTTTGAGATGGTACCGTGGTTGCACAAGCGGTAAGCCAGAGTAAGCTGGCACTGAACAGTATCGTTTTCATGGTATTTCCCTTTGATGTATCCATATCCACATAGCGTGGATTTCTGCTGTTACCGCTAAAAACAAACTCTCACTATTGAGCATATGTGCGCCATCGTTAACAGTGATCAGCGTTATAGCATGCTCTTGTTCAGCCAAAAAATGCTGTAAGAGTGCTGCAGGGCAAATCGCATCCTGCATGCCTTGCAATAACACACTACGCGCCTTCACCCTTGGGGTCACGCGCTGTAATACACTCATAGCATTGAAGTAATCATGCCTAGCAAAGTGCAGTTCAATATCGGCTAATGCCAATACGGTTTCGGGTAACTGCCTTGGCAATACTAATCTAGCGCCAGCAAGCTTTAATTCCCACTGGATCCAGCTCCGAGCATAATAATGTCGCTGGACAGTGTCTACCGATGACAACCCCTGCTGATAATCATCCAGCAGTTCCGTCAATGGCACAGGCATCGATGAGTTGCCACTAAAGAGACGATAAGCCGCAGGTTGTAACCTTGCTGCACCGTCATAACCATAAAGCCAATCGATACCCGCTTTAGAGGGAATAAATAATGCCCACAATACTTGCGCTATCACCCTCTCAGGAAATAATCCGCTGTAAATTAAGCCTAATGTCGCCCCAAAAGAGCCACCGACTAAGCACCAGCGTTCAATACCTAAATTTAAACGAATGGCTTCAATATCGCAGATCAAACCATTTAAATGGTTATGAGATAAATCACCTAAAGGTAAAGACTGCCCTGCACCGCGCTGATCTAGCAATAAAATCCAATATTGCTCAGCATTAAATAAGGTTAACTCACTGATATCACAGCCCGCTCCAGGCCCGCCGTGTAAATACAATAGGGGGATCCCCTGCGGATTACCATATTGCGCTAGATGTAATTTTTGGCCATTGCCAACACTAATCCAATCTCGGCGGATAAAAGGCGGGCAGGATTGAGGCACTGAATCAATCATTTGATGTTATCGCCACGCTCTAACTATTTAGCCGCGTCATTTTGATCTGACTTAATCACAGCATTTAAGGCCGTCATCTCTGCCGGCGTTAATATTGCCGACGGCTCAACGGGGGCTGAATGATCTAGCGGCTGGCCTTCAAGATCCGTTTCATTATCAAAACTCGACTCATAATCCAAATACTCTGGCATCGCAGCGGTGATTTCGGCGCCGAGTAACACTATCATCCACGATAAATACACCCAGACGAATATAATGGGGATCACCGCCAAAGCGCCATAAATAGCCTCGTAACTCGGAAATTGAGTCACATACAAGGCAAAGGCTTTTTTACCCAACTCGAACAACAGTGCGGCGACAATCGCGCCTAATAAAGCGTGTAAAAACTTTACCTTTTTATTAGGTACGACTATGTAGAGCAGTAAAAATGCCGCCACCGAAAATAACATAGGTAAGCGTTCAATAAACAACGGCATAACGCCCGACAACTGACCATTAAAAACCTTCAATGACACCACATAAGACGTTGCAACTAAACTGGCACCTACGAGTACAGGGCCGAGGGTAAGCACCATCCAATACATAGAAAAAGCCACTACGATAGAACGCTTTTCTTTAGTACGCCAAATATTATTGAGTGCTTTATCAATGGCAGAAATCAGCATAATGGCGACCACAACTAACGCGGCGATCCCAACGGCGGTGCCTTTAGAGGCATTTCCAACAAATTCATTAATATACGTTTGTACAGTATCGCCAGCCGCGGGTAAAAAGTTCTGATAAACAAAGCCTTCAATCTGCCCTCGAATGCCCTTAAATACCGGAAAAGCTGACAGCATCGACATAGTCACAGCCACCAGAGGTACCAGCGATAGCAAGGTGACATAGGCTAAATGCCCCGCACGGATATTGATTTGATCTTCCACCAGACGCTGTCTTAAATGCAGCAGAAAGTGCCAGATCCCGAGGAATAAAACGCGAATTTGAGCCAGTTCTATCTTTTTAGTCACGGGTTTCTCTTGCTTCTGTTGGTATAGACTCGTTATCTTCGTACAATAAACACTTAATTTACAAGTCTAAGGAGTGAATAGATGTCGCAACAAGGATCTGCAGGTAACGTTATTTCGGCGATTGCGAGCTTATTTTTCCCTGGGTTAGGCCAACTGCTGCAAGGTAGAATTATGGCTGCGCTGCTGTTTTTTGTTATCACTGTGGTGGGTTATGCCCTCTGGTGGTTGATTGTACCTGCTGTCATCGGTGCTATCTTTCATCTGTGGAGCATTATTGATGCAGCACGATTTAAGGCCGATTAATGCTATTTCACCCAGCAACGGAAACTCAAATGAAAAAACGGATCACTTTAAGCTTGATTGCCGCTAGCCTCTTACTCGGTGGCTGTCAAAGTGCTTACTACGGCGCGATGGAAAAAGTCGGTTACCATAAACGCGATATTATGGTCGACAGAGTTAAAGCAGCCAAAGAATCCCAAGAGGACGCCCAAGAAGAATTTGGCGACGCCCTCAAGGAGATGCAAGCCTTACTCAGTCACGACGGCGGCAACCTAGAGAAAGCCTATAACAAGGCCAAAGATGAGTATGAATCAGCCCAAAGTGCAGCCGATAACGTCAGTAATCACATTAATAAAGTCGAAGGCGTAGCCGATGCCTTATTTGAAGAATGGCAAAATGAAATTAGTGAAATCAGCAAAACTAATTTGCGTCGAGATAGCGAAACTAAACTAAAGGAAACCCGCCGTTCTTATCAACAATTGGTCAAAACGATGCGTCGTGCTGAATCAAAAATGTCACCCATTCTCACCGCCTTGAAAGACAACATGCTGTATCTCAAACATAACTTGAACGCCCAAGCGATTGGTGCAATTAAAGGTGAGTTTGCCAGCCTACAAACTGATATTTCAGATCTAATTAAAGAGATGAACATATCGATTGATGAGTCCAATAAATTTATTGAGTCTCTGGAAAAATCAAAGAGCTGAACAAAACGCCCAACTCATGTCAGCCCTAGCCATACCCATTGCTAGGGCTTTTTCTGCCCATAATATTTATCTCCTCCTGCGACCTATGTTCTTTTTGTGCAAGCCCCAAATATTCGGCTTTGTGAGCTATCCCGCGCTTTAACTGATTGATACTTAAAATGTTAGATCTGCAGCACAATTTCACTTAGCACTCAAAAACTTATCTTAATTTCATCACTCTGACTTAGCACTTATTGATCATACGTTGTACTCACCATTATGACTTTTATCGAATCACTTACCTTAATGTTGGCACTCATGTATCTCGCCTCTCTTAGTTATTGGAGCGGCAAAAAATGGGGCGCTGTAGTTACTTTATTGCTGAGTGTCGGCGCGGTTACTATTAGCCTTTATTGGCCGTTAGCGCTAGGACTCATTATTGCGCTGCCATTGGCATTACTCGTCCATAGATTTGCACCTGACGAGTTCAAGGGGGAGATTAAAATCAATACCCTTCGTGAAGGGACTCAACATGTGTTGGCGTTATCGCTGTTACTGGTTGCCGTGCAATACACCATCAATACAGTGCTACTTAAGCAAGGGATTACGCCTTGGCTCATGCGCCCTGATGTGGTTGATGCCTTCTTACCGATTGCGGGTGGGATTGAGCTTAAAGCGATTATCAGCCTCAATTTATGGGATCAAACACATCCAGCGGCAGCAGTAATGCTGGCAGCAGTATTAATCACCGGACTACTGTGCAAGCGGGCATTTTGCGGCTGGGCCTGCCCCTTAGGTTTAGCTGGGGAATATCTATATGCCTTTAGAAAACGTTTTATAAAAGCTGAGCTAACACCACCAGCTTGGCTAGACTGGCCACTGCGAATGCTTAAGTATCTATTGCTATTAGCACTGTGCTACATAGTGATTGGCATGCCAGCGCAGTCGATTCCTCATTATCTCGATGGCAATTATCATAAGATTGCCGATTTGAAGATGGCACTGTTTTTCCTGACACCGAGCCTAATTACCTTGTTAGTATTTGCGCTGATCCTTGCGTTAGCGGCATCGCGTCGTCAGGGATTCTGCCGCTATTTATGTCCCTATGGTGCCATGCTGGGGATATTAAGTTTCGCCAGTCCATTAAAAATCCGCCGCGATACCCAGCACTGTCTTATCGAAGCGAAAGGAATGAAATGCGACAAGTGCACCCGAGCTTGCCCAGCAAACATCATAGTGCACACTAAAACCACAGTGCGAAGTGACGAGTGCCAAGCCTGCATGCGCTGCGTTGCGGCTTGTCCTAAATCAGCCGCACTCGGCCTAGGGCTTAAATCTGGCCACAGACTCGGCCACAAGGGATTACTCGCATTAGTGCTCATCGCATTATTTATTCTACCGCTGGGCGCTTACTTAGCAGGGTTCTGGCATAGCCAAACACCCGATAGCATCCGCATGGAACTTATCCCAGTGCTCAATAAAATTGGACATTAGGTAACCAACTCGGGGGTAAGCTCTGCGTCTCTACAGGTTAGTTAAATAGCATTAAACATAACCTCTATGACAATCTGGTAATAGTGACATGCTCATCACCTCAACGGAGACGATTGCCTGAAACATCTCGTGAATGTTATACCCTTACCGCAACAGCATAAGATTCATCGACGACGAGGTGATAACTGATTAACCTCTAAATGAAGCCAACAAAAAGCCCCGCACAGTTTCCTATGCGGGGCTTTTTTTAAACCGATTGACTCACCTTATATGGCGAGTCACCTGAATTAACAGGCTGGCATTAACCGCGGTTAAAGCGCTTACGATCGTTTTCAGTCAAGTGTCTCTTACGAATACGAATATTCTTTGGCGTCACTTCAACTAATTCATCATCATCGATGAACTCAAGCGCTTGCTCAAGTGTCATGGTGATTGGCGTAGTCAGTACTTGAGCTTCGTCAGTACCAGATGCACGCATGTTAGTCAGCTGCTTGCCTTTCAGACAGTTAACTGTCAGATCGTTTGAGCGAGCATGAATACCAACCACTTGGCCTTCGTATACTTCAGCGGCATGGCCAATAAAGAGACGACCACGATCTTGTAGACCGTACAGTGCGAAGGTCAAAGCCTTGCCCGTTGCGTTAGAAACCAATACGCCGTTAGCGCGTTGACCAATATCGCCACCTTTGTGCGGACCATAATGATCAAATGAATGGTAGATTAAGCCAGTACCAGAAGTCGCTGTCATGAACTCAGTTTGGAAACCGATTAAACCGCGGCTTGGGATAACGAAATCGATACGCACACGGCCTTTACCGTCAAGCTGCATGTCTTTCATTTCAGCTTTACGCGTACCTAGCTTCTCGATCACACCGCCTTGATCTTCTTCTTCAACGTCAACAGTCAACGTTTCGAATGGCTCACACAATTCACCGTCGATGGTTTTCAGAATAACTTCTGGACGTGATACGGCTAACTCGAAACCTTCGCGACGCATGTTTTCAATTAGGATTGATAAATGCAATTCACCACGGCCTGAAACACGGAAGCGATCTGGACTTTCTGTTTCTTCAACACGCAATGCCACGTTGTGGACTAATTCTGTTTGCAGACGCTCAAGAATGTTACGTGAAGTGACATACTTACCTTCTTTACCCGCGAAAGGTGAAGTGTTGACTTGGAAAGTCATGGTCAGAGTCGGTTCATCAACAGTCAATGGTGGCAACGCTTCTACTGTACCAACGGCACAGATAGTGTCAGAAATTTTCAGTTCGCCTAAACCCGTAATCGCAACAATATCACCCGCGTTAGCGATGTCAATTTCGGTACGGTCTAGACCCATGTAACCTAATACTTGGCCAATTTTACCGTTACGAGTTTTGCCATCAGCGCCAATCAAAGTGATTTGTTGGTTAGGTTTTACGCTACCACGCTTGATGCGACCAATACCGATAACACCCACATATGAGTTGTAATCGATTTGCGAAATTTGCATCTGGAATGCGCCTTCCGAGTCAGCATCTGGGAAAGATACTTTTTCAACGATAGTTTGGAACAATGGTGTCATTTCAGTGCTGACGACATCAGGATCTAACGTTGCGTAACCGTTTAACGCTGAAGTATAAACGATTGGGAAATCTAATTGCTCGTCAGTCGCACCTAAGTTGTCGAACAGGTCGAATACTTGGTCGATAACCCAATCAGGGCGAGCGCCTGGACGGTCAATCTTGTTGATTACAACGATTGGCTTTAAGCCTTGAGCAAACGCTTTTCTTGTTACAAAGCGAGTTTGTGGCATTGGACCATCAACGGCATCAACTATCAATAATACTGAGTCAACCATAGACAGAACACGCTCAACCTCACCACCGAAATCGGCGTGGCCAGGGGTATCAACGATATTGATACGGTAGTCGTTCCACTTGATGGCAGTATTTTTTGCCAGAATCGTGATCCCACGTTCCTTTTCAAGATCGTTGGAGTCCATCACCCGCTCAGTGGCTTCTCCTCGGGATTCAAGGGTACCTGACTGTGACAGCAACTTGTCTACCAGGGTCGTTTTGCCATGGTCAACGTGTGCAATAATGGCGATGTTACGTAAATTCTCTAGCACGGATAAACCTCTTACCATCAAACAAAAATAGGGATATTTCAGTAATTCGTTATGGAGATCTTATTGGATCCTCCATAATAAAAAGCGTGCCATTCTACTCCAGAGCGGCCTTGGCGCACAGGATTATTTTTGAACACTTATATAAAAATCAATCAAACCTTGGCTTGTTTCCCTCAATATCCCATTGAGTTAAATCCCCTAGAGCCACAGTAAAAGCATGACTTGATGACTATTTCTATCGTAAAAAATAGAGTTAAGGTAATGAATTTGATGCCTTTAACACATAAAACAGTAATAAGTGGCGACAATTTAAACAGCCACTGAATGTAACTCAGTTTTTTCCAATCCTTCCACTAAGCTTTCGTCAAAAAACCTTAGCACCAGTATCATATTAAGCGCCTAAAGCGCTCAACCACTCAGTATTGCAAAGGCGAACATGATTACCGCCCTAACGGCAATTAGGCATGATGTATTTCTCACGGCCAGCAAACAGCAAAGACATTTAGCGCAGGAAAACAAATTAATGCTTAATAACATGATGATAAACCCTTATTTCCCTCTCGATACGTGGCATAGTTGAACAAACGAAGCCACACTCATCATCGTCAGAAGGCATCTAGCCAGCTCAGAGTGTTTATATAGAGCGTCTATCTAAGAATGCTTATCTCGGTGCCGTTGATATGAGTCAATATAGTGCGCACCAAAATGGGCTTATGCACTGAAATGCTACAAACTAAAGCACCATTAAGGTGCAAGCACAAAACCAGCAACAAATGATATAGATTATAATTGATGATAATCAATAGGTTATATTGTTGGCATAGATATCGCTTTAAAGCTTGTCAGTTTGGCTCAACATCAATGTTTGAGTTAAAAAAATTATAGAAGGGCTCTCCCTTTACCCTACCGGAGGTTTGAGAATGTCGTCAGTTGAATCAGTTTTACAGCAACTTCAAGAGTTAGAAGTTAAATTTGTCGATTTACGCTTTACCGATACTAAAGGTAAAGAGCAGCACGTATCTATTCCTAGCCATCAAGTCAATGCCGACTTTTTTGAAGATGGCAAAATGTTTGACGGTTCTTCTATCGCAGGCTGGAAGGGTATTAACGAATCAGACATGGTGATGATGCCAGATCCAACCACTTTCATGCTTGATCCTTTTACCGAAGAAACCACTGCGCTACTGCGTTGTGACATTCTTGAACCCGGTACTATGACGGGTTACGATCGCGACCCACGTTCAATCGCTAAAAGAGCTGAAGCTTACCTAATCTCTACTGGCATCGCTGACACTGTATTAGTAGGTCCAGAGCCAGAATTTTTCCTATTTGACGACGTGCGTTTTGGCACTGATATGTCAGGTTGTTTCGTGAAAATTGATGCGAAAGAAGCGGCATGGAACTCAGCTACTAGCTACGAAGGCGGCAACACAGGCCACCGTCCATTTACTAAAGGCGGCTACTTCCCAGTTGCACCCGTTGACTCATCACAAGATTTACGTAGCGCGATGTGCTTAGTATTAGAAGAGTTAGGCCAAGTGGTTGAAGCCCATCACCACGAAGTAGCGACTGCGGGTCAAAACGAAATCGCCACTCGCTTTAACACACTCACTAAAAAAGCCGATGAAATCCAAATTCTAAAGTATGTCGTGCACAACATGGCGCACGCTTACGGCAAGACGGCAACATTTATGCCAAAACCTATCGTTGGCGACAACGGTAGCGGTATGCATGTTCACCTATCTTTAGCTAAAGATGGCGTTAACTTGTTCGCTGGTGACAAATACGCAGGTTTAAGTGAAATGGCATTATTCTTTATTGGCGGCATCATCAAGCATGCTCGCTCGTTAAACGCCTTCACTAATCCAAGCACTAACTCTTACAAGCGTTTGGTGCCCCATTTTGAAGCACCTGTTATGTTGGCGTACTCTGCCCGTAACCGTAGCGCATCAATTCGTATTCCTGTGGTACCCAGCCCTAAAGGCCGTCGTATCGAAGCACGCTTCCCCGATCCACATGCAAACCCTTATTTAGGTTTCTCTGCGTTGTTGATGGCGGGCCTTGATGGTATTCAAAACAAGATCCACCCAGGCGAAGCAATGGACAAAGACTTGTATGACTTGCCTCCAGAAGAAGCGGCAGAAATCCCACAAGTGGCTACGTCTTTAGAAAACGCCCTTGAGAATCTACAAGCTAACCATGACTACCTGACTAAAGGCGGCGTGTTCAGTGAAGATTTTATCCAGTCTTATATCGTACTGAAAACGGCAGAAGCAGAGCGTGTAGCACGTACAACTCACCCACTTGAGTTTGAAATGTACTACAGCTTGTAATCCTTACTGGCAAATTGATCAAGCCCCGACTCGTCGGGGCTTTTTTTGTTGAGTCGGCAAGAATTAGTCTTTAAGCACAGAGTAAATCTTTTTTGCATTTTCAGTTATTGGAAAGTGATTGTTGAAGACCGTATCTTTACAGTAATAAGACTCCTCCATGGCGGTGTCGATTGTGATGGCGATTATCTCCGCGGTTGGCATTATTGGGCTGGCCTTGTTTTTCTATCCCGCTCAAGGCGTCACTCTCGATCTTAATCAAACCATTAGCGATACGGCGGAGAAGATGGATTTTGTTGGTCTGCTGACTACCAATGACTTTTCAGATTTATTATCCAAATCCAATATCTTAGCGCTCATTATCATGTCGGTAATTGCATGGATTGCCATAGGTCAATCTGGGGAAGACGGCAGAAAAGTCTCGGCAGTTTCAATACCTTTATCATGAAGATTGTCTCGACCATTATGGTAGCTGTCCCCTTGGTGCTGGGTGTCTATTTTGCCTCGACAATGGCCAGCCAAGCCCCGCAGCTCGTGGTTACCTTTGCCCGCGCCGTTGGCCTGTTTATGGTCGCCTGTTTTATTTATCTCACTGTGGGGTCTACCTTTTACGCTTGGATTGGCGGGGGCACGCAAGGGGTCAAACAATTTTGGCGCTTTGCCCTAGAACCCGCAGTGACGGCACTGGGTACCACATCGTCATTGGCTACCTTACCTGTGACCTTAAGAACCGCACTGAAGATGGGTATCAAGCCCGAGATTGCCGATATTAGCTTGCCTTTGTTGGTTAACTTAAATAAAGGCGGCTCAAGCGTAAACGACTCTAAGGCAGTATGCCCAAGCATATGGGTTTGGGCATACTATTTATCCGCTTAGCGATTGGCTTTAATCACATCAAGTAACAGCTTGATATCGGCCATATCGTTATAGATATGCGGTGAAATACGGATCCCCATACTGCGCGAATCGACACTGATATTCGCATTGGTTAATGCCGCCATTATTTGCGCCTGCTGCTCACCAAACTGTAATACTAATGTGCCACTACGCTTTTCGGCATCCCGCGGGGATACAAGCTCACTATCGAACTCTTGCACAACCACATCAATCAACTGCTGGTTATATTTACGTAACAAGGACGCACCTAAACCAGCAAAATAATGGATGCTGTGAGCGGCTATGGCATAAGGCGCAATGGATGGCGTACCGCCCCAAAAACGCAGCGCACTATGGCGATAACGAAAATCGTGAATATTAAACTCAAAGGGGTTCTCATGGCTAAACCAGCCCACATCCTTTGGTTGGCAATGCTCTAATATGGCGGGGTTAATCCAAAGATAAGCAGCACCGGGGCCACCGCAGAGCCATTTCACACTTGATCCGATTAAAAAGTCAGGTTGTAATAACGCCAAATCTAGCGAAATAATGCCTGCCGATTGCGCCACATCGACCAAGCTTAAACATCCGCGATCCCCTGCTATGGCAAAAATGTTTGCCAGCGGTGCCTGTTGACCCGTATTGGAATAAGCGTGGCTAACAAACACCAAGTCAACATCACTGCTAATGTGCGCGTCCCACACATTAGGATCGGTAATATCGAGATTTTTAGGAATAAAGCGTACTTCACAACTGGCGGGCAAGGCTTTTTTAAGGGCAAAGCCCATGCTGGGGAAATCAATCTCGCTCATCAATACCACTGCATGCTCGCGGTTTAATCGCTCGAGTGACATGACGATTTTAGTCAGCGCACTAGACAGATTCACCTGCGGGCAAAAATCCTTTTGCTGACCATTAAACAGTTTGGATAACGCAGAAGTAAAATCCTCAATCACACCCAACCATTGCGTCCAAGGTTCACGCCCTGAGTCTTGCCAAGGTGCAAAAAAGGCACCTTTAAAAACTTGTTCGGTCGACTTGAGCGGCCGCCCAACGGAATGATTCAACAAATATCCCGCTCTGGTGAGGCAAAAATCCTGTTTAAAATCGTTAAACATCCCGTGACCTCAAACTATTTTTTAGGTGATTTAAATCGTAATAGCGGGTACGAATATCGCTACGTTTTGCGGCGGCGCGCCGATCTCTAAGCCGCTCTAACGCATCGAGTAACATCTGCAACGGTGGGCCGCTGGCGGTCACTTTGGCTAGATGTTGTTGTTCCATCGTGGTCGCTGGCTCGGCAATATATTTGATCACGAGTTCATTATGATGTTGAATCGCAGTCTCGCCATGTAATTCACAGACCTCAATAAACAGACTTAAGTTTTCTTGATACCAAGCTTGGCTTGAACTGTCTTTTGCCTGCAGAAAATCATCCATTAAATTCGGCCTACGCATACATTCGCGCAATATTTGTTGATCCTCCGGCATCATGTATAAAAACTTATCCACCAGCATTTGCGAATAGGAGGCTTCGTTAGCAAAACAAAGACCTAAAGTTAAATCGATGACATTAATGCCCGCAAAATCCCCTGCGTTGGCACCACGATAAATCACCGAGCCCACGCGATAAGGTTTGTAATAAGGCCGAACGCAATAAAAAAAGCGATCGGCATCTAAGCGATGAAATAATTGGCTGTTCGACTCAATCACATCCAGCAAGGCTTGTTTAGCCACTCGCAGTAAATCGTGGCTAATAGGATGGGAAATACCTAACGGTTGGATTTTTAACAATGCGTCGGCCGCGCGTTTATAGGCCAAGATGCCCTTAGTGTTGTAATCCACGAACAGCTTTTCATCGGGAAGATCGGTAAAGCGTTTGTAAATACCATTATGAGCCCGATTGTGAGTGGTTAAATGGGCGGTAGCAAAGCGCGGCGTGACGCCTATTGAAGCGCCAATATGCATGGCGAGCGCAGAGGCTTCAATTAATGGCGATGTAGTTTCCCGCGAGGGCTCGGTAATTTCATGGCGCCGACACGCCGCCATATACAAACCCACATTACCGAGTAAATCAAAGGCGCTGTCGAAGCCTTCATCGGTATTGCCTTCATCGAGTAGTATCTTAATCAAATCTCGCCCTTCAGTTTCGAGGGCCAACTTAATATCAGTACCAATATCGAGCACGTTGGCGCGATCGCTTTGTTGGTAATAACGCAGCTCAAGCTCGGAATTAAGCTCCACAAAACGACTACGGATCCATTCATCGAAGGCTTCGGTATTAAAAGTGGTCGGTTTCACTTAAGTATCCTTGAGTATTATCATTTTTATAAACCGAATAAGCCCTAATCATGGACTCGCCCATCAAACTTATTAACCAGAATGCAACTTATCCCAGTGAGTTTCTAGCGCCAGATCAAATTCCTAACAAATCTCATGTACTTTTTTATTAACACCATGCGCCAGCGCAACTTTTTCTACATTTTTACTTAGCAGAATGATTCTAAAGATATTCAATCACTCAACGACTCGCTAAGCGGTAGATTCCGCAGAGGTAAATCAAATGATTTTAATGGAATTTATAATTGTACTTAGCTGCTTGTTGTTAGGTACACGTTATGGCGGTATGGGACTGGGCCTTATCAGCGGCATTGGTCTTTTTTTACTGATTTTTGTATTTGGCTTAGCACCTGGGCAACCGCCAGTGCAAGTGATGTTAACTATTTTAGCGGTCATTGGTTGCGCATCGGTATTACAAACGGCTGGCGGTTTAGATGTGATGATGCAATTTGCCGAGCGTCTACTGCGCCGTCATCCACAATACATCACCATACTGGCGCCATTAACAACGTGGACGCTGACCTTCCTCTGCGGTACGGGCCACGTGGTTTACACTATGTTCCCGATTATTTCTGATATCGCGCTGAAGAAAAATATCCGCCCAGAACGCCCAATGGCGGTAGCGTCTATTGCTTCACAAATGGCGATTTGTGCCTCGCCCGTGTCGGTCGCTGTGGTGTCTATGGTATCCATCCTTGCCGCGCAGCAAGGTGTAGGACGCTCCTATAACCTGCTCGAAATTTTAATGGTGTCAGTACCTGCATCACTTTGTGGCGTGATGGCCGCCGCACTTTGGAGCCTACGTCGTGGCAAAGATTTAGATAAGGACGAGGAATTTCAAGAACGTATTAAAGATCCCGTTCAAAGAGCCTTTATCTATGACAAAAGCGAAACCTTGTTAAATCAGCGCTTTCCGAAAGAATCTTACTGGGCGACGGGGATTTTCTTTGTCGCTATTGCCGCCGTGGTATTGCTAGGCTCCTTTAGCGAACTGCGACCCGCCTTTGAAGTTAAAGGTAAATCCACTTTATTATCGATGAACTTAGTCATCCAGATGATGATGTTAATTGCAGGGGCATTTATCCTGATGACCTGCAAAGTTAAACCAGCGAGCATCTCTAACGGCCCCGTATTTAAAGCGGGTATGGTGGCGATATTTTCGGTATTTGGTGTGGCATGGATGAGTGATACCTTTTTCATCAGCCATATGGATGTGCTACAGGAAAACCTGTCACATGTAGTACAAAACCAGCCTTGGACCTATGCGTTAGTGCTGTTTTTAATCTCTAAACTGGTTAACAGCCAAGCGGCAGCACTCACAGCTATTGCGCCGATGGGACTGGCACTTGGCGTTGATCCAAAACTTTTAATTGCTTTCCTACCAGCCAGTTACGGTTATTTTGTACTGCCAACCTATCCAAGTGATTTAGCCTGTATCGGCTTTGACCGTTCAGGTACCACAAAAATAGGTAAGTTCATTATTAACCACAGCTTTATTATTCCAGGCTTTATTGGCGTGGGTACGGCATCAACCGTCGGCTATCTACTGGCAACCGCTTTGCTCTAGCCGCTATTTAATCAATAACAAAGAGCACTTAGGATACAACGATGGCAGAGCCAACAACATGCAACTCCGTTGGCTCTGTATTGACTAATGCAGCCCTATCCGCTTTGGTAATATATTGAGGTTTATTGCTCGATTGCAGTTTAGCATTGGCCTTTTTTGCCTTGTTTTTCAAGGTTTGATTAATCTTTTTTTTGCGATTCATTATGCCGCCAATAGGATTACAATATTAAAGGGCGCGATTATAGCCCCCCACCTACGGGTCGACAATCGAAAGCGCGCACTCAAACAACAGCAGCTCAAGAGCCCTCTAATAACGATACAAACAACAAAAATAATGAGATTAAAAAGTCACTATCATCGACCTTACCCAATTAAAAAAACAGTTCCCCATTACTAAATGGTTTATCAAACACCATAAGATTCGACAAGTTACTCTTTGACTAAACCAATTGGTTTAAAACGCAAAAAAGCGCAATGTTATTGCGCTTTTTTATATTTTAATAACTATCGTTCAACCTGCATTGCGATTGGAATTAGTCCTTCGTCACCACCCAAAGCGCGTGCAACAGACCCGGAAACCAAAAAATTAAACAAAGGACGATGTTGATCAACAAATCCTTTCCCGCTCCCGCCTTTAAAAATACACCTACGGGTGGCAGTAAAATGGCAATAATCACTAAAAGTAGTTTGTTTGTATCCATAATCGCATCTCCTTAAAATCACTTAAATCCTAATATTCATGACTAATTTCGCAGTAAGCCTCAGAATTTGCAATCACTTTAGTGAGATTGAAGTTTCAAACGAAAGCTGAAATATGATAAATGTGTGTTTTTAACACCGATATCATCTGATATTGAGTATCTTAAAGTATCCGTTTAGCTATGCATGCATCAGCTTAGCCATAAGCACTAAAAGCCCAGTACCTAAAAGTTAGCTAGCCGAGATCGTCTCTACCCAGCGGGTTAAACTTTGCTTAAAATAGTGGTGTTGCACTAATCTCCTTTAGTAGGCCAAGCTAACGTATCGGGCTCGTGCCACGCCACTAGCGCTTCTGTAATATTATCCGTCGTAAAATGCTCACCTTGGGTCGGTAAATCCCTATAAGTATAATCACGCCAGCCAGTAATCGCATCGCCATAGCGAAAATGTAAGCAATAGGCATGCAAATAGCAGCGATCGGCAACCGCGTCACCGTACAAGGCATCACCCAAAATCGGCACGCCTAAACTTGCCAAGGCGACTCGTAATTGATGGGTTTTACCTGAGTGCGGTTTAAGCAAATATAAGCGTACTCCCTCGCCAACACTCAAGGAAAAAAACTGCGTAATTGCGGGATTATCTATTGTCCGTAATAACTTAAACATACTGCGACGCGACTTTGCCATATCACCAATCACCCAGCCTTGCTTCTTTTTCGGTTTACCTGTAGCAAGGGCAAGATAATATTTTTGCACTTTATGGGCGGTAAACAACTCAGTAAATTGTCTGGCGGCAACTGCACTCTTAGCTAAAATTAATAGGCCAGAGGTAGGCGTATCGAGTCTATGCACGGCAAAAAGCTTAATACCGAGATCTTGTTCAGCCTGCGCTACTACGCCAGCAGCGCCGTCTTGACTATGGAAATGAACATTGGCTGATTTGGAAATAATAATAAAATCAGCCTCATCGGCTATGATTCGATACATGGGATGCTCGGCGTTTAAAAGGTGGGGTATCAGCTTAAAAGGTAATAGTAACCACTAAGCCGGGATGATTATCCGTGAGAGTAATTTTAGCATTGTGCCGTGAGAGAATCGCTTTGACCATAGATAATCCTAATCCAGTGCCCTGCAAATGCCGGCTAGGATCGAGGCGCACTAAACGTTCGAACACTCTTTCTTTACTGTCGTCAGGGATACCTGGACCATTATCGCGGATCTGAATTTGTGGGCCAGACTGGACTATCTCTATGCGTGCACCTTGGCCTGAATACTTCATCGCATTATCGACAAGGTTATATAACGCTTGGAATAATAAATACTTATCGCCAAACACTTTATAATCAGACAATAAAGATAAGCTCAAGGTTTGCTCATTGGATTCAGCTACGGCATCGGCCATATCCAATAAGTCGGTACAAAGTTGCGCTAAGCTAAGCTCTTGTAAATCGAGTGTCTGCTGGCCCTCTTCAATACGGGTGAGCGACAACATGGCATCAAATGTCGCCAAACAATGATCGAGTTCCTCGGTCAAAATGGCGCAACCTTCGCTAATCTCATCACTGGGCTTGCTCGCTAATTCTTCAAGGCCAATACGAATATGGGATAGTGGAGTACGTAAATCGTGGGCAATATTGTCGGTCGCACCGCGCACTGCCAACAGGTTATTTTCGAGAATATCTAGCACGTTATTAAACTGTAGCGCCAGCATATCAAATTCATCCTGACGCCAACTCAAGGGTAAACGAGTATCGTAATGGCCGCGTTCAATCTGCTCACTTAAACGATTGTATTGCACCAATCGGCGTAAAATTGCCTTAGAAAATAGATAGCCAAACGCTAAGGTCAACACTATGGTAAGCATGACTGCCGTGGCAGCGGCACTGATAAACTTATCAATTAAAGTGGCTAAGTTATCGGTACGGGTCGCAATGAGTACTGGGCCGTAACGGGTCATCACTAGGCCACCAGTAAGAATATGCAGTTTGTCTGGACCACCGGTTAAAATAGGGAAGTCCCGCGTTTGCGGCAACATGGGCATGTCTTCGGGCATAAAACTTAAAGCGCCAACCATATCGTAACTATCACGCCAAGCGATCAGAGCGGTTTGTGGATCGGCGGCGCGGATTTGAGCGGCAAAACTACGGCGATCAACCGTTAGGGCAAGTTGCTGATAACGCTGAGTCTCAGACTCTAAAGACTGCGTTACTTGGTACTGTTGCTCGATAATCAACTGTCGATAAAGCGTAAATAACAGCGCCCCAATGATCACAGTCACTAAGGTCGAAAAGACAATTGTGATACGCCAGGCGCTGCTCTGGTAAGGCTTAATGCCTTTGTCGTAAGCGATAACCCGCTCCTCTAACGGTTTCAATCAATTCACCATGGCCTAGCTCTTCAAATTTACGGCGTAACTTGGCGATATGCACATCAATCACGTTAGTGCGTGGATCAAAATGATAATCCCACACAGCTTCGAATAACAAAGTCCGACTAATGACTTGATTTGCATGTTCCATCAAATACTTGAGTAGCTGGAACTCTTTGGGTTGCAGCAGCAGCTCTTGTCCATCTAACGTCACATTACGGGTCAGTAACTCCATCTTTAAACTACCGACCACGAGATCCGTCGTCACAGGCACAGACTGACCACGGTGCATCAATTTTTCGGCGCGTACCAGCAGCTCAGAGAAGGCAAATGGCTTAGTCATATAATCATCGCCACCTGCACGCAAGCCTTTTACTCGCTCATCGACGTGCGCTAAGGCTGATAAAATCAATACTGGAGTTTGATTACCCGTTGCCCTTAAGGCGGCGAGTAATTTTAGGCCATCGAGCTGGGGTAACATACGGTCGAGGATCACTAAGTCATACTGACTGCTGGTCGCCAATGATAGACCTTGATGGCCATCACTGGCGGTTTCGATATTGTGGCCCTGCTCGAGAAATCCTTTGACGATGTAATCAATCGTCGTCGCATCATCTTCTACTAAAAGTATTTTCATCTGTATGTTGCGCTCCTCAATGTTAAATATGGGCAATAAATTTAGGGGGTTAATCCCATTGGAGTAAAGGTAATGGGCGTAAATTATCAACATCGAAAGCCAATTTAAACTTACCCGTATCATCCAACAATTTAAGCTCTAAGTAACTGATACCTAAGTCGTGATCTAATTTTGCTTCGGTCAAAAAAGCCTTACGTTCTTTAATCGCCTTCGCGATTATGCCTGAAAATGTTTGATTTTTTGCGGCAATCAAACGTGCGGCCTCAACCTCAGCCAGATCATCAGCACTGACTTTGCTTGCCTTTTGTTTCAGTAACTTGCCATCACGGGCACGATATTCAAACCGCGTTATAGAATTAGCTAAAGGGTTAATCAGCTCAAATTGGTAGACTAACTCGCCCTCTTGCGTCTCCATCTCAAATTCGGCTATCACGCCAGAGAACCCTTTTTCAATCTGCTGCATAACGCTCAGCGGTTGAACATAATCACCCGCCGCAAACATCGAATACATGCTCTGGGCCGCACTAGCAATCCCAGATACCAACATGAATCCTAGCAACCATAATCTCATGGCTCCTCCCTATAAATCAGCTAAGTTGTATCTTATGGGACGAGCTACTAGAAGTCGATGGAGCCTATTATTGCTGCATTCAGCCTCTAGCTAGCCCACGCAATCATTTGTTACTGGATATAAAATCACTTTACGACTATTTCAACTTAAATTTGACCATAAAATAGCTAAACAATGGCATTGCTGTATCGACTCGGCGGCCAACTCCCAAGCCTAATAGCAATCATGTGATGGCTAATGCGTTAAGTCTACCTAATGCCAGCTGAAACACCGATGGAAACAAGATTAAGCTTTGATCATCTAGGTTATTCTAAAATATGAATTTGCTCTGATTTTAGCGCCACTGTAGTTTGCATTCCTTTAGCGAGTGCAAGCTTTTGGGCAAAATGCAACGAGACTTCAGTATTGAGTTGTAACTGAGTGCCGGTGACATAACAAATAAGCCGTACGGATTCACCCATCACTAACATAGTGTCGATGGTGACATCCAACTTATTAAAGCTACGGCATAAACGTCTGTTAGAAATCGAATTAAAGCGGATACCCTGATTAGGAATCGCCCAACGAACACGTGAGCCTACCGTTAAATTTTTACCATAATCACAGGCAATGAGCTGCTCACCGAATTTAAGCCAGGTTAAATTTTTAGTATCGTCTTGGAAGACGACTTCACCGTCAAAAATATTTCTCAGCCCCATTTGCCTTGCAACGGCTTCGTTGCGTGGCCGCGACAATACATCAAAGGGCGCACCCTGTTGTAGCATCTGTCCTTGGCTAATCAAAATCATCGAATCGGCCAGTAACAAAGCTTCATTTAAATCATGGGTAACCATGATAACTGGGCATAATAACTGCTCTTTGAGGCGAGCAAGCTCAAGATACAAACGTTCCCGAGTTTCCCTGTCTACCGCAGAAAAAGGTTCATCTAACAACAAAACCGACGGTTCACGGGCTAATGCTCGTGCCAAAGCAACGCGTTGCCGCTGTCCACCGGATAACTGTGCGGGTAATCTATCGGGTAAACCGTGCAAATTCACTCGTTCGAGCCAGTCTTTTGCACGTGGGATGCGCGCAGCCTTAGGTATATGATCAAGCCCTGCGATCACATTTTCTAAGGCGGTGAGATTAGGAAATAAGCCAAAATGCTGTGGCATATAACCAATATGGCGTTGCTGTGGGCTCAAGGCGATGCGGGTTTCGCTATCAAACCAAGGCTTTGCACCAAAATTTATCTGCCCAATATCGGGATGGTTTAACCCTGCTATCATCCTTAATAGCGTCGTTTTTCCGCCGCCAGAAGGGCCGACCACAGCTAACACTTCACCCGCTTTGCAGCGAAAATCAGCATTGAGTTTGATGTGTTTATAATTATGGATCTGGCAATGCAGATCAGCGATGATTTGCGCCACGCTGACCTCCTAAGCGCCGCGATAAACTAGTGGTCAGCGCTAACGCCGTGACGGCAAACAGCAATAATACTAACGACATAATACCAGCCGCATTAAAGTCAAAGGCTTGCACACTGTCGTAGATAGCAATTGAAATAGTCTTAGTCTCACCAGCGATATTACCGCCCATCATAAGCACAACACCAAACTCCCCTAACACGTGGGAAAAACACAACACGAGTGCAGTCAATACGCCTGGCCACACCATAGGCAATTCAATCTTAAGCAGAATTTTAAGCCGACTCATACCGCAACAGGCTGCCGCATCACGAACATCATTAGGCACAGCTTCAAAAGCGCGCTGTATTGGTTGTACTGCAAAGGGAATATTGACGATGACGGAAGCTAAAACAAGCCCAGAGAAATGAAACACTAACTGCTGGCCGAACAGTTGCTCAATCCACTGTCCTAACCAGCTTTGGCTACCAAGCCCAACTAATAAATAATAACCAATCACGGTAGGCGGTAACACTAAGGGCACCATAATCAATGCCTCAACCCAAGATTTACCGACAAACTGGCGGTAAGCCAACGCTCGCCCTGCGAGTATTGCGAGAGGGATCAACACTAATACTGTAATACTACTGAGCTTTACCGATAACCACAGTGCCTGCCAATCCATTTAAATCCTTAACTTACTGGCAAACCAAAACCGTATTGAGTGAATACGGCACGGGCAGCATCAGACTGCAGATATTGATAGAAACGCTCAGCGGTTGAGCTCGCTTTAGGCATAAGCGCCATACGTTGGTAAAGCGGAGTATGGAACTTTGCAGGTAGCGCCACGTAGTGACCTAATGCTTGAAACTGCGGTGCCATTGCCAATGATAACGGAATAATTCCGCCCTGAGTTGAGCCACTCACCGCAAATTGTGCCGCTTGAGCGGCATTTTCACCTAAAATCAACTTGGTTTGCATATCATCCCATAAACCGAACTTTTTCAATAACTCACGGGCGCTTTCACCATAGGGTGCGTGATCGGGATTGGCAATCGCAAACCGCTCAATCTTACCCGATGCCAGTAATGTTTTTAGCCCATTAAGTTCAATATCTAATGTGAGGGGGGACTTTTTTGGCGCAACTAAAGCTAAACGGCCAATGGCGTACATCACTCCCTCGTCTTGGGTAAAACCAACTTTATTCAGCTCAGCAATATAACGCTCATCGGCGCTAAGTAGCATTTCGAACGGCGCACCATGCTGAATTTGCGCAACGAAGTTGCCCGATGAACCGTAAGACACCCGTACTTTAAGGCCTGTTTCTGCGGTGAAGTTTTTAACGATATCATCCAGCGCAAACTTAATATTGGCAGCGGCTGCAATCGCAGGAATAGGCGCGTTATCCGCTGCCTGACTCGCTAATGGCACCATAGATAAGCAAAGCAAAAATGTAAAACCAAGAGTATGGAACAAACGGGTTAAACTCTGCATGGGATCACCTTAGGCCATGTTCACGTTGAGCCAGCACTTGTAAACACAGCGCTTGCCCGGCGACTGATTACAACGAGTCTTTGTGCTGCCACAGCTTAGCAGCTTGTTCATCGGCATCTTTCGCCTCAACCCAACTTTGGCCTTGAGCGCCAGCTTCTAATTTCCAGAATGGCGCTTTGGTTTTTAAAAAGTCGATTAAGAACTCACAGGCAGCAAAAGCGGCTTTACGATGGGCACTCGTTACGCCAATAAATACGATTTGTTCACCTAATGCCATAGTACCAACACGGTGGATAACGGTGACTTTATTAACCGGCCAACGACTACGCGCTTCAACAACGATCTGTTCGAGTATGGCTTCTGTCATACCGGGATAGTGCTCTAAAGTTAAGTCTGTTACGGCGGCGCCATCATTAAAATCACGCACTTTACCGACGAAGGTCACCACGGCACCATCACTATCATCTTGGATTAATTGTCGATATTCATCAGGCACATTAAAGTCGACCTCTTGCACTCGCACTGCGGGTAATAAACGCATATTAGCCTCCGGTGACGGGTGGAAAGAAAGCGACTTCATCGCCATCTTTAATAGGCGCATCCCACTGGCTCATGGTTTGGTTTACTGCCACCAGCAACTTATCTGAGGTTAATACTTTTGCCCATTTTTCGTCAGTAACCGCTAGCATTGCCCGTAGTGCTTCGGCAGTTTGCGTTTGCTCGCTCGCCTCTACACTTAACTTGGCCGTGCCTAATAATTCTCGAACTTGAGCAAAAAACAACACGTTAATCATAATTTTCTCTCGTTTTTGATCCGCTAAACCTTAAAATGTCCCGACTTACCGCCACGTTTTTCCAGTAAGCGCACTTGGGAAATCACCATATCTTTTTGCACCGCTTTACACATATCGTAGATAGTTAACGCCGCCACAGAGGCCGCGGTTAAGGCTTCCATTTCTACGCCGGTTTTACCGGATAATTTGCATAGGCTAGTGATCCGCACGCGGTTATGTTCAGGCTGCGCCTCTAAATCAACCTCAACCTTAGTCAGCATGAGTGGATGACATAGAGGAATAAGATCTGAGGTTTTTTTAGCCGCTTGGATACCCGCAATACGCGCGGTCGCAAACACATCACCCTTATGGTGGCTACCACTCATAATCATTTCTAGGGTAGTGCTTGCCATCTCAATAAAGGCTTCTGCACGGGCTTCACGCTCGGTGACCGCTTTTTCGGTTACATCAACCATATGGGCATTGCCATCGGCATTAATATGAGTAAATACATTGCTCATTGGAGCGATCCTTTAATGTGAAGTCAAAACAAAGTGCAAGGAAAATTAGACTGATACCCGCGCTAAATCAACGGTGAAAGAACGAAAATCCTGCTCTAACCGCCAATTGAGGCAAGATGCTGAGTCACACCCGTGATGCCTTGATGCAAATAATGGGTTTCTTTCTTCTGGGCTAATTGACCGTGCAAACGCTCGATCAATTCTGCTTGTTGACTGGAGTGCTGCAGTAAATCACGTAAATCGACACCTGATTCGGTAAAGAGGCATAAATGTAACTTACCCTTAGCCGAGACTCGCAGACGATTGCAACTCGCACAGAAATTATTGGCATAGGGCATGATCAAACCAATACGCCCCTTGTAATCGCTGCGGCTAAAGTTTTGCGCAGGGCCATCATCGGCGCTCGGCGTATCTAAATGCCAACCATCCGCCAATAACTGGGCTTTAATATCTGCTCCCGCTAAATGGTGGGCTTCAAAATACTCACGGCCAAGGCCCGTTTCCATCAGCTCGATGAAACGTAAATCGATGGGTGTATTTTTAATCCAATGCAAAAAGCGGGGTAAATCTTTATCATTTAAGCCTTTAAGCAGTACGGCGTTAATCTTTACGCGCTCAAAACCAGCCGTCAGAGCAGCATCAATGCCCCGCATCACTTCGTCGAATTTATTCTCGCCAGTGATCTGGTAAAACATTTTAGGATCTAAACTATCCACAGAGACATTGATACGGCGTAGACCCGCATCAAACCATTCTTTGGCATGTTTTTCGAGTCGATAACCGTTAGTAGTAGTTGCGATATTTTTAATATCACGATTGTCGGCTACCACACGAATAATATCGGTGAAGTCTTTACGCAGGGTAGGTTCACCACCAGTAATGCGGATTTTTTGGGTGCCGACTTGACCAAATGCAGAAACGAGATTTTCTATCTCATTAAGCGATAAGAATTTAGGCTTGCCATCAGGATGATAACCGTCGGGGAGGCAATAACTGCATTTAAAGTTGCAAACGTCAGTAACTGACATGCGTAAATAGTGAAATTTTCGACCAAAGCTGTCTTGTAATTGAGACATGATCACCTTTCCAAGTGTGGGAGGCGAGAGCATTTCTTATCCCGCCCCGGTGGCATTATTACCACGGCTACACCTCCATATTTTTCAACTTAGGCAGGCAAGCTCGGAGAACCGTCGCCGATGATTATAGGCCGAAAGTACTCACTAGCTATACCCCTAAACAGGTATTTATTTATCTAAACTTCACTAGCGTGAATAATCTGTGACAGCCCTCACCTTAAGATTTGTACTCAAGAAGACTCAACAATGGCTTAATCCACTGTGACCTTATCTTATTTTCAGGTAAGGTGGTACAAACAATAAAACGCCCGTTTACAAACGACAACACTCGATAGAAATCGGGGAAACGTAAAGGAAGAGGTGAACTAATGGAACGCGAATCAATGGAATTCGATGTTGTGATCGTGGGTGCAGGTCCAGCGGGCTTAGCAACTGCGTGTCGATTAATGCAAATATCACAGGATTCAGGTAAAGAAATTACTGTCTGCGTGGTTGAGAAAGGCTCAGAAGTGGGTGCACATATCCTGTCTGGCGCAGTGTTCGAAGCAAAAGTCCTTAGTGAGCTATTTAGCGACTGGCGCGAAAAAGATGCCCCAGTAAAAAATGCTGTCACTCAAGACGAAATCTATTTATTGAACTCTGCCACCGATGGCAAAGTCATGCCGAATGCTTTTGTGCCAAAAACGATGCACAACGACGGTAATTTTATTATCAGTGTCGGTAACCTGTCACGCTGGCTTGCGGGCCGCGCAGAAGAGCTCGGCGTTGAAATATTCCCAGGTTTTGCGGCAAGTGAATTACTGTTTAACGACGATAATAGCGTTAAAGGTATTTTGATTGGCGATATGGGCATAGGCGCCGATGGCAAACCGAAAGACAGTTATATGCCGGGTATGGAGCTACATGCAAAATACACTGTCTTTTCTGAAGGTTGCCGTGGCCACTTAGGTAAGCAACTGATCGAAAAATATCATTTAGATAATGGTAAAACACCTCAACATTATGGCTTAGGTTTCAAAGAAATTTGGAAGGTCCCTGCCGAGCAACATGAGCTAGGTAAAGTGGTTCACACTGGGGGCTGGCCATTAACCGAGGGCTCATCTGGCGGCGGCTTCCTTTATCATATGGAAGACAACCAAATTGCGGTTGGGCTTATTATCGATTTGAACTATAAGAATCCGCATCTTAGCCCATTTGATGAATTTCAGCGTTACAAAACTCACCCTGTGATCGCCAAATATTTAACTGGTGGCGAACGTCTTAGCTATGGCGCACGCGCAATCACTAAAGGCGGTTTAAACTCACTGCCTAAGATGAGTTTCCCTGGCGGCCTAATCATAGGCTGCAATGCAGGCACCTTGAACTTTGCTAAAATCAAAGGCACTCACACTGCGATGAAAAGCGGTATTGTCGCTGCAGAAACCTTAGGCAAAGCCATGATGGCGGGGGTCGAAGGCGGTAAAGATCTTGATTGTTTCCAAATTCATATAGAAGAAAGTTGGCTGCACGACGAATTATACAAATCGCGCAACTTTGGCCCTGCCATGCATAAGTTTGGCACTTACTTAGGTGGTGCCTTCAACTATATTGATCAAAACTGGTTTGGTGGAAGATTCCCAATAACATTGCGTGATGAACAGCCTGATTATGCACAAATGGCGCCAGTCAGTGCTTACAACAAGATTGATTATCCGAAACCAGATGGCAAGCTCAGTTTTGACAAATTGTCCTCAGTTTATCTATCGAGCACGTACCATGAGGAAGATCAGCCCTGCCATTTACGCCTAAAAGACAGCAATATTCCATTGGGTATTAATCTCACTCAATTTAATGAGCCAGCACAACGCTATTGCCCTGCAGGTGTATATGAAGTTATCGAAGAGGCGGGTCAGCCCAAATTTGTGATTAATGCGCAAAACTGTATTCACTGTAAAACCTGCGACATTAAAGACCCAAGCCAAAATATTACTTGGGTAACCCCAGAAGGTGGTGGTGGACCCAACTACCCTAATATGTAATAAATTATTATAAATATGTGAACCAAGGCGTCGAAATTGACGCCTTTTTCTTACCTAAAACACGAATAATTCACTCTTTTAGCTTGCCCTTGCTCACTACATTAGCCACAATCGCGGCATAAAAAGAGTCAGTTCTAAACACCGCTGTATTTCCGTCTATACTCTACATAATAAGATCTACTTCAATAGCAATAAGTTAGGCTAAAAAGCCTTGCTAACGCTGTTTTATTAACCAACCAATCTAGACTAAAGTTAACTTTTAACATTATTGTCCGATAATAATTATCGTACACGGTGCGTCGACCGCTAACTTACAATAGTCCAACAAAGGCATATTGATATTTATGATATTTAATAACCTCACCATTAAGCAGAAAATTCTGCTAACTGTTACATTTGCGGTACTACTGTCGACCATCCTTGTCGGTGTGTTAAGCCAGCGCAGCGCTAAAAATGTGGTCGAGCAACGTATGTTGGGTTCGGAACTGCCTAGCTTGATGATGCAGATCCGTAATAAGATCGATCTCGACATTTCCACCTTAATGAATGCTGCAGAACAACTCGCCAACAGCCGTATGTTACTGCAATGGCTAGAAGACGGTCGACCGCAGGACAAAGAAGCCATTGTCGTTGCCGAGCTGAAAGATATTTCTCGCCAATATAAATTAGTGCAGACCTCCTACGCAGACAAAGAAACTGCGGCTTATTACACTCAAGATGGCTTTTTACGTTTACTCGTCCCAGGGCCAGACGATTGGTTTTTTGGTTATCGCGATAGCGGTCAAGAGCGAATGTTAAACGTATTTACCGAGGCCAATGGTGAAGTTAAACTTTTTATTAACTATCAGCAGCCTAATGGTCGCGGCTTAGTAGGGCTGGCAAAATCACTTGATGATATGGTGAATTTACTGAACTCGTTTAAGATTGAAAAAACGGGTTTTATCTACTTAGTTGATGCTAAGGGAGGAGTTCAACTTCACCCCGATCCGAGCCAAATTGGTAAGAGCAACTTAAGCAGCCTATACAAAGGAGATAATTCAAGTTCATTATTAAATCGCAGTGATTTCAATCTGATCACTACCACGATCAATGGCGAAGAGATGCTGGTCGCCAGCAGTTATATCGCCTCAATGGATTGGTACCTCGTCGCACAAGTGCCTAAAGCTGAAGTCTTTGCACTATTAACTGATGCCGCCTATCAAATTTTAATGTGGACGCTATTCATTGCCGCAGGCTTTATTGCTCTGGCCGTATTAGTTGCCGGCTCAGTTAGCCGCCCTATTACACAAATTGCAGCAATGTTCCGTGATATAGGTGAAGGTGAAGGTGACTTACGCCAACGCTTACCCGTTAATGGTGAAGATGAAATAGCTCAACTGGCAAAAGGATTTAATAGCTTTATCAGCAAAATCCAAGAGACTGTGATTGAAGTTGCCGAAACTAGCGAGCAGCTCGGTTTTTCAGCTAAAGATGTGTCTAACCAAGCACAGCAAACGCTGGATGACAGCAACGAGCAAAAAGATCGCACTGTTATGGTGGTTACCGCCATTAACGAAATGGGTGCCACGGTTAACGAAATAGCCAGCAATGCCGCCCAAGCCGCGGTTGCCGCTAGAGATGCCGATACTGAAGCCAGCACTGGCCAAGTTGTCGTGACTCGCGCTCGAGATACCATTAACCAATTATCAAAAGACGTTGGCCAAGTGGGTGAAGTGATTGAGTCGCTCGCGACGCACACTAAATCCATCGGAGGCATTTTAGATGTGATCCGTGCAATCTCTGAACAAACTAACTTACTCGCTCTCAACGCTGCCATTGAAGCAGCGCGCGCAGGTGAGGCAGGACGCGGATTTGCCGTTGTTGCCGATGAAGTCCGGAACTTAGCATCACGGACTGCGGCATCAACCAACGAAGTGCAAGGCATGATCGACAAGCTGCAATCGGAAGCTAGCCGCGCAGTGAATGCGATGGCTCAAAGCCGCACCCGCTCACATGAAGGTGTGGTGGCTGTCGATGAAGCCAGCCAATCTTTGATTGGTATTAGCGATAGAATTGGCCTGATTAGCGACATGAATATCCAAGTCGCTGCCGCGACAGAAGAGCAATCTACCGTTGTTGAAGATATTAACCGTAACTTCACTGAAATCAACGACATTACTCAGCGCACGGCAGATACAGCACAAGCTGCAGCGCAAGCGAGTTTAGCCTTGAGTCAACTGTCGCATCGATTAGATTCTCTAGTGGCCAAGTTTAAGGTGTAATACCTGCTTTTTGCTCTATTCTTACTGCATAAAAACGCCTTAGATAGCAATATCTAAGGCGTTTTTATTTCACGTAATAACGCTATTAATCCATTGAAATAAATTTAATTGTCAGTGGGTATTTATACACTTTACCTTCGCTGGCTTTAATTATTGCCAGCACAGTACACACTAGATCTAATATGCCCAGTATGGCTAAAAAAATAAAACCGATACCCACAAACGCTAATACGCCACTGATGATCACATAAATCAGCAGGCTCAACTTAAAGTTCAGACAACTACGGCCACATTGATCGACAAATATCGACTCTTCGCGCTTCATTAGCCAGATAATTAATGGCCCAAGGATTGATCCTAACGGCACGAGATATCCTACAAAACTTGAGGCATACACCAGTAAACCAAAATCCTTATCGCTCTTTTTCACGGGCTCTATCATGAAATTATCTCTACTTTATCATTTTGAATATCAATACTTATTTGGCATTATTTCCGTACAAACGCATTTGCCAGTCTTCTATTGTTTGCAATGCTAAGCGGCGCCGCAAACTATTAACCCAACTCTGTGCTAAGCCCTCACAGGAAGCTAAACGTTCATAGGCATCGACATTGAAAGTAGGTGAGAAATACAGTGACATCGCTTCTGCTACGCTGATGTCGGTGCGGCGCTCAACTAATTCAATCTTATCGTTGAGATAGATTACCCCAGGAGTGAGTATTCGATAGAACCAACCGCATAACTGGCTCTGTTGCATAGCCAAGGCAAATTCTTTATGACCGAATTGCAGATTAAGCTTAAAGCAAGGTGAGCGGGGCTGGGTCACCTGCACTCTTACGGCACCAATTTGCAAAATATCACCAATATTTACCTGAGTTTCGTTAAGCCCAACTGTACTGATATTTTCTCCCATAGTGGGGGCATCTTCGAGCTGGGTGATTAAATCCCAACGCCGATACTGACCATAATGCTCACGGGGGAAATGATGAAGCACTCGATCGAGCCCGCCGTGGTGTTTAGGGTCAGCCTGTACATCACCCTCAGCATGCCCACTATGCACTAACAATTGTTGGGCCGATTGCTTGCCATTAATACCGCTAATCACGCCGGCGATCGTTTCAAGCTCTGCCCCTAAGTACAATCCGGATAACTTATTAATCAGCAACGTTGACATCTACCACTCCCTATCCATGGACTATCAAGCACTATTCGTTTTTCAAATGCAATGAATTGATTTATATGAAATAACTTAAATTTGATTGCGTTATAACCGTATAATATTTCAGTCATCGACCTATTTTAAGAATAGGATAACTTTATTTTGAGCAAAAAAATGCCCCGTTACGAAAACGAGGCAAAATGATGCACTAACAAATGGGGAAAAAGCACAATAAAACATCAGTGTCACTCATAACAAAATAAACTCTAGCAAATACAGATGACAAAAAAATGACTCAAACAGAACACAACCAATTTATTATGCTGTTGCCTTACTCGCTAAATACTGTTTCAGCGCCTCTCCCGGAACAGAGCTATCTGTCGCGACCGCAAAGGCAGCCCACACGGCGCCTTCGGCCATAGCCTGAGTAATCGACTCGCCACAACATAGGCTATGGATAAGTCCTGCAGCATAGGCATCACCCGCACCTGTAGTATCAACAACGTTTGCAGGGACTGCGGCAACATGTTGTACATTATCCTGGGTATAGACCTTAGCGCCGTTGATGCCATCAGTAACCACAAAATAACGCAATGCACTGCCGCCAATGCTCACGCCATATTCCCAAGATGCGGCATCACAACGCCCCTGCATATCACTCACAGATGCCAATAAAATATGGCAAGGTCTTGGCCTATCGTCTTTAGCCAGTTGCGCCACCACAAGGCAATGTTCTAAGGCGGTTTTCGCCCAGCTAACAGAACCTTCAGCTGAAGTATTAAAATACAGCGCATTCCATGATTGCCATTTTGGTGGTACCGACAACTCAAATATGGGTCTTTGTGGTCGAATAATCGTGCGCTCGCCATCTGGCGTCATTACGAGCAGCATTTCGCAGGTATTACCCACACGGCGCTGCACTAAACGGCAGTCGAGCCCTTGAGTGTTGGCCTCAGCAATAAGCCAATCCCCCATATCATCACGGCCAACTTGACTAACAAGTGCAACGCTATGTCCGGCCCATACTAAGCCTAATCCAGTGTTTGCGCCGCCGCCGCCGAGCCGCTGCCCCCCATCCTGATAATGGAAGCGTCCACCGGTTTTTAAAGGTTTATCAAGTAGTAAAATCCGGTCACAATTAAGATTGGCCACTAACAGAATATTCGCCATTACACGACTCCAAGGGGCAAAAACACAATGCCAGAGAATTAAAGTCCCTCAATCTAGAACAAAATACGCATAGGTACAATCCAATCATTACGATAGAAATAGAATAAGAACATCACTGCATACGTGTGTAAGCATTTGTCCCATATAAGATGAAGTAAAATATTAAATAGCGTGCGGTATATCACAGTGCAAAAAAAGTAACCAATTGTTTATGTTAAACTTAAAAAATAAAACAGGTCTACCTGGTGATTTATTCAAACTAAATAAGAATCTGTACCATTAAATCTAAATAAACAGAGTTAACATATGTATCAATTATGTTTCTCAACGTTTTGAATGGAATCAAACGCTATGCTAATGGAAAGATGGGATACGATTGAGGAGAGAACAGAGCAACTGCGACGTTATCAGCTCTGTTTAGAGGAGTTTGCAGCGCTAGACTTTTATGACAACTATGTCGCACAGATTAAACAAGACTATCAACAACTGACAGAAACAGTAAAAGTGCAGCCAACGCCAATATCAGAGCGTTAACTGCACTTAACTATTCAATTACTTTTTTGGCGTTAATGGTGATAAAGCCGCAAATGTTACGGTTAATTGCCAATCGGTAATAACCATATCAGAAGGTTGCCAACTGTCATCAACCCACTCATAAACCAAGCCAGGGTTTTCCTCTGCATTAACTAGCAAGCGACGTCCATCTCGCAACACCAGTGTATAATCGAGCCCCTGCGCATCGACACTCTCAATATCCCCCAAGACACTGTGATGAATCGCCGAGATCGTACCCGTTGCCTTAACGGCATCGCCGCCCTCTTTACCGCTATAAAACTTTAACGCCTCGTTTGCGGCAGTCTGGTGAAAAACAAACTCCTCAGCAACCCCCACTACGATCGACGGATCAAGCTCATACCAAGCGGGTATCCATAATGCGTTAATTGTCATCCCGTTATATCCTGCATAATAATTTTACGGACTGGCTCATTCTGCCTTAACCCCGTCAGAGAAAATACTCTTCAAGGATAAAATAATTTTAATCTCAATAAAGAATGGGGTAGCAAACTTGAATAGAACACTTCTTTTGCAAGAAAAACCAATATAAAGGGGTCATATCGAGTATAGACACTTAGAATGGACATCCGTGCAGGACATCGATGAATGCCCAAAGTCTCTGTTAGTTTGTTTTATCGTTGGCATTGAGTCGCCACATAAGCCAACAAAGTGATCCTGAGCCCAGTAATAACGTATAAAGTCACACACGATAGATTAATGTTCCCATGCTTGCACCGCAGGCCGATGAATACGGAGTTTACTTGCCTATGGATAAGCCTATAACGCAAGCCCCTCAAACCCTAAAACTAATGGGTGAAAGTGAGGCTAAAAAGCGTCAAGAGCTTAAACTTTATTTTAATCAAACATGGGCTCTATATGAGTCGCTGTTTAATTTAATCCAAGAAGATAGCGCCTATTACCTTAAAGCCGAACCGCTACGCCATCCGTTAATCTTTTATTTTGGGCATACGGCCACTTTTTACATTAACAAGCTCAAGCTCGGAAAGTTTCTCGATGAACGTGTCAATGACAACTTCGAATCCATGTTTGCCATTGGTGTCGATGAAATGTCTTGGGATGACTTGAACGATCAACATTACCCATGGCCAAAGGTTGCGCAAGTGCACGCCTATCGTCAACAAGTTAGCGCTGTGGTGAATCGCATTATTGATGAAATGCCACTGGCGCTGCCGATCACACAAGACAGCCCAGCTTGGATTATTTTGATGGGCATTGAACATGAGCGCATTCACTTAGAAACCTCATCAGTGATTATCCGCCAGCTGCCGCTAGAATATGTTGCTGCAAGCCAGCTTTGGCCCGCATGCCAAGATGTAGGCAGTGCTGAGACAAACCACTTAATTGCCGTAAAAGGTAAAAAAATTACCTTAGGTAAACCAGAGCAAGACCAGACCTATGGCTGGGATAACGAATACGGTAATAAAACATTTAACGTTGCCGACTTTAAAGCCTCGCAGTTTTTAGTCTCGAACCAAGAGTATTTAGCGTTCATCGAAGCGGGGGGTTATCAATCAGCACAATTTTGGAATGAAGAAGGCCAAGCTTGGCTCAACTATACCCAAGCGAAAATGCCACGTTTTTGGCGATTACAGCAGGATAAATGGTGGCAACGTAACTTAACGGAAGAAATCCCACTACCGTTAAACTGGCCAGTTGAGGTCAATCAGCTGGAAGCCAAAGCTTTTTGCAATTGGAAAGCCGAGCAAAAGCAAAGTAATATCCGTCTACTAACTGAAGCGGAGTGGTCGATTTTACGTGAGAACATACCCGCTGATGCTCCCGATTGGCAGGAAGTACCGGGCAATATCTCTTTGGCTTATTACGCTTCTTCCTGCCCTGTAAATCGTTTTGCGCATAATGGTTTTTTTGATATTGTCGGCAATGTTTGGCAGTGGACAGAAACCGCTATCGACGGCTTTAATGGCTTTGCCGTACACCCACTCTATGATGATTTCTCCACGCCAACCTTTGATGGTAAGCATAATCTCATTAAAGGTGGTTCGTGGATTTCCACAGGCAATGAAGCCATTGCTTCGTCACGTTATGCGTTTCGTCGACATTTTTATCAACATGCTGGCTTCCGCTATGTGGAATCCACGCAAAACCCTACCCAAATGGCCGAGGTCAATGTGTACGAAACCGATGAACTGATCTCCCAATACCTTGAGTTCCACTATGGTGCCGAATATTTTGGTGTACCTAACTTCTGCGTTAATGGCGTACAACAAGTGCTGGCTGAAATTCAACTCACTCACACAAGTAAAGCGTTGGATATTGGCTGCTCCGTTGGCCGAGCGAGTTTTGAGCTGGCAAAAGTGTTTGACTACGTCGATGGAATCGACTTCTCGGCACGCTTTATTCAACAAGCGTATGCACTAACCGAGCAAGGTGAGAAGCGTTATACCATTCGTACCGAGGGCGATTTACAGGAGTTTAAGAGCGCAAACTTAGCCAAGTTAGGTTATGGCCCAGAAGCTAAAAAAGTGAACTTTATGCAGGGTGATGCGGGTAATTTAAAGCCCATGTTTACCGGTTATGATTTAGTGTATGCCTCTAATTTAATTGACCGATTAAACGATCCTAAGTACTTTTTAACCAGTATTGCCCAGCGGATTAATCAAGGTGGATACCTTGTCATTGCCTCGCCATACACTTGGTTAGAGGACTATACCCCTAAGGATAAATGGCTCGGTGGCGTAAAAGTCAAAGGTGAGAACTTCACCACGTTAGATGGGTTAACTGAAACCTTAATTGGTCAATTTGAACTGGTTGCAGTGAAAGAGATTCCGTTTGTGATCCGCGAGACTAAACGTAAATTCCAACATTCGATTTCAGAAATGACCATTTGGCGTAAGCGTTAATCCTTACTCCTGCCTCGATAAATAATGCAAAAAAGCATCTGTCAGTAATCTATTTCTGGCAGATGCTTACTCTTCATCAGTAGATTTATGCCGTAAACACCTTCTTCACAACAGGTAAATATACTATCAGTCGACATTAAACTCGCATTAATACTCAACATGTATTCTCATGCCCACCAAAATAATATATGGATGTTTACTAAATATGCATATAAATTCAGTTAACATTTATTTGTAGAGGATTAACCATGAGTTTGCTCGAGAACGTATCTGTAGCTAAAAAAGCCAATATTTATTTTGATGGTAAAGTCGCCAGTCGTAGCGTGTTTTTTGCCGATGGTAGCAAACAAACCTTAGGCGTAGTGCAGCCTGGTGAATATGAGTTTTCGACTTCTCAAGGTGAAATCATGGCGGTGATTAGCGGCCGTTTTGAGGTGTTGCTACCAGAAACGACCACTTGGCAAGAATTTAGCGAAGGAACTCAGTTTGAGCTTGCTGCAAATGTCAGCTTTAAAATTCGTAACACTGCCATTGCAGAGTACTGTTGCAGCTACCTCTAATCATCTTGATTGAGTAAAAGTTTCAATATCAATTATGAATCTAATGCTCACAGTGACGGTTTATCTCAGCACTGTGGGTATTTTGTCCTACCGAACCATTTCTCCTTGCCACAATTTCACCCTCTGCATGCTTTATCCGTCTGGCTTTTTATCAATTTGATAGCTTTATTAGGCAGACCCAAGACAGTTTAAACCTCGCGACTTAAAGAAGACTAAATCGAGCGTGTTGACATCGCCGATAAAAACAACACTAGACGACCGGTCTATTTTGATTTACCCTAGACCACATGAAAATTGAAACTCAATCCACTCGCCAGCACATTCTCGACATCGGCTATAAGCTGATCGTACGAAAAGGCTTCTCCAGCGTCGGCTTATCGCTACTGCTGCAGGCCGCCGAAGTGCCTAAAGGCTCGTTCTACCATTACTTCAAATCCAAAGAACAATTTGGTGAAGCGCTGATTACTGATTATTTTGATAAATATCAAATAGCGTTAGACGCATTATTTAATGACTCGACACTGACTGGCTATCAGCGCTTAATGCAGTACTGGCAACAATGGTTGCACGTACAAGCAGATGGCTGCGTAGATCAAAAATGCCTCGTCGTGAAACTCAGTGCCGAAGTGGCCGATTTATCCGAAGCCATGCGAGTTGCCTTACTGAAAGGTTCCGCTGGCATCATAGACAGGTTAACCACTTGTGTTCACGTTGGCATAAACGACAGTTCAATCGCCGAGCAAGATCCGCAATCGACCGCTGAAATGCTGTATCACATGTGGTTAGGTGCCAGCTTAATGAACAAGTTAGGCCACAGCCCCGCGGCACTCGAACGTGCGCTCGTGACGACTAAAGCCATTTTAACGCCTAAAACGGCCCTTTAACTTAATACCGATTCAAAACCAATATTTGCTGATATCAGTCAGCCGATTTTTAAAGAATACATTTTCACGCCACAAAATTAGACGACTGGTCTACTAATTTAACGGGCGATTAATTAACGCAGCGCATTTAACACTGCTAATTTAAAGTAGCTCACTTAAAGTAATAAGGGATAAATCATCCATGCTAAATTTTAACTATTACAACCCAACCCGTATCCGTTTTGGTAAAGACACTATCGCCGAAATTGATGCTTTAGTACCGAGCGATGCTAAAGTCATGATCTTATTTGGCGGCAGCAGCGCCAGAAAAACAGGCACGCTAGATGAAGTTAAGCAGTCATTGGGTAATCGTTTCGTCGTCGAGTTCGATGGCATTGAGCCAAACCCAACCTATGAAACCTTAATGAAAGCCGTTGCTCAAGTGCGCGAACAGAAGATCGACTTCCTCCTCGCAGTGGGTGGTGGCTCTGTTATCGATGGCACTAAATTTGTTGCCGCTGCAGCAGTATTCGAAGGTGAACCTTGGGATATTCTCACTAGCTGGGGCGCAAAAGTAACGCAAGCTATGCCTTTTGGCTCAGTATTAACCTTGCCAGCAACGGGTTCAGAAATGAACAACGCCAGCGTAGTAACCAGAAAATCACTGCAAGCTAAGCTGCCATTCCGTAATGACTTGGTTTATCCACAATTCTCAATACTTGATCCGACGAAAACCTTCACCCTGCCAGAACGCCAAGTGGCCAACGGTGTCGTCGATGCTTTTGTACACATCACAGAGCAATACTTAACTTACCCAGTCAACGCCGCCGTACAGGACAGATTTGCCGAAGGTCTGTTACAAACCTTAATTGAGCTTGGTCCACAAGTGCTAGTTCAACCCGAAGATTACGACATTCGCGCGAACTTAATGTGGGTTGCCACTATGGCACTCAACGGCACGATTGGCGTCGGCGTTCCCCACGACTGGGCAACCCACATGATAGGCCATGAACTGACTGCGCTTTACGATATCGACCATGCGCGTACATTGGCAATCGTATTGCCTGCACTACTGCAATGTACAAAAGAGGCTAAGCGCGAAAAGTTACTCCAATACGCAGACCGAGTGTGGCACATCAACACAGGTACCGATGACGAGCGCATCGATGCCGCTATTGCAAAAACTAAGGCTTTCTTCGAAGCCATGGGCATTCCGACACATTTATCTGCCTATGATCTCGATGCCAGCCACGTTGATACCGTAGTGAAACAGCTTGAACTGCACGGCATGGTGGCACTCGGCGAACATGGCAACATTAACCCAGCCATGAGCCGTGACATTTTGACCTTAGCCCTATAACGTCAAATGAACTAAACCCAAAGCTCACACGTATTGATGTGAGCAACTTAGGTAAAGGTATGAAAATGAATATATTAATGGTACTTACATCACACGATAAACTCGGCGACACAGGTTTAAAAACCGGCTTTTGGCTCGAAGAATTCGCCTCACCTTTTTATGAGTTTAAAGATAAAGGTTTTGACATTACCTTAGCCTCGCCATTGGGCGGTCAACCCCCGCTCGATCCAAAAAGTGATGAGCCAGACTTTCAAACTGAAGCCACTGCGCGCTTCAGCAAAGATCCTGAGGCACAAGCACTGCTAGCAAATACCACTCGCTTAAGTGAAATTAACGCAGCAGATTATGATGCGGTTTTCTATCCTGGCGGCCACGGCCCATTGTGGGATCTTGCCGAAGATAAACATTCTATCGCCTTGATTGAACAGTTCTATCAAGCGAATAAACCCCTAGGGCTCGTCTGTCATGCGCCTGCGGCACTGCTGCACCCTAAAGCCAGTGATGGTAAGCCATTGGTCAGCGGCAAGCGCGTTACCGGTTTCAGTAATTCTGAAGAAGAAGCCGTGCAACTTACTCATATCGTGCCATTTTTAGTCGAAGACATGCTACAGAAAAACGGCGGCACTTATGTCAAAGGTGATGATTGGACAAGCTTTGTTGTCGCAGATGGCCATTTGATCACAGGTCAAAACCCAGGATCATCCGAAGCCGTTGCGCAGGCCATCGTCGCGCAACTGAACGCTAGAGGCTAATAACATGCTGCACACTCAACTTAAAATAAATTAGGACAAGTGTGCTAACAACGCTAAAAATTGCTATCGCACCATAATAGTGCGATAGCAATAAAATGTACTCTCACGATAGAAAGGGAAGCCCATGATCACCTTGCACCATCTTAATAAATCACGCTCTAAACGTATCATCTGGTTGCTAGAAGAACTGGGTCAACCTTATCAAATTAAGTGTTATCAGCGTGATAGCCAGACTTTTCTCGCGCCACCTGAACTTAAGCAAATTCATCCATTAGGCAAATCACCCGTTATCGAAATGGACGGCCAAGTGATAGCCGAGTCGGGCGCGATCACAGAGTATCTGATTGAAAAATTTGCCGCTGATAGCTTAGCGCCAGCAAGAGACAGCGCTGACTACATCAATTATCTACAATGGTTACACTTTGCCGAAAGCTCGGCTATGTTGCCTTTGTTATTGCGCATATTCGTGCAAAAGGACGGCTGTAAAACCAATTTCCTTGAAGGTTATGCGGCGATAGAGGTCAGTAAAATTAGCCACTACTTCAATGATATGTTGGCAGGCAAAAGCTACTTGGTGGCAGACAAGCTCACTGGGGCAGATATCATGATGTCATTCGTGGTAGAGCTATTAGCGAACAGTGGCGACCTTGCTAAATTTGAACATATTCAACGCTATGCTACTCAATTATCGCAACATGCCGGATGGGCTAAAGCGAATCAAATCGAGCAAGATCTCGACGTAAGCGTATAATTTCTGCGTTAAGCTCGGGCGCATAGCAGATGAGTGCCCGTGCTTTGCAAAAAATGAAATCCCGTCTCCCCCAGCCTCGCTTTTCTTCCCCACTATAGACCTTCTATCCGGCGACAACCCTAACCGCTGATACTAAACAAACATCATGATTTTTAGTAGAAAAGAGTCTAATCTTGATCAACTCCATTTAAACACGACAAGGACCTTAGCATGCGCTCACTCACACTCATCGGCTTAATGCTATTTAGTATGTTGGCTCAGGCAGTTGTTTATAAATGGGTTGATAAGGATGGTAAAGTCCACTACTCCGATGAACCACAGCCTGATGCTAAAATTGTGGAGTTAAAGGATAAAACCTTAAATCAAATTACCTTACCGCAGCCAAAAACAGATATGGATGATGCTAGTCAAGCAATTGAATCTATTAAATATCAAGTCAACATTGCCGCTCCGAATGAAGAGGAAACCGTCAGAGATAATAATGGTGATTTTGAGGTAGTTGCGACCATCACACCAGAGCTTAAAGGCCAATATTTAATGGCTATCAAACTCGATGGCAAACCTATTGGTCAACCGCAAATAGGCAATGTTTTTCAACTTAAAAACATCGACAGAGGTCAACATACCTTAGTCGTTGACGCTATGACTCAAAACGGCAAAGTCTTTGCATCAAGTCCACCAAGAAAGATATTTCTTCATCAAGCAACTAAGCGTTAATCATATCAATATTGGGTTTAAATTCAGTTTAAAGACTTTAAATACATAATGTTAGATTAGCATTGATATCTTAAACCGTTTGATAAAGCCAAGTTGCAGCTCGCACCAGATTGGTGCAACATAGCGGTGCAACCTTATTTCTAGGAACGGTCAATGGATAAAGAGATTCTACTCAATCACTTAGTTACAGCTGTGCTTGTTATCGATCAGGATCTCAAGCCTTGTTATGCCAATGCAGCGGCTGAGCAATTATTAGGTGTGGGTAGCCATAGACTGGTAGAACAAGCTTTACCTGAGCATTATCAAATACTCGGTGTTGAAGGCCAACTTTTAATCGATGCCGTAAAAGCCAGCCAAGGACTAACGGTAAATACCACAGTGCTAGTGACCCTCGATGGCCAACACCATACTGTGGATTTAACATTGATCCCACTCGATGACACCGTAAAACTGAGCCTGCTTGAACTACGCCAAGTTGATCAGCAAAGGCGCATTCATCAACAACTCACCCAAGATGCTCAGCAGCAAGCAGCACAGTTTTTAGTGCGTAATTTAGCCCATGAAATTAAAAACCCTTTAGGAGGGCTTCGCGGTGCAGCGCAGCTGTTATCACGGGAACTTAATAGCCCTGAATTGAAGGAGTTTACAACGCTCATCATAGAGCAAGCGGATCGCCTGCGTAATTTAGTCGACCGGCTACTCGGCCCTCAAAGGCCGACACAGCACAGTCTGCACAACATTCATCAAGTGGTGCAAAAGGTCTATAAGTTAGTTGAAGTAGCACTGCCTGCTAACGTCCAGCTTAAACGGGATTACGACCCATCGATTCCCGATATTGAAATAGATGCTGAACAAATGCAGCAAGCGGTACTGAATATTTTGCAAAATGCAGTGCAGGCGCTTGAACATTCGGGCGGGGAAATTTTGATCCGCACACGTACCCAGCATCAAGTCACCATTGGTGCCAAACGCCACAAGCTAGTGCTAACACTATCGATTATCGACAACGGTCCCGGCATACCGCCTGAACTAATAGACACATTATTTTATCCCATGGTGACAGGCCGTGAACAAGGTTCAGGTTTAGGTCTCTCGATTGCCCATAATATTGCCCGTTTACACTCGGGAAGAATCGATTGCCTTTCCAGTGCAGGGCACACCGAATTCACGATTTCACTACCTATTTTAAGCGTTAAATAATTTCAACAATACCGGCCCATGTCGTATGAGGAAGCAAGATGCGAATTAGTGAACAAGTATGGATCCTCGACGATGACAGCTCGATACGTTGGGTACTCGAAAAAGCACTCCAAGGTGCCAAGCTAAGTACCGCCAGTTTTGCCGCCGCCGAATCCTTATGGCAGGCATTAGAAATATCGCAACCGCACGTGATAGTGTCGGACATTCGTATGCCGGGCACCGACGGTTTAAGCCTGCTCGAGCGGCTGCAGGTGCATTACCCTCATATTCCCGTCATCATCATGACGGCGCACTCGGATTTAGACAGTGCGGTGAGCGCCTACCAAGCAGGTGCATTTGAGTATCTGCCTAAGCCCTTCGACATCGATGAGGCTATCTCTCTGGTCGAGCGCGCTATCACACATGCCACAGAGCAAAGTCCCGCACCAGTAAAAGAAGCCCAAGTTAAAACACCGGAGATTATCGGTGAAGCGCCAGCGATGCAGGAGGTGTTTCGCGCTATCGGCAGGCTCTCGCGTTCATCCATTAGTGTGCTTATCAATGGTCAATCGGGAACTGGCAAAGAATTAGTCGCGGGAGCCTTGCACAAACACAGCCCGCGTAAAGATAAACCTTTTATCGCATTGAACATGGCCGCTATTCCTCGGGATTTGATCGAGTCTGAACTTTTCGGCCACGAAAAAGGCGCCTTCACTGGCGCGGCTAATGTACGCCAAGGGCGCTTCGAGCAAGCCAATGGTGGCACCCTCTTTTTAGATGAAATCGGCGATATGCCGCTAGACGTACAAACGCGGTTACTCAGAGTACTCGCCGATGGCCAATTCTACCGCGTGGGGGGACATAATGCGGTACAAGTGGATGTGCGTATCATAGCGGCGACCCACCAAGATCTTGAATTATTAGTGCAAAAAGGCGGCTTTAGAGAAGACCTATTCCATCGACTGAATGTGATCCGCGTGCACTTGCCGCCATTGTCACAAAGACGGGAAGATATTCCTCAGCTGGCCAGCCATTTTCTCGCCTCCGCAGCTAAGGAGATTGGGGTAGAAACTAAGATAATGACCAAAGAAACCGCGGTAAAACTCTCACAATTACCTTGGCCCGGTAATGTTCGGCAACTCGAAAACACCTGTCGCTGGTTAACCGTCATGGCATCGGGGCAAGAAATTTTACCCCAAGATTTACCGCCAGAATTACTGAAAGACCCTGTGAGTATCACCCACACGGCTAAAGGCAGCCAAGATTGGCAATCAGCACTGACAGAATGGATAGATCAAAAACTTTCGGAAGGAAACAACGACCTACTAACTGAAGTCCAACCCGCCTTCGAACGCATACTGCTAGAAACAGCACTGCGCCACACTCAAGGCCATAAACAAGAAGCAGCCAAACGCTTAGGCTGGGGACGAAATACCTTAACGCGAAAACTAAAAGAACTGTCGATGGATTAAACCAGCGTGGGAGTTGTCTTTGGCAACTCCCAGCGCTAAAAGAACGGCAAAGACCCATTTAAGCTGCCATGAATACCGCTTTATCCATGTATTCAACCTTAAAAAAGACTTAAGTGACCTGTACTGGATCTTGGTGAATAATGACCTCGGCATCTTCAAAGGCTGCTTTAACCCGCAAGCCTGTTGTATCAGCAATACTGTGAGCCTCATTTAAACTTAAATTACCATCGAGCTCTAAATGAAACTGAATAAAGGTTGTTTTCCCCGCTTGACGAGTCCGTAGGTCATGTAACCCTTGTACACGCGGATCTTCTTTGGCAATTGTTTTAATCTGCTGACGGGTTTCGTCGTCGAGTTCCCTATCTAACAAGGCTTGAATTGAACGATAGCCTAAGCCATAGGCTTGATGACCAATATACAATGCAATTAATACGGCAAACAATCCATCAGCCCACCACCAGCCATATTGCGCTAGCACTAACGCCAGTAACACTGCGCCATTGAGGAATAAGTCAGATTTGTAATGTAGGGCATCGGCTTCAACCACAGTGCTTTTAGTCACCGCTAAGGCGCGTTTCTGTAACATGACTAACGCTAAGGTCAGTACAATTGCGATAACAGAAACCACTACGCCTATGGCAGCATTGTTGACTGGAGTTGGCGTTAATAGACGCTCCCCACCGTAGAAAAATAATAGAAATGCCGAACCCATAATAAAGGCTGATTGCGCCAAAGAGGCTAAAGGCTCAGCCTTACCATGGCCATATCTGTGGTCTTGATCGGGTGGCACAATAGCGTAACGAATAGCAATAAAGTTGATTATAGAGGCGAGTGCGTCGGCGAAGGAATCAGTCAAGGATGCCAGCATACTGGCAGAACCCGAGTAGAACCAAGCGAACATCTTGATAAGAATAAGGGTCAAAGCGGTAGCCACTGAAGCGCGGCTAGCCAGTTTGACCCAAAAATCATATTGGGAAATCTGAGTCATAGGAGAGCTATATTAGAAAGCAATAACCCTATTGTATATCAGCTGCCGTATTTAACCGCGAGGTTCTTTATCGGCATGTGCTTCAAATCGCGCTTTAAATTTAGCTTGCTGCTCAGGCGTCAACAGATTGTAAACTTGATTTTGTATCTTCATACGTTCAATCATTTGAACTTGACGTTGCTCTTGCTGTGCGCTCATTAAGGCTTTGGCTTGCGTTTCATCGAAGTTAGGTGCGGTTAATAATGCCAGCATTTCAGTACGCTGGGCTAAACGCTCCTCTTTCGTAGGGCGGCTATCCGTTCTGGAAGCTTTCTGTTCGGCGAACAGTTTTTTAACGTCAGCTTTTTGAGCATCGGTTAAATCCAGTCCTTCAAACATCTTGTGCATACCGCCCTTATCCATATGTCGGCCGCCTTGCTCCATGTGGTAGCCCTTATGGTGTTCAGCTTTGCCACTCTCAGTAGGAGCTGCACTAACTGACGTTGCCAATACGGCTGAGCTAGCAAGGATTGCAAATAAACTCGCTTTCAAAGGTGATAATGTTTTCATAGTGTTAACCTCAGTGGTTCAACTTAATAGACAAGTAATAAGACACAGTGACGACCCTTTAAAGCCAAGTCACTTTCGACGCTTACAGTCTAACCTTCCCTATGTAAGTGAGAATATTGCTCAAGTAAATCACTGTAAAGTTATGACAATAAATAGCAAATTCTCTATTCTTTACTTTGACTTACATTGCTACACAGCAATTGACATCAAAACAGGTATACTCAGCCAAAGGCTAAAGTGCCAGCGAATAAGTGGGCTGACAAGGCCATATGATCAAGATGAAGGAAATGTATGAATCGGATATTATTAATCGATGACGATCTGGGTTTATCTGAGCTCCTAGGGCAACTGCTTGAGTTAGAAGGGTTTCAATTAACCTTGGCCTACGAGGGTAAACAAGGGTTAGAACAGGCGCTTGCTACGGATTATGATCTGATCTTGCTCGATGTCATGCTACCTAAATTAAATGGCTTTGAAGTGCTGCGTGCACTGCGCCAACATAAGCAAACGCCAGTATTGATGCTGACCGCGCGTGGTGATGAAATCGATCGCGTGGTTGGGCTTGAGATTGGTGCCGACGACTATCTGCCAAAACCGTTTAACGATAGAGAGTTAATTGCGCGTATCCGCGCCATTATTCGTCGCTCGAACTTAACCACTCAAGAAATCCATGCAACACCCGTACAAGAGTTTGGTGATTTACGTTTAGACCCATCACGCCAAGAGGCTTACTGCAACGATCAGTTAATCATACTCACTGGCACCGAATTCACCCTACTGCATACCCTCGCACTGCATGCTGGCGAGTTGATGAATAAAGAAGAGCTCAACGAGAAAGTGCTTGGCAAAAAACTTATGCCCTTTGATCGCAGCTTAGACATGCATTTGTCGAATTTACGTAAAAAGCTACCCGAGCGTAGCGATGGTCGGCCAAGGGTGAAGACTATCCGTGGCAAAGGTTATATCTGGCTCCCATAACGGCGGTATCGACTGTGCCTAATCGTTTATTTATCAAATTATTACTTGGATTTTGGCTTTGCAGCTCACTAATTATTGCCTTAGTGGGCCTGCTACCATTGCTGCAGCAGAATCATGACCGTGCGCCTCTGCCGCCTCATCTTGAAAGAGTGCTTGCTAGCATAGCCCAGCGTATTCAACAGGATCCGTCCTTATTGACAACTGACTTTATCCGCCGCTTAGAAAAACATCGCGATATAGAAGGCAAACCACTGCGGATCTATTTAGCCAATAGCCAAGGACAAGTGATTAACACCCACAGAGTCAGTCGTGGTGTACGCAGTTTTATGCTGATGGCCGATGAAGAAAAACAGCCTATTAGTCATCAATTTAAAGACGAACTGGTGTTTGGCCCCTATCAATTTAATTTAGGCGCAGAAACCTATTCACTTTATGGTCGCCTACCAGATAACCATCCGCGGCCTTGGTTTTTCTTCTTTGCCGAAAATAAGCTACTCACCTTGAGCCTGGCTATTTTTCTGTCGGGATTATTATGCGGCTTACTGGCATGGCATTTAGGTAAGGCATTAAATTCACTAAAAAAAAGTGCCAATGCACTTGCCCAAGGCGATCTAACCCACCGTGTTGATGAAGCCACCACCAAGCGCAACGACGAAATAGGTCAACTCGCCAGCGCCTTTAACAGCATGGCCGACTCCATCGAAACTATGGTCAATAATCAGCAACGGCTGATGGGCGATATTTCCCATGAACTGCGTACTCCATTAACACGTCTACAGTTATCCCTCGCCCTCGCCCGTAAAAAAGGTCAGCAGACCGCCGAAACTGAGCGTATAGGTTATGAAGCCGAGCAGCTTGAAAAGCTCATTAGCGAATTACTGGAACTGTCACGGGTTAAGCTCTGCACTAACGAAACCAAGGTCTATTTAGGCTTGGCAGAATCCCTAAGCCAAGTGTTAGACGATGCGGAATTTGAAGCAGAGCAACAGGGAAAAAGAATAACTATCGATATTGATGAAGACATTGAATTAGCGCATTTTCCTAAATCGCTTTCCCGCGCGATTGAAAACCTACTGCGTAACGCTATCCGCTACGCCGAACATGATATCCACCTACAAGCTAATACAACGGCAGATCAAGTGTTTATCACGATTCAAGATGATGGTCCGGGCATAGATGCCGCCGAACTTGATGCTATTTTTAAACCTTTCTACCGCCCAGACTCGGCAAGACAAAGAGAAAGTGGCGGTTGGGGGCTCGGACTTGCCATTACTGAAGCAGCGATTACCGCCCACAAAGGTAAGATTAAAGCTGAGAACCGTGTACCAACCGGTCTTGAAGTGACGATCACACTACCGAAATAGTCAATATGAAGATAAGTACAAGTGGCAAACTTTGCGTATTCCTAGATGGCAACACCTCAGTGTTGCCATCGTTTTTAAGTATTAAAAGCTAGATTACAACTTAACTAATACACGCCCCGTGACTTGGCCTTGGATAATTTTATTCGCGAAATCAGGCACCTCTGCTAATGATATCTGCTGGCAAGCTTGCTGATAGAAATGTGCAGGCAGTGCTTTAATCACAGCTTCCCACGCAGCTTTTCGTTTCTCAAATGGACAAGAAACAGAGTCGACTCCCAGTAAACTCACACCCCGTAAAATAAACGGCATAACGGTTGTCGGTAATGCAAAACCGCCCGCTAAACCACAAATAGCGGCGGCGCCACCGTATTGCATTTGCGCCAATGCTTTAGCGAGGATCTTGTTGCCAACGGTATCGACCACACCCGCCCAGCGCTGCGCCTCAAGCGGCTTAGCATCTTGTTCAAGCTCACTGCGATCAATCACTTCTGCGGCGCCAAGCTCCTTCAATAAAGGTGCATTTTGTTCAACCCGACCACTGCAGGCGACCACACGATAGCCAGCATTGGCGAGCAAAGTCACCGCCACCGAACCCACACCACCACTAGCACCTGTGACCAAAATATCCCCACTTTGCGGTGTTATCCCAGCCTGCTGCAGCGCTTGCACGCACAACATCGCCGTAAGCCCAGCCGTGCCTATCATCATGGCTTTAGCGGCATCACAACCTTGCGGCATGGGCACCAGCCAGTCGGCTTTAACCCGCGCTTTTTGCGCCATACCACCCCTGTGATTTTCACCCACGCCCCAGCCTGTCAAAATCACCTGATCGCCAACTTGGTATCTCGCATCAGTCGATTCGCGGACTACGCCCGCAAAATCAATGCCTGGCACCATAGGAAACTGGCGAATGATTTTGCCAGCACCCGTCACAGCTAAGCCATCTTTATAATTCAGCGAGGAATAGGCAACCTCAACTAAGACTTCCCCTTCTGGTAAATCAGCTTCTGTGATCTGTGAAACTTGAGCAAACGTGCGTTTATCTTCTTGCGTCAGTAGTAAGGCATCAAACATAAATTGCTCTCCGAAGGCCATGAAAATCGTATTAAACGATATTCAAAAAGTTACCATAAAAGGCATAGACGCTATTAACAAGCAGACTTATGGCTAATAGTAAACGCTGAGATCTAAACAGATTAAAGAGAATGACCCAGAGTGATCGAGCGCAAAAGATGGCAAAAAATGATGTCTTTATGGCTTCAAACTCGCCTGCTGCAAAGCGTTACTCTGGTTAACTTGTCACGATGCAAGCGGCCGCAGGCGACAACAAGACACTAATTGCGCCACCGATATCGTCAGGTAAGCCCACACGTCCTAACGCCGTTTGCTGCGCTAAAAACTGATTCATCTGTTCATTATCCCGTACAGCACCGCCGCCAAAACCACGGATAAAACCCGCAGGCGCATATAAAGCGATTAAGACTTCAGTCAAAAATAATAAAACGGCATAAATAAAAAAGGATTTACGACTCGGATTGCGGCTGATGAAAGCGCGAATAACGGCGGTAGACATAGATAAGTTAGTCCCTAACTTCACTCAGTTGAGGTGGCAGAATCTACCGTAATACCAAAAGGTTAACAAGCGAGCTTTCGTTAACATTTAAGGCTCGTCACCCAGGCAAGCGCGCCACTTAACCCCACCAACTCACTAAATGTTCGCGCCTCAAAATTTAAGCGAGGTTTAAGTTTGGGTTAAGTAGCCTACACCTAAACCAACTTAGGAGCGTCACACCATGTCATCAAACACACTGCAAACCATCAAAGTCTGGGACCTGTTGATCCGCATATTCCATTGGTCACTTGTCGGCTTTTTCACCTTAGCCTACCTCACTGAAGGCGAAGACGAGTGGATGACCATCCACAGTTACGCAGGTTACAGCATCTTAATTTTACTGGTGTTTCGTCTGCTGTGGGGCGTGATTGGTACCCACAATGCGCGCTTTAGCAACTTTATTACTCGCCCTAAAGAAGTGCTGGTGTACCTCAAAGGACTCGTCACGGGCAAAGCCAAAGACTACATAGGCCATAACCCCGCTGGAGCAATGATGATAGTGGCCTTGATTGCCAGCATCGCCATCACGGGATTTTCAGGCATGGCTCTATACGCCACCGACGGACACGGCCCATTAGCCACAAGCTTTTTCGCCACTTGGCCCGAAGGCGCCATAAAAGAAGTCCATGAATTCTTTGCCAACTTCACTGTGTTCCTTGTGGTTATCCATGTTGGCGGCGTCATCGTCAGCAGCCTGCTACACAAAGAAAACTTAGTCAGAGCTATGGTCACGGGCAAGAAACAACGCCCAGTGGAACAAGAAGATTAATCCATTAGCCATTTTGCTTAGCAACAAGACATCCAGCCCAAAAGGAATGCCCTATGAACAGTTTCACCAGACACACGAATAAAACTCGCCTTGCTATCGTCGCAATTTCCACCTTGCTGCTGAGCAGCCTTAGCGTTAGCGCCGCCAACAGTAAGGTGCAAAGCCTGCCACAGAGCGCCGAGCGCATTGGCACGCAGCTGCAAAGTTATCAAGCCCAAGGCGCTGGACCCTTTACCGCCGCCGCAGGACAAAAGCTTTGGCTACAGGACATGGACGGTCGTAGCTGCGCCAGTTGCCATACCGCCAAAGTCACCGACATGGGGATGCACCAAAACACCCGTAAACCCATTGACCCTATGGCGCCGTCGATTACCGCAGATCGGTTAACCGACTCAGCCCAAATCGAGAAATGGTTTACCCGTAACTGTAACTGGACCTTTAAACGCGACTGCACGCCACAGGAAAAAGGCGATGCCTTACTCTGGTTAAGCCTGCAATAACCGCCAAATGTCGACCGTATCACTCATTCAATTAGCTCATTTAATTAGATCAATTAATTTCAATACCTTCCACAGAAGGTAACGGCACAAAAAGGAAGATGTCATGACTCAACAAGCACACCCTATTAGCTGGTTCTTAGGTTCATCACTCACAGCCGCGGCATTAGCCATTGGCGTTATCGGCATCAGCATAACCTTAACCGGCACAGGCTATGCGGACGATGGCCGCGAGCTCAGCCGCGCTGTTCCACAAAATGCGGAATATACGGCAGAATGTGGCAGCTGCCACATGGCTTATCCTGCGAACTTACTCCCCGCCGACAAGTGGCGCGCCATTACCGCAAATCTTGATAATCACTTTGGTGACAACGCCAGTCTAGATCCTCAAGTCACTGCTAGAATTGAGGAATATCTGGTTCAACATGCGGCGCAAAATGGTAAGGTGATGAAAAACAGCACGCCGCTGCTCGTAGGATCTGGGCCGCAGAAGATCACAGAACAGGCATTTTTTATTCGCAAACACGATGAGATCCCAAGGCGTATGGTGCAAGATAACCCCAAAGTCGGCTCATTCAGTCAATGCAGCAATTGTCACAACCTCGCAGAGAAGGGCATATTCGATGAAGATACCGTTAATATTCCTGGCTTTGGCCGTTGGGATGATTAGCAGCCCCAGCTGCAATGCCCACGACGATGATCTTTCCAGCAAGGTGGTCGAGTGGGTTAAGGAGGGCAAAGTTTTGCCCTTCGACACCATAATGCAACGCTATGAATCACGGCTAAAGGGACGGTTGCTCGATCTCGAAGTCGAGCAAAAACATGGAAGGATCATCTACGAGCTCGAAATCCTTCGTGACGATGGCATAGTGTATGAAATCAAGATTGACGCCAAAACCGGCGAGTGGCTAAAGGAAAAGGTCGACTGATGCGTTTGCTATTGATTGAAGATGATACCGATCTGGTCGCGCGCCTCATTCCCGCCCTTAACAAGGCGGGTTATACCGTCGAGCACGCCGATAACGGTATCGACGGTGCCTTTTTAGGCGAAGAAGAAAACTTCGAAGCCGTGATCCTCGATCTCGGTTTACCCGGCAAACCCGGTTTACACGTCCTTGGCCAATGGCGACAAAAAGGCTTGGCTATGCCAGTGCTTATTCTCACCGCCCGTGATGCGTGGCACGAACGGGTCGACGGCCTCAAGGCGGGTGCGGATGATTACCTCGGCAAGCCTTTTCACATTGAAGAACTACTCGCAAGGCTCGAAGTGTTGATCCGCCGCCACTTTGGCCGTGCCGACAATGTGTTGCAACATGCGGGTGTTTCCCTCGATGTCGACAAACAAGCCGTCACCAATGTCGAGGGTGAAGTGATAGAGCTGACTAAGATTGAATATCGCCTGCTGCATTATTTAATGGTCAATCCCAGCAAAATCGTCTCTAAGTCAGAGCTCAGTGAACGCATTTACGAAGAAGATCAAATCAAAGACAGCAATGTCATCGAAGTGTACGTCAACCGCCTGCGCCAGCGCCTAGGTAAGGATTATATCGAAACCCGTCGCGGCCAAGGTTATCGACTCAAGGAGTAAAAGGCGTGTATTCACTCAAGGGTTATCTGACGCGCAATCTGCTGATCACGCTCACCTTTGCCATGGTGCTGTTACTGTATTTTCTGTACCAAGGTATCCAAATATTAACCCAAGACTTTGTTGCCTCGCGATTGCAACACGATGCCGACAGCCTGATCTCCGCCCTGAATCACAATCCCGATGGCACCTGGGCACTCACCACTGACCGCTTACCCAATGTGTACCACAGGGTTAATTCTGGGCATTATTTTGCAATTCAAATCGGCGAGCAAACCCTGCGCTCACGCTCCCTATTCGACCATAACGTGAACATGCCGAAGCTAGCCGCCGGTGAGCACCACCAAGCCACTGAGTTTGTCGGCAAAGAACATTGGTTGATGTTCAGTCAGGCCATTATCAAAGATGATCAATTAGTTACCCTGTGGGTAACAGAAGACATCAGCGAGCTCGAACAAACCCAAATACACTTTTTAGCCTTTGCCAGCGCGGCCGTGTTGCTCACGATTGTTATTTTATTACTGGCTCAGTATCAATTACTTAAACGCGGCTTTAAACCCTTAGAGCAGATGCCAGAAGCCATACGGCAAATGCGCACCCAAGGGCAAGAAATCAATCCTGACCAAGTGCCAAGCGAGATAGTCCCACTGATCGAAGAGATAGATCGTTTAGTCAATCAATTGGGCCAGCGAGTACAACGCTCCCGTAATGCCTTGGGTAACTTAGCCCACGAGATGAAGCGTCCACTACAAGGGCTGCAGTCCTACCTAGAAAGCCTTCCGCCTGAACAGCGGAGTGAAGGCAGTAAAGTGCTCGCAAACCTGCACCACATCATTGAGAGAGAGCTTAAGCGCACTAAGATTGTCGGTCTGTCCACTCCAGGGCGTTATACCTTGCTCGATGACGATCTTGCGCCGCTGATTCAAGTAATGCAGCGCATCTACCCAGACCGCATTATGCATAGCCATTACACGAGCGGCTTAGTAATGCCGTTTGATCGGGATGACTTACTCGAACTCTTAGGCAATTTACTGGATAATGCCTGCAAGCATGGTCGCAAAAATATTGAGATCCATATCAGTCAGCAAAACGTGCCAGCCACTGGCTATAGGATAGAAGTGAGTGATGATGGCGAAGGCGTCTCCGATGCCGCATTGTCGATTATCATCGAGCGCGGCATTCGGTTAGATGAAAGCATCCAAGGCCATGGCTTAGGATTATCTATCTGCAAAGATATCGTCGACAGTTATCAAGGTGAACTGCGCTTTAAACATGCTGAACAAGGCGGACTCGAAGCCAGAGTGTTTCTGCCAATTCCGAGTTAAGCGGTATACTCAGCCAAACCATGCTCAATCAAACCTGCCGCCACATAATGTAGACCAGCGAACGGACTTAATTATTCGTGCCACTATGTCGCACCATTAAGCCCTTTGCATAACACAAGTCCAGAGATTTATATGAAAGTTATCGACCTAAAATCGGCCCCGCAGCACATTCCACTGCTAGCACAATGGCATCATCAAGAATGGGCACATTTAAGTTCTGCGGACGCCACAGTCACCACACTCATTGAGCAAATGAGTGAGTATTTAACTGACGCCGTCATCCCAAAGATGTTTATTGGTGAAGAAGCAAACCAAGTAACGGGATCATCGTCATTGATTGCTGAGGATATGGATAGCCGAACTGATTTAAGCCCTTGGCTCGCCAATGTGTATGTTGATGCAAACCATCGCAATAAAGGGTTGGGTAAATTGTTAGTCAAGGCTGTCGTTGATTATGCTAAAGCGCTTGGTTTACAGAAAATCTACTTATTTACCGCCGACAAAGCCGATTTTTATCAAACATTGGGATGGTCAATCATTTCACGGGAAGATTATAAGGGCGGGAGGGTGACAATAATGGAATATGAGTTAATGGATTACAGTCGTTAACCGAGTGAATAAGCTCCACGACTGCGTCGTGAAGCTATACATGCAAGCTACCTTTATTTTTACGGTTAGCTTTTAACGCTAATCAATTTCTATTTCCATACCGAAACGGTTGGATAATTGGCGCTGTTCATGCAGGATTTCAATTCGGCGGCGGGTATCTTGAGCCAACTTGTCTTTGAGCCGTAAGCCACTAGCAGCTGTGGTTTTTTTGGCTTTTTTACTCTTAATCGGTAAATCAATGGTCGTTGCATCGGTTGGACTTTCGACGGTTTGAAATTCGACAGACATAGCTAACTCCTTTAATTCGAACCATTAAGCGGTTCTTCCAGTAAATCCCTGTTTTGAAGACTCCACAGGTTATTTCAATCAATCTATTTCGCTACAAGATAGTAACCTATTAAGATTAACTCGTTATTAACCTAGCGGTTTATCATTCAAGCAAATCAGTATTGCGACTCATCCGTTAGCACAACGATATTTAAGAATGAGACATTGTCGATAAACAACGCACCTAACGAGCGAATATTTATTGGCGACCGAGCGGTATATATTGTTAAAAATAATGCTTAAATAGTGCAGAAAGGTTGGCGAATATATGCGGGGCAATCTCTGCTGCACAACTTTTAGGCTGTGCAACAGTACTACATCTAGACTCGTTTTACGACTTATATGGCATAGCACCAAGGTAATCTTTCTTGCCCACATCGACACCATTGTGACGTAAAATTGCGTAGGCTGTTGTTATATGAAAGTAAATATTTGGAATTGCATGCTCAACAGCAAACTCATAACCGGTAAGATATTTCCCCTCCCAGCGTGGTTGTGACACATGAATAGTGTCTGAATTAACAAAATCTTCTGCTTTGAAGGTCGCTAAGTACGCCAATACTGAGCTAATACGTTCCTGTAATTCAGCTAATGTCGTTTCATTATCATCATGCTTAGGGACTGTATCTAAATTATCCGTTAAACGGGCAACGCCAATTTTGGCGGTATCGCAGGCAATTTGCACTTGGCGAGCAAGATTAAATTGATCTGGCGCTAAACGTGAATTGAGTAAAACAGCCATATCCACTTTCTTAAGGTTTGCGAAACACTCGCCTTTTTCAAGAATAACGCTTAAATTTTTCAGCATCTTGCTAAATTGTACAACCGTTAAATTATAAAGCATGGCATAAACCTCAGTGATGAACGCTACAAGACTGCAGCACTTTAGTTGATCTTGGGGCAAATAAACCTAATTCAATCACTTTAGCAAATTATGTTTTATTGCACAGGAGCTGATATGCGCCAGTACCAGCCTATAATGTTGCCAAATAATAAGATCGCCAATATTAACTCGCACTCCATAATAACTGACCACAATCGGTCAAATCATAACCACCGAGTAACGCAGCCATTTGGCGTGAGTGCCCCGTCGAAAGCATCGTAAATAACTGCTGTAACTGGCGACGGAAGTAAATGCTTTGAGGCATAACAAAATCAAAAGATTCTTTAATCAAAGGCACAAAATGTAAACCACTTTCGAGTGCAACCGACTGGCAGCCAAAGCCAATATCCGCATCACCACGGGCAATATAACCCGCTAATTCACGCTCGCTATAGGCAGTAAGCACCACATTGAGTTGGTCTAATCGAGCACCTTGTTTCAGCAACCAATGCTCTAAATGTTGCTGGCTACCCGCCCCGCCCTGACGACTAACCCAGCGCCAAGGTAGGCTTACAACTTTGTCTTCCTCTTGGCATCTGTGGTGCATATCAGCACGCATAATTAACCCCTGTTGACGGGAATAACCGTGCACCATGATCCACTGCTGATGATTGTTGTAACCCTTTAATAATGCTGGATGACGAATATTTCTATCTTCCATGCTACCCCAGTGTAAGGTGCACACATCCGCATAACCTTTAGCGAGTAGCTCAAGACCAAGGCGTGAGCCGGTAGCACTGTAACTAATTAATTCTCGGCTACCCACTTGCGCCATCAAGCGCGCTACCAGCATAGATAAGAGAGGGTCATCACTACCGGTAATTAATAAACGGTCGGTAAGCATGCCGCTATGGCACGAGTCCATGACCCAACGGTCAATCAACACTTTTGGGAACAACCACTTGCCGGTTATTTTGGTAGCCGGTAGCACTCTGTCATTGGCCATGGCATAGACTTTTTTCTCATTTAGATCTAAATACTCGGCCACTTGCTTTGCGCTCATATAGACCAATTCGCCGCCAGAACTCATCTGCTTTCCTTGTTTTATTATCCGTTTTTGCGTGTAAATCGTCGTCGCTACCTTCGTAACAATCGTGTTCTAAACGGTGGTATTGACATCGAACTCAAGATTTTCGCTACCGTGATACACCAAAAAGTGTCGGCCTTTAGCCCGGGCAATAATGGTAATCCCTAACTGCTGCGCCAACGCTAAACCCATTTGAGTCACACCGCTTCGCGATAATAAAAGTGGAATGCCCATCTTGGCGACTTTAATCACCATTTCCGAGGTTAAACGGCCGGTAGTATAAAAAATCTTATTGTCACCTCGGTCCTGCGTTAACCACATATCACCAGCCAAGGTATCAACTGCATTATGTCGACCCACATCTTCAACGAAGGCCATAATTTTATCGGCCTCACACAAGCCACAGCCATGAACAGCACCGGCATTTTTATAGGTTTCGTTATAGTCGTTAATATTTTTTAATAAGCTATAAAGCGTGCTTTGTTTCAGGCTAGGTGTCGGTAATTTAATATCCTCTAAACCCTGCATAAAACTGCCATATACCGTACCTTGGCCACAGCCTGATGTTACCGTTTTTTCAGACAGTTTTTCATCTAGATCAGCAGTTTGCTCACGGGTGACCACAGCGGCAGAACTCACATCCCAATCTACAATCACAGAATCAAGCAGACTTACATCCGAAATAAACCCCTGATTTTTAAGATAACCTAACGCCAGTGATTCAGGTTTAGCGCCGAGTGTCATCAGTGTCACTATTGGCCGCCAGTTTAAGTACACAGTAAGCGGACGCTCACAGGCAACAAATTTATCTAACACTTCGCCTGCTTCATTCACCGCTTTTACGGCAATGGTTAACGGCACTTCAGCTTGAGTTCTTACAAAGGAACATTGATGCAAAGGCTTTTGATTGGGGTGAGCTGTCGTTACTACTTTATCTGTGCCCATAGTGTTTTCCAAAGTCATAATGCTACCGCTTGGCGAGTGATGGCCTGAGCATAGCAATATTTGTACCTAGGTATAAAACTCAGCTTTAAATGCGTGATCTGCCGCAGAACTGATTTTTCATTAGCCCTTTTATGTCCCAAACAAAACCCAAGATAGGTCAAAATGTCCCACTTTAAAGCGGGTTTTGATGATCCAGCTCAAACAAATACCCCCCATTTAATGGCATCAATATTGCAGTGACTATTTATTACAATTGATTGGTTACACCGATCCGTAAAATCAACGGTTCGCCTATCAACACGGCTGAGACGGAGAGATAATGCAACATACAACAAGTGTTTGGCCCATGTACGTTTCACTCAGAAAAGTAGAGAAACTCGTTGGCCGCTGGACTTCGGTACAATGGGAAATTGAACATCTGCTGCCCGCCACCCACCCAGCCCCCGATGGTGCAACCTTAGTGCTACTCGAATTGCATAAAGATGAACGCGCCAGCTACCGCCTTAATATCGATTTAGATAATCCTATGCTGTATTTAGTGTGCGATGAAACGGTTGATAATACTTGGGTGCCCGCATTACTGTCGGCAGATCAAAACGTTGCCGCTGGTTGTCTTGAAGGCAACACGCCAGTCATCAACCTATTGATGCCAAAAGCTATTGCTTGTTGGATTGAAGCCTTTATCACTCAGTATGGCGAAGTTGAAATCGCCGCTCATCGCCGTAAGCATGTCGATGGCCGTAGAAATCAAGGCCCTAGTCACGATCCACTTCGGAGGGATTAATGCCTCAACCGACCCCAAAAGCTGGCGGATTATTAAGCCGCTGGAACCAACGCCGCGAACAAGTTGCAGCAGAAGAAGCACTAGACACGCAAGGGCAAACTACGCCTCAACAAGCACATGCGATTAATAAAGTTGATGAAACAGTCTTAGCAGAATCGACTCAAGCTACTGAAGCGATAACTGAGGTTCATCCCGCAGAAAATGACGATCCAAACCGCATACTTACCGCAGCGGATTTACCTAACCCTGACGAGATTGCAATTGGTGGTAGCTTTGCCAGTTTTATGGGGGCGAATGTCGATCCTGCGGCTAAGTCCGCAGCGTTACGCGCATTGTGGAAACAACCTCATTTCAATGAGATAGATGGGCTTTTAGAATATGCCCTCGATTATAGTAATCAACCTAAACTCAGCCCAGAAGTCTCAGCCGAATTAGCGAAAAAAGTCTTCCGCTATATCACTAAAGAGAGTGAAGCAGCGGATGAAGAGTCAGTCTTAGCTAAACACGCTGCAGACACTGAACAATCAACTAATCTTGATGTTAGCGAAGTAAAAACAAATGAAGTCGAAACTGAATTGGCTGTAGAGCCAATAACGGACAATTTGGATGGAGAGGCTGATGACCTATCCCAAAATGAACCAGAGCCGCTAGCTCAGGCCCATACTCGAGTTGTTTAACGTCAGTTTACCTAATTTTAATGTCCGTAACCTTGGTATGTGAATTGCTGTACTAAGCACTAGATAAGCTTAGATAAAAGCAGAAAAGGCAATGACTTAGTTATTACCAACCGCCTAAATCTGCCCAGATACAGTAAAACAAGAAACAGCCAACGTACTGTTCAAAAACGTAATGTGAGCACTCAATTTGATGACCAGTCAAAACCAAGAAGCGTTAAAACAAACGCGACAACAGGTGTTAGCGCAAACTCAGATGCTACAGAATCTGATCCCGCCAACCGTCAGCTACACCACCGAAGGCAATGTCCTCATTATCGGCCCAGAAGACTTAGCCCGCCTCGCGGCGGACAAATTGTCCACTATGACGCAGCGCGTAATTTTGGCCAATGAAGCCATTACCAACCAAGATGAAGACCACCTTGAGCGCGTAATGGCCGCTGCCACTGACGTCGAAAGCTACTACAACAAACTCATTGGCGTAAAAGGCTTTTTAGGCCAATTTCAAGTCAGTGTTGAACATGAAAATGGCGCGGCTGAGCTCAGCGTGGTGTCGATTCGTAAACCCCACTTCGATATCGTACTCGATTTAAGTAGCACCGCCTGTTTGAATTTAGAAATGCTGCCACCTGGGTATTTTTATGTCGGCCAAGATACGGCAAAACTTGACGATGCACTGGCACAAATCCCAAACTTTATCGGCCAATTTGATAAACCACGTTACGTCAAAATCAATCCCGATTTATGCGCCCATGACCGTAACGGTATCAATGGTTGTAATCGTTGCCTTAATTTTTGCCCAGCCGATGCGATCAGCAGCGTTGCTAAAAAAATTGAAGTCGACCCGTATCTTTGCCACGGCGCAGGTAGCTGTAGTAGCGCGTGCCCAACGGGTGCGATTAGTTACGATTTACCTACGCCACAAGCCCTGTATTCATACCTCAACAAAGTGGTCAGCCGCTTTCGCGAACAGGCTCAAACAGCACCTGTGATTTTATTCCACGACAATGCTATCGGCGCTGATTTTATTACTGAAAATTTAGCGGGAGATATCATCCCCGTTGGCCTTGAAGAAATTACCGTTGCCAGCATAGATCACTGGCTATCGGTACTCGCTTGGGGCGCGCGCCAAGTGCTTATCCTTAACACGGATGCCACCGCGCCCACCCTTACGCAAATGCTTAAAGGTGAGCTTTCATTAGCCAACAGTATTTTAGATGAAATGGGCCAGCCACAACGCATCAGCCTTATCGACCCAAGCATGCTTAACGACTTATCATCGATGCTCGATATCAGCTTAGATTGGCCCGTGATTGTGCCTGCCGTGTTTGCATCGACCACTAAGCGCAACACGTTATTTGAAGCAATAGATCACCTCAATAGCCAAGCGGGCGAAATCGATACTTGCCTAAGCCTCAATAATATTCCCTTTGGCAAAGTCAGTGTAAATGTCGAAAAGTGCACCCTATGTATGTCCTGCGTGGCAATTTGCCCCACTGTGGCATTACAAGATGGTGGTGACAAACCTGCGCTCTATTTTATTGAACAAAACTGCGTGCAATGCGGTTTATGTGAGGCGGCCTGTCCTGAAAAAGTGATTAGCCTAATCCCACAAATTAATTTTGATAAAACCGTTCGTCAGCAACAACACACCCTAAAAGAAGAAGCTCCCTTCGAATGTATTCGCTGCGGCTCTGCTTTTGCGACCCAATCTATGGTGCATCGGATGCTGGATATGGTCGGCGCGCACAGTGCATTTTCTGCCAATATTGAACGCTTGAAAATGTGCGGTGACTGCCGGGTAAAAGACATGTTTGAAGACATTCTTCAAGATCCTGAAAAGCAACTTCGATAAGAGATCCGCAATGACCGAATCAGTAAGACAAGTTTCAGAAAACGATCAGTTGAGAGCAGATATCTATCAACTGTTTGCCGCCCTGTTGCGCCGTCAGCCGAGTCCTGAACTGCTGCAGTTTTTGATCACACTTGAAATCGATGACAACGAAGACAACGAGATGACCAAAGCCTGGTTATCACTCCAACTTGCCGCCCAGCAGTTCAACAGTGACCAGCTAGAAGACGAGTATTTTAACCTATTTCTCGGCGTAGGTTGCGGTGAAATCCTGCCCTACGGTAGCTGGTTTATGACGGGCTCATTAATGGATAAACCACTGGCATTACTGCGCCAAGACCTAATACAACTAGGTTTTGAACGTGAAGAGAACGTGAAAGAGCCTGAGGATCACGTTGCCGCCTTGTGTGAAGTCATGGGTGTTCTGATTTTAGAGGCGCCAAGTTATCGCCAACTCGCCTTCTATCAACGCCATATAGGTAGCTGGATTGGTCGCTTCTGCGATAATTTAGCCAAAGCGCCAAGCGCGGCTTTTTACGCAACCGTCGCACAACTGGCCAAAGCCTTTTTTGAGATGGAAGCCAATGCCTTTGAGCAATTGAGCTTAGATATTCCCGTTAATTGCCCCGGTAGTGCAGACTTACAACCCGCCACCAGCGATTTAGCGAAAAAAATAGATTTAGTGAATTAATGATCAGCTAAGAGCTGCATAAGTTCAAACGATGAAGGTAAGTACATGCTTACCTTCATTAAAATAACGAAAGCTTAGGCTTTCACAATACCGAAGTGGTCGATTTTTGTGCCATTTCAATCCAGTAACAAGGAGACACTATGAAGAAGCCAACTTCCGATATCGGTCGTCGTCAATTGCTAAAAGCATTGGCGTTAGGCAGTGCGGCAGGCGCAGTGGTTACCGTAAGTAGTCAGGCACTTGCCTCGACAAAAACGGCAGCAACCGTAGAGCCAAAGAGTGAAAACTACCGCGAAACCGAGCATATTCGTCACTATTATGCGTCGCTAAATAACTAACCAAAGGAGAGTGTGATGCGATTAACCCGCAAAACAGACCAGGTTGTCGGCTCTACAGCGTCAGCACTGGGTCTCAACCGTCGTCAGTTCTTGAAATCGGCAGGTCTTGCCACAGGTGGAATCGCTGCGGCGTCCATGCTGGGTACAGGCATGATGCGTAAAGCACAAGCCCAAGAAGACATAGGCCATAATGTTCCTACCGAAGTTAAACGTACTATCTGTTCTCACTGCGCCGTAGGCTGTGGTGTCTATGCAGAAGTACAAAACGGCGTGTGGACAGGCCAAGAACCGGCATTTGACCATCCCTTTAACCAAGGTGGACACTGCGCGAAAGGTGCGGCACTGCGTGAGCATGGCCATGGCGAAAAACGCCTAAAATATCCGATGAAGTTAGAAGGCGGTAAGTGGAAAAAGATCTCTTGGGATCAAGCTATTAATGAAGTTGGCGACAAGATGGACATGATTCGTCAAGAGTCAGGCCCAGATTCAGTTTACTTTATGGGTAGCGCTAAGTTCTCTAACGAACAAGCTTATTTATATCGCAAATTCGCAGCACTGTGGGGCACGAACAACGTCGACCATTCAGCCCGTATTTGTCACTCTACCACGGTAGCCGGTGTTGCTAACACTTGGGGCTACGGTGCGCAAACGAACTCTTTAAATGATGTTCGCAACTCTAAATGCATCATGTTTATAGGTTCAAACCCTAGTGAAGCACACCCAGTAGCGATGCAACACTTTTTGATTGCCAAAGAACGCGGCGCAAAAATTATTGTTGTTGATCCACGTTTCACCCGTACTGCAGCTAAATCTGACGAGTACGTGCATATCCGTCCTGGTACCGATATTCCATTCATTTATGGTCTGTTATGGCATATCTTTGAAAACGGTTGGGAAGATAAAGAGTTTATCAAAAAGCGTGTTTATGGCTTAGAGCGTATCCGCGAAGAAGTTAAAAAGTACACACCAGAAGAAGTTGAACTGGTTGTCGGTGTACCTAAAGCACAAATGTATCGTGTGGCTAAAATGATGGCCGAAACTAAACCCGGTACTATCGTTTGGTGTATGGGTGGAACCCAGCATCACGTTGGTAACTCCAATACTCGTGCATACTGTATTTTACAGTTAGCCCTTGGCAACATGGGCGTTTCTGGTGGCGGCACTAACATTCTGCGTGGTCACGATAACGTACAGGGCGCAACTGACTTTGGTTTGTTATTCGATAACTTACCCGGTTACTACGGCTTAACCACTGGCGCATGGGCTCACTGGACTAATGTCTGGGATCTCGATCCTAAGTGGGTTGCGGCTCGTTTTGATCAAGGTGAATACTTAGGCCAAAGCCCACAAACGTCTACAGGTATCCCTTGTTCTCGCTGGCACGATGGTGTGTTAGAAGATAAAGCCAAAATTGCCCAAAAAGACAATATTCGTCTAGCGTTCTTCTGGGGGCAATCGGTTAACACTGAAACCCGTGGTCGTGAAGTGCGTGAGGCACTGAACAAAATGGACACTGTTGTAGTGGTTGATCCATTCCCAACCATGGCGGGTGTTATGCACCAGCGTCAGGACGGCGTGTATCTGTTACCTGCGGCAACGCAGTTTGAAACCTATGGTTCGGTCTCTGCCACTAACCGCTCAATTCAGTGGCGTTCAAAGGTTATTGAACCTTTGTTTGAGTCGCTACCTGATCACGTGATCATGTACAAACTGGCTAAAAAAATCGGTATCGACCAAGAGATGTTTAAACACATCAAAGTCAATGGCGAAGAACCTTTAATTGAAGACATTACCCGCGAGTTCAATACGGGTATGTGGACAGTGGGTTACACAGGTCAAAGCCCTGAACGTTTGAAAATGCACCAAGAAAACTGGGGTACTTTCGACGTCAACAGCTTACAAGCACCTGGTGGTCCAGCCAAAGGCGAAACCTATGGCTTACCTTGGCCTTGTTGGGGCACGCCAGAGATGAAACATCCCGGCACCCAGATTCTGTATAACGAAGCGAAACATGTTAAAGACGGTGGCGGTAACTTCCGCGCCCGTTACGGTGTTGAGCACGATGGCGTCAATATTCTTGCCGAAGGTTCTTTCTCTAAGGACAGCGAAATCCAAGACGGCTATCCAGAATTTACCGCCGATATGCTTAAGCAATTGGGTTGGTGGGATGACTTAACCGAAAACGAGAAGAAACACGCTGAAGGCAAAAACTGGAAAACTGATATTTCTGGTGGTATTCAACGTGTGGCAATCAAACACGGTTGTATCCCTTATGGTAACGCTAAAGCACGTTGTATCGTTTGGACATTCCCAGATGATATTCCGAAACATCGTGAGCCACTTTACACTCCTCGTCGTGACTTAGTCGCTAAGTACCCCACCTACGAAGACCGTATGGTTGCACGTCTACCGACACTGTATAAGTCAATTCAGGACAAAGACTTTGCTAAAGACTTCCCACTGGCGCTGACATCTGGTCGCTTGGTGGAATATGAAGGCGGCGGTGAAGAATCTCGTTCTAACCCTTGGCTTGCTGAACTGCAACAAGAAATGTTTATCGAAATCAGCCCAGCCGATGCGGCAGACCGCGGGATCCGTGATGGCGATGACGTTTTTGTACATGGTCCAGAAGGCGCCAAAATTACGGTTAAAGCTATGGTGACACCGCGTGTAATCGCCGGTGAATGTTTTATGCCATACCACTTTGCTGGTGTGTTTGAGGGCGAAAGCCTAGCGAAAAACTATCCCGAAGGCACAGTACCTTACGTGATCGGTGAATCCGCAAACACCATTTTAACTTATGGCTACGACGTTGTGACTCAGATGCAAGAAACTAAGTCCAGCTTGTGCCAAATCAGCAAAGCCTAACCTACTTGATGAGGAGATAAGCCATTATGGCAGTCATGAAATTTCTGTGTGACACCAAACGCTGCATCGAGTGTAACGGTTGCGTCACGGCATGTAAGAACGAAAACGACTCCGCTCTTGAGTGGGGAATTCAGCGTCGCCGCGTGGTGACGATTAACGATGGTCTACCTGGCGAAGCGTCTATTTCAGTGGCATGTATGCACTGTACCGATGCACCCTGCATGGCCGTATGTCCGGCAGATTGTTTCTACCGTACCGAAGATGGCATAGTGCTGCACAACAAAGATACCTGTATCGGTTGTGGTTATTGCTTCTATGCTTGCCCATTTGGTGCACCGCAATTCCCGAAAAAGACTGCCTTTGGTAGTCGCGGTAAAATGGATAAGTGTACTTTCTGTGCCGGTGGCCCAGAAGAAACCTTCTCCGAAGCCGAGCGTAAAAAATACGGTGCAAACCGTATTGCTGAGGGCAAGTTACCTATGTGTGCTGAGCTTTGTTCGACTAAAGCACTGCTCGCAGGTGATGCGGAAGTGGTATCAAACATCTACCGTCAACGTATGGCCTCTCGAGGCAATCCTAACGTGATTTGGGGCTACAACCCCAAGACAGGTGAGATTATCTAAGCAGAGCGAGGGTTAGGGAGCTTTTCCTAACCCCCAGCAAGGAGTGAAAATGTTAAACAAACAGTTAAACAAATCACTGCGCAGTCTGTTTGCTCTGTTGGTGCTCGTCACGGGATTGGGATTAGGTTCAGTCATGAGCGCAATCCCAGCACAAGCAAGTGATCAGCAATCGAGTCAACAACAGGCGACAGCGCAAACCAGTGAGGCCGATCTTTGGCGTGCGGTAAAAGCAGGCGATGCCGGCTATACCACAGCTAAAGGGATAGAAACTGGGGTGTTGATTAACGTTGTCGGTAACCAAGGTAAAGAACTGAGAAACGAGTATCTGACCCCTATCATGGCATTAGCTGTGGTCGGTGTTTTCGGTGCTTTCTTATTGTTCTATCTGGTGAATGGTCCATCAAAACTGAGCAAAGGCTTTTCAGGTAAGTTGGTCGCACGTTGGTCTAAGGCGGATCTGTGGATCCACTGGATCATGGCAAGCAGCTGTCTGGCACTGATGTTTACCGGTCTAACGATTATGCTAGGTAAGCATGTTGTGCAGCCAATGTTAGGGCCCGATCTTTGGGCGCCGTTGATCTACGGTAGCAAAACCATCCACGATTGGGCTGGCCCCATCTTTATCGCGGCTTGGGCGGTATGCGTAGTAAAATGGATGCCACTACAAACCTTTAAAATGTATGATTTAAAATGGTTTTTAGTGGTGGGTGGTTATATCAACTTTGGTCCGTTCAAAGGTAAACACCCTGACAGTGGTTTTGCTAACGCCGGTGAAAAAATGTGGTTTTGGACGCTGATGTTGTTTGGTTTATTCATCAGTGTTTCTGGCATCATGTTGGTCTTGCCAGGCTTAGAACTACCCCGTACAGCTTCTATGGCCGCACTGTTGATCCACTCAATCAGCGCAATTATCCTGATTGCCTTTACCATAGTGCATATTTGGATGGCGACCGTGCTCAGCGAAGGCGGTATGGAATGTATGAAGTCGGGTTATTGTGATGAAAACTGGGCCATCCAGCACCACAATCTCTGGTATGACGAAATCAAAGCCAATGGCAGCTTGACCTATAAAGACTAAGTTAAACCGCAGCTTTTATGCCCTTAAAACACCTCGCCATGCGAGGTGTTTTTTTATCTGCACTTCATTAGATAATACAAAAACTTAACACCTGAAACACCGTGGTACGAAAAAGCTGCCTGCGGCCTGCTCTCAAGGGATTTGTGAAACTATGAGCGAGTTAACGCTTTAAGAGAACGGTATCCTATTTCAAGGCCGCAAACTGTTCTAGATCAATTCCTGCTCAACCCTTTCCCACTATATTGCCGTCACGCGCGATGATTGATGGTAAGCAAGATGATTTCATTATCTTTCCCACCACCGAACTTCACTTTTTGATAACAAGATAATCCCACAAAAAAGCCGTGCGAACTTAACACTAGACCTTAATTTTAGGAGTCAGCATGAAGCAGCAACCCAGCGATTTATCTCGCCGAACTTTGCTAAAAGCGCTCACCGTCGGCAGCGTAGCAGGTGCCACGATTGCGGCAACGGGCATAAGCGTGGCAAAGGCCAGCGAGAGCAGCAAGGTAACCACTAAAGAGTCAAATGGTTACCACGAAACTGCGCATATCAGCAGCTATTACGATAGCTTGCGCAGCTAATCTAGGAGAAGTCAGCGATGAAGTTAACTCGCAAGTCCAATGCTGCCCCAGTGGCAGGCAAACCGGCGTTAGGCATTAGCCGTCGTCAATTTATGAAGCACGCAGGTATTGCAACTGGCGGTATTGCGGCAGCATCACTCATGGGTACTGGCATGATGCGTCGCGTCGAAGCCAAAGAAGTGCCGCATGATGCCCCCATCGAAGTCAAACGTACTATTTGTAGTGCCTGCGCTGTCGGTTGTGGTTTATATGCCGAAGTGCAAAATGGCGTGTGGACAGGCCAAGAACCTGCATTCGATCATCCGTTTAACGCTGGTGGTCACTGCGCCAAAGGTGCAGCACTGCGCGAACACGGCCACGGTGAAAAACGCCTGAAATATCCAATGAAATTGGTTGATGGCAAGTGGAAAAAACTCTCTTGGGAAGATGCGATTAACGAAGTGGGCGACCAAATGCTCAGCATTCGTAAAGAATCCGGCCCAGACTCAGTGTACTTCATGGGTAGTGCTAAGTTTTCTAACGAAGGTTGCTACATGTACCGCAAATTAGCGGCTATGTGGGGCACAAACAACGTCGACCATTCAGCTCGAATTTGTCACTCTACCACGGTAGCCGGTGTTGCTAACACTTGGGGCTACGGTGCGCAAACTAACTCTTTTAACGATATTCAAAATGCCAATGCGATCTTTCTGATTGGGGCAAACCCAGCAGAAGCTCACCCAGTGGCAATGCAACATATTCTGATCGCAAAAGAAAGAAAACACGCCAAAATTATTGTGGTTGATCCACGTTTCTCTCGCACTGCAGCGCACTCAGACTTACATTGCGCTATCCGTCCAGGTACTGACATTCCGTTTATTTACGGTATGTTATGGCATATTTTTGAAAACGGTTGGGAAGATAAGACCTTTATCAAACAACGTGTTTTCGAGATGGAAAGCATCCGCGCCGAAGTGAAAAAGTTCCCACCTAAAGAAGTGGAAAACATCACAGGCGTAAGCGAAGCAGATGTGTACCAAGCAGCCAAATTGATGGCCGACAACCGTCCTGGCACTGTGATTTGGTGCATGGGTGGTACTCAACACCACGTCGGTAACGCTAACACCCGTGCTTACTGCATTCTGCAATTAGCCTTAGGCAATATGGGCGTTTCTGGTGGCGGTACTAACATTTTCCGTGGTCACGATAACGTCCAAGGCGCAACTGACTTAGGCTTATTATTCGATAATTTACCCGGTTACTACGGCTTAACGACAGGTGCTTGGGCTCACTGGACCCACGTGTGGGATCTGGACATGGCATGGGTTAAAAACCGTTTCGACCAAACGCCTTATTTGGGCAAAGACCCAATGACCACGCCGGGCATTCCTTGTTCTCGCTGGCACGATGGTGTGTTAGAAGAAAAGAGTAAATTAGCGCAGAAAGACAATATCCGTATGGCGTTTTTCTGGGGACAATCGGTTAACACTGAAACCCGCCAACGTGACGTACGCGATGCCTTAGATAAGATGGATACCGTCGTTGTTGTCGACCCATTCCCTACTATGGCAGGCGTCATGCACCGTCGTAAGAATGGTGTGTATCTATTACCCGCTGCAACGCAATTTGAAACCGAAGGCTCAGTATCAAACTCTGGCCGCTCGATTCAATGGCGTGAAAAAGTCATAGAGCCACTGTTCGAGTCTAAAACTGACCTCGAAATCATGTACCGTTTAGCGCAAAAGCTCGGTATTGATGAGCAATACACTAAACGTATCGCTAAAGAAAACGGTTTACTTGTGATTGAAGATATCACCCGCGAAATCAACCGCGGTATGTGGACTATCGGTATGACGGGCCAAAGCCCTGAGCGCATCAAATTGCATACCCAAAACTGGGGCACCTTTAGTAATAAAACACTCGAAGCAGCCGGCGGCCCAGCGAAGGGGGAAACCTATGGTTTACCTTGGCCATGTTGGGGCACGCCAGAAGCGAAACACCCTGGTACCCAAATTCTATATAACCAATCAAAACACGTAAAAGACGGTGGTGGTAACTTCCGCGCCCGTTATGGTGTTGAATATAACGGTCAAAGCATTTTAGCAGACGGAACTTACTCTAAAGGCGCTGAAATTCAAGACGGTTATCCAGAGTTTACCGCCGATATGCTTAAGCAGCTGGGTTGGTGGAATGATCTGACCGCCGAAGAAAAAGCAGAAGCTGAAGGCAAAAACTGGAAGACCGACTTGTCAGGCGGCATCGTTCGCGTGGCTATTAAGCATGGTTGTATTCCTTTTGGTAACGCTAAAGCTCGTTGTATTGTTTGGACTTTCCCAGACCAAGTGCCAATTCACCGTGAGCCGTTATACACGCCGCGTCGTGACTTGGTAAGCAAATACCCAACCTATGCCGACATGCAAGTGCACCGTCTACCAACACTTTATAAGTCAATTCAAGACCAAGACTTCAGCGGTAAATACCCATTAGCGTTAACCTCTGGTCGTTTAGTGGAATATGAAGGGGGTGGTGAAGAATCTCGTTCTAACCCATGGCTAGCTGAACTTCAACAGGAAATGTTTGTTGAAATGAACCCCGCCGATGCAGCCGATCGCGGTATCCGCAACGGTGAAAACGTGTGGTTAGAAGGCGCCGAAGGTGGCCGTATTAAGGTACAAGCACTGGTAACCCCAAGGGTTAAACCTGGCGTAACCTTTATGCCATACCACTTTGCCGGTGTGATGCACGGAGAAAGTTTAGCGCCTAACTATCCAGAGGGCACTGTGCCTTATGTTATAGGTGAATCCTGTAACACTGCGATGACCTATGGCTATGATCCTGTGACCCAAATGCAGGAAACCAAGGCGTCACTCTGTCAGATCGTTAAAGCGTAAGTGCAGCTTAAGCTAGGAGAATTGCCATTATGGCTACAATGAAATTTTTGTGTGATACCAAGCGCTGCATCGAATGTAACGGTTGCGTCACTGCCTGTAAAAACGAAAACGACTCCGCTCTTGAGTGGGGAATTCAACGCCGCCGCGTAGTGACGATTAACGATGGTCAACGTGGAGAAGCCTCAATCTCTGTCGCCTGTATGCATTGCAGTGATGCACCTTGTATGGCCGTTTGCCCAGCAAACTGCTTCTACAGAACTGACGACGGCATAGTGCTACACAACAAAGACACCTGTATTGGTTGCGGTTACTGCTTGTACGCCTGTCCGTTTGGTGCACCACAGTTCCCGAAAAAAGGTGCCTTTGGTAGCCGCGGCAAAATGGATAAATGTACTTTCTGTGCCGGCGGCCCAGAAGAAAATCACTCAGACGCAGAACGCCAAAAATACGGCTCAAACCGTATTGCTGAAGGCAAACTGCCCATGTGTGCAGAACTGTGTGCCACTAAGGCCTTGTTAGCCGGTGATGCGGAAATTGTTTCGAGCATCTTCCGCGAACGTGTGGCTTACCGTGGTGCTAAAGACGCGGCTTGGAATTAATTCAGGTCAACAGGATCTGTCCACAACTTAGCTGCGCCCGCCTCGGTAGGCGTAACTAAGTGAGAGAGGATATATGATAAATAAATGGTTCAAGCACATAGGGTTAGCTATCGCACTGTTATTTAGTGCTGTGTGCTTCGCTAATGGTGGTGGTGAACTGGCTCAAGTTGAACAGTCTGATGCACAAATGTGGGCACAACTGAAAGATGGCGCCACGGGATACACCACTTCCCAAAGTGAGTTTCACGCTCAGCCCATCAATACCTATGATTTACGGGTATTGACGTTACGCAGCGACTGGTTAGCGCCGGCCTTAATGGCTGCGTTATTTGGTATGATTATTATCTTCGTCTTATTTATCAAGGTGAATGGCATTTCTACGCTGCACCATGGTTTTTCAGGCAAGCTGGTGCATCGCTGGTCTAAATTCGATGTTTCAATCCACTGGTTAGGCGCGATCCCGTGCTTATTGTTGATTTTAACGGGCTTAACCTTACTGGCTGGACGGTTCTTTTTCCAACCTTGGTTAGGTGAAGGATTTTGGGCTGGCCTTGTTTACGGTGCCAAGCAAATACATGACGTAATGGCGTTTCCTTTCATGATCGGTTGGGCATTAATGACCGTATTATGGGCGAAAAACCAGCTGCCAAAAATGTACGACGTAAAGTGGTTTATGGTGGTCGGTGGTTACATTAACTTTGGTCCATTCAAAGGTAAGCACCCCGATGCTGGTTTTGCTAACGCGGGTGAAAAAATGTGGTTTTGGGCCTTTGCCCTGTTTGGATTAGTGATTTCGGCCTCAGGCATGTTGTTACTCTTCCCTAACCTATTTGAACCTAGCCGGACAATAAGCTTAATCGCATTGGTATTGCACTCAGTAAGCGCCATCGTGATCTGTGCTTTTTCTATCGTGCACATCTTCATGGCAACCGTCATGTCAGAAGGCGGGATGGAATGTATGGTATCAGGCTACTGTGATGAAAACTGGGCCAGCCAACATCACAATCTATGGTTTGACGAAATCAAAGCCAATGGCACCTTGAAGTACAAAGAATAATTCTTGTTACTTTGACGATTAAAAAACCTCTGTGAGTTGACTCACAGAGGTTTTTTATTTAAACCCGCCAACTGCTAGCGCAACTCTTGATAACATCAAACTGTAAAAGCGTAACTGCACCCTGTTATTTTTCCGCCTTTTTTTGCTCTAAACTCGCCCAATAGCCGGCCAACATAGCACCCGATAGGTTATGCCATATCGAGAATATCGCGCTAGGAATAGCAGAGATAGGGCTAAAAAACTTAATACATAAGGCAGTGGCTAGGCCGGAGTTTTGTAGGCCGACTTCGATGGATATGGTCTTACAAACCGTATGGCTAAAGCCCAATAAGCGGCAGCAAAAGTAGCCCAAGGCGAGGCCCAAACCATTGTGTAAAAATACAGCTAACAAAATAATCGAGCCGACCTTATCAAACTGATTGGCATTTAACGCCACAATAATAGTGATCGCCATTACAATCGCTAAAATAGAAATGAGCGGTAATGCTGGAGCGATTTTAGCCACCCGTGATTTAAAAAAATGATTGATAATTACGCCAGCACTGACCGGAATTAATACAATTTTCACTAAACTCAGCAGCATATCGGTAAAAGGGATATCGACCATCTCACCAATCAGCAGCTTGATAATCAGCGGAGTTAATACCACTCCCGCTAAGGTCGACAGCGCCGTCATAGTGATTGATAACGCCACATCACCTTTTGCCAGATAACAGACGACGTTAGAAGCAGTGCCACCCGCAACACTACCCACCAACACCATGCCAATGGTGAGCTCCCTATCTAAGCCTAATAGCTGGCTGATCAATAATGCGCTAAGCGGCATCACTGAGAATTGCAGCACCAGCCCAGTGAGTACCGCACGTTTCTGTTTGAAGGCATTAGCAAAATCGAACAGATTTAAGGTAAGCCCCATAGATAGCATAATGACCACCAGCAGCGGCACAATGGCGGATTTAAGCTCAACAAAACCACTGGGCATAACATAAGCAAGCACAGCACCACACAATGCCAACAGCGGGAAAAATCGATTTATATTGACCAATATAGCCAGCCTTTTTAACAGCAGAGGTTAAGTTAACGCTCGGATGATGACAGCCACCCCTCAGATAGACAAGCCAGCTGCGGGGGATTAATACTAAATAATCTGAACTCAGGCGTTTCTACAGGTTATTTGTCTCTTTATCTAGGTTAACGTTGTAGATAAGGCAATAAGATTAATCAGTTACCACAGTCACTATCCTGAGTTTAGGTTAAATAAAACAGGCTGAACCCTATTTTAAGCATCCCTTTTGAACCACTTACGATTAAAAAATGCATCGCAGATCACTAAAACATGATCTGCTTAACAAAACACCGTGATTTATATGTTAGGAAGCCGTAACTTGTAACCAGTTCACATTTTATTAGCCGCATACCCGTTAGTCTAACTACGCTAGGTGGTCGTGAATTACCTAAAGCAATTCTGGTATTTACGGTTAGCACTCTCAGATAGGAATAGTCATGTCTTCAATTATCCAAACGCCTAACAGCACTATCATTAAGCCTTATCAAGCTAATATTACCGTTCCTAACTGGATGCTCAGCTCAATGGAGCGGGTGATGCAGTATTATGTCGACAAAAACCTTCGCCTTGATACTATTTCTGCCGAAATGATGCCTGCGCCAGTTGAAGGCAAAAAGTACATGTTGTACGCACACATTCCTTTCTGTCACACCCTATGTTCTTACTGTACCTTCCACCGTTTTATATTTAAGGAAGATAAGGCGCGCGCTTATTTTATCTCGCTACGTAAAGAAATGGAGATGGTTAAAGCATTAGGCTATGACTTTGAATCTATGTACATTGGTGGTGGTACTACCACAGTATTAGAAGATGAATTAGCCCGCACTATCGAGCATGCAAAGACGCTGTTCCCCAGCATTAAAGAAGTGTCCTGCGAGTCCGATCCGCAGCATTTAGACAGTCCAGGGTTTAAACAACTTAAAGGCTTAGTCGATCGCATGTCTATTGGCGTGCAAAGTTTTAATGATGATATTTTAAAGATGACCGACAGGCTGGAAAAATTCGGTACTGGTCAACAAACCTTCGACAAAATTATGGGCGCAAAAGAGCTGTTCCCGATTATTAACGTCGACCTGATTTTTGGTTTCCGTGGCCAAACCGATGAAGTGATCCAGCATGATCTCGACATGGCATCGCGTTTAGACCCAAGACAAATTACCACTTATCCATTGATGATCACCCATCAGACTCGCAAGAGCGTTAAAGGTAAGCTGGCCGCGCCACAAGGAGAGATGGCAAACCAATATCGCCAAATTTTAAACAGTTTAAATGGCCAATATAATCAATTATCTGCCTGGGCATTTGGTAAGACCGACAACGAAGGATTTGACGAATACGTTATCGATTACGACGAATATTTAGGCGTGGGTTCTGGCTCATTTAGCTTTTTAAATGATACCCTTTATGTCAATACCTTCTCATTGCGTAAGTACCAAGAGCGCGTTGCCGCGGGGAAAATGGGCGTTGAGCAGCAAAAGAACTACAGCAAAAAAGATGTGATGCAATATCGCTTCTTGCTCGGCATGTTCTCTGGCCGTTTATCACGTAAATATTTCCGTGAAAATTTTGGCGTCAATTTAGATACTGCCTTATTTAAAGAAATGACCTCAATGAAGTTAATTGGCGCGATCAAAAATGACCCAACGGATCCCGATAATTTGATCGTGACCGACAACGGTAAAATGATGGGTCTATTAATGATGAAAGAGTTTTACTCCGGCATGGATAACGTGCGTGCTCAGTTACGTAAACCACTCAAACCCTGTGATATGTAACATTGATTAATAAGGGTATTGGTAACGATAAAACAGGCCCTTTCGAGGGCTTTTTTGTTAATTCGGTTTAATGGATAGTAAGTACTGATAGCTAAAGCAAAATCAACTCTTGTCATATCAATACAATCAAGCCTAAACGATAAGTGACTGCTGAACTCGGCTAATGATCAACTCTCGCAGCCATTTATGGCTAAGATCGTGTTCAAAATGTTTGTGCCACATCAATAAGTAAGCACCGGGGATCAAGTGAATAGGCGAAGGTAAATATTGCAGATCAAAGGATTTCATCAAGGTTAAGGCATAACGGGAAGGCGCGCAGAGAATTAAATCGCTTTGTTCACACAGGGTCAGTGCGCTCTGAAAATCGGTCATGTGCACTGCAATATCGCGCTTACGCCCTTCAAGCTGTAATACATCGTCCAGCAACCAATGCTCTAGGCCACCAAAAGCCACCTGTAACTGGCGATAACTTAAAAAAGTTTCTAAATTCCACTCCTGCTTTAACGCGGGATGATCACGGCGCATTAAACATACTGAGTAATCTTGTACTAATTCGACATAAGACAGATCGTCTGACATATCATTTACATGCATCGGCGAACGCTCATCCCATTCACGACAACCAATCGCTAAATCAATATCACAACGCAGTAATCTGTCCATGGTATCGAGCCGCCACGTTTGGCAATTAATACTCACACTCGGCGCCTGTATCAGCAACTCAGGCATAAAATAAGGCAGAGTGAGCGAGTAAGTAGTCTCGACTAAATGCATTCTAAATTGGCGCTGACTTAAAGCGGGCTCAAAGGTATCTGGCCGCGTAAATTGGGCTAATTGTTGTAGGCATTGGCGTAACTCAGGTGCAAGGGATAACGCCTTAGGTGTGGGTTTAAGACCATAGGCAGTTCGCTCAAACAACGGATCATCAAATACTTCCCTAAGACGAGTCAGCTGTTTACTCACCGCTGATTGGCTTAAATGCAAACGAGCTGCCGCTGCGGTAACGCTGCGCTCCTCTAGCAGGATTTCAAGTACGGGCAGTAAATTTAGATCCAGTCGTTTTTGCATCTATGACTCAGTTATCCCAACAAATTGTTATCGAGGTGTATTTTTAAATAGGTGGATACTGAACCTATGCGGCAATTTCATCAACAACAGCGACAATAAAATCACTCCAATCCCTATCCATTGGCGTAAATCAAGCGTTTCACCGACGATTAACACCCCTAATAGTACCGCAACCACGGGGTTAACTAATGCCACCATACCCATAATTTCTGGCCCTAAATGTCGCATCGACCACAACCAAGCCCAGTAAGCTAGCGCAGTGTTGGCAATCACTAACCAGATAAGTGAAGGCACCACGTGCATCGCTGGCAATTGTGGCGCACCAGACATAAACAACGCCAGCGGAATTAACATCAATCCCCCCAAGAATAACTGCCATGCGGTCAGCACTAAGTAGTCACCCACATCCCATCGTTGCATCCAGCGAGATGACAAAGCCACTAAGGTCGTCGCGCTCAGCATACAAAGCACGCCGATAGGATCGAGATCCGCCGAAGGATTGAGTAGTAACATCACCCCGCCAAGGCCCATTAATCCCAATAGTAACCACTTCATTCCCGGACGTTTTTTATCAATTACCCAAGCTAAAATGATGAAAATTAACGGTAGAGTTGCACCTAATGTACCTGCTACTGCGCCGGGTAAACGATAAGCCCCAATAAACAACAAAGCAAAGAAGGCACCGATATTACAAAAAGAAAGTAAAGATAACTTTGACCATGCCAGTGTGGGCAAACGAGGACGCAGCATCAACAGTAAAATCCCTGCAGGTAAGGCACGCCATACGGCCACCCAATAAGGCGACATATCTTGTAAATACAGATTAACTAACGCATAAGTCGTACCCCAAAATACCGGGGCGAGTAAGGCAATCACAAAAGGCATAATGAGTCTTTAAAAAGTATCTTGATGTAGAGAAAGGTTATCTTGAGACGAATAAACTAGCAAGCATTGTCTCAACCCGAGCGGCACCATCATAACAAACACTGCGTTTAGGCGCAGTTTACCGTATAATCAGCCGTCATTTTCTACAGGCGGGCAAGCATGTTCCATATCGCACTCTATGAGCCAGAAATCGCACCGAACACAGGCAATATTATTCGTTTATGCGCTAACAATGGCTGCCAACTTCATTTAATTGAACCTTTAGGCTTTGATTTAGAAGAAAAAAAATTACGCCGAGCCGGATTAGATTATGCTGATTTAACCAACGTCACTCGGCATCAAAACTTTGATGCCTTTCTCGAGGCTATGGCGGGCAAGCGCATTATGGCCTGCACCACTAAGGGGAGTCGCCCACATTCAGAACTTCGTTTTGCAAAAGATGATGTACTGCTATTTGGTCCAGAAACCCGCGGTTTACCGATGGCGATTATCGAGTCGATTCCTACCGAACAAAGATTACGTATCCCAATGGCAGCCACGAGTCGTAGTTTAAACCTCTCTAATGCGGTGGCGATTATCAGCTATGAAGCTTGGCGTCAGCTCGATTTTACAGGCGCACTTTAAGCAAACTTCGGTGAAATGCCATTGAAGGCGGTCCGAATTAACAACTAAGGAGATGGCGCGACAGGCGTCATCTCTATGCCGCGAAACAGCTGATAGCGGTCGATATCATCATCTAAATACTGAATATTTTGCGTCCACAGCCATGCGCCAGCAGGCGTTTTGGTATCAAAGAGTAATTGGATCAATGCGGGTCGTGTGCTGACAACCCCTTCCCCCAGCAGTGAATAATCACCATTTTGACGATATAGGCTAAACACTTGCTGTTTATCTTCTGCTACACCGTCGTAGTAAGTCAGCAGCACTTGCGAACCTTGTTCCCGAAACCACCAAGTTTCACTAAAAGGTGCCCTAGTGCCGATACTCACAGACAAGATTAACTGCCGCTGATCTTGGGAGCAAAAACCAGTGACTGTGACTTTTTTAGGAATTTCCCCGACTTTGGCAGCATCACCCGCCCACTGCCCGACCAATTGAGGGCAAAACTCCTTGAAACTGACCTTAGCCGCTAAAGCCGAACTCGGCAGTAAGGCAAAAAAAGTTAGCGCTACGCCTAAGTAGATGTTGAATCTTGTATGACTTAATTTTAAAAGTCGCCTTTGTGGACCATCTTTTTGCTTAAACTGCATTTCCCCACCTAAACGCCTATCGTTAATTTCCTTACTATGGGCAAAAAGTAAAAGGTCTGCAATGCAGACCTTTTAAATTGATAACTTAGGCAAAAACTTAAGTTTTTCGCACGCTACTTTAGTTTACTGACCAAACCCTGTGGCATTGATATCCACTGGGTGTACTGTGCCGTATTTAGCAGCGATTGGCGCTATTTTAGCGGCATTGCCAATCAACACAAATTGCAGATCTTTTTGCGGAAAATAAGCCTTAACTAACCTTTGGGTTTCTTCTAAGGTCAAGCCATCGACCTTAGCCTGAAACTCATTGATAAACTTATCATCAAAACCATACAGATACATGCCTGACAAGAGCCCGGCTAGCTGACCTGAGGTTTCAAACTTAGGCGGGAACTGACCCTTAACGTAGGCTTTAGCCGAATCTAAGGTCGCTTGATCTATACCTTTTTCCCATAAACGTGCATAGGTTTTCAAGGCTAAATCAATCGCTTCTTGAGTGGTTTCCGTCTTAGTGAAAGTGCTGATTGTGAATACGCCAGAATCGGTATAAGGGCTAAAACCTGAGCGCGCGCCATAGGTTAAGCCTGCGTTTACCCGCAGCTCGTCGTTAAGCCAAGAGGTAAAACGACCACCTAAAATAGTGTTCACTACCGTTAAACCGACATAGTCTGGATTGTCACGACTAATGCCTAAACCGCCGATAACAAAGGTGGTTTCGATTGCATCGGGTTTATCCACCAACAAGACTTTGGCCGCAGTTAACTGAGGCAAGCCTTGATTTAAGTCAGGCTGCACCAGTTTCTCGCTGCCTTTCCACTGACCCAAGGTTTGCGTCAGCTTAGCCTTCATCGCAGCAACATCAAAGTCACCCACGACAGTTATCGCGGTATTGGAAGGTTGATAGTAACTCTTATGGAAAGCACGCAGTTGCGACACTGTCACTTGTTCAAGCGAATCGCTGTTACCCGAAGCCGCATTACCATAAGGATGGGCACCAAATACCAGCTTATCGAAGTAACGACCAATCACCGCCCGTGGGCTTTCTTTATCTTGCTGCAATCCCGCAATCGCGCGTTGCTTGAGTTTATCGAACTCGGCGGCGTCAAAGTCCGGCGTTAACATCGCCGCACTAAATAAGCCCAGCATGACGTCAGTGTCTTTCGCCATAAAATCGGCGCTGAGATAGCTGCCTTCTTTATCCGCTTCAGCGCCTAAACTTGCACCGAGAAAATCCACTTGCTGCTCGATATCCGCCTTAGATTTACCCGCCGCCCCTAGAAACAAACCTTCTGCCGTCATTTGCGCCACGCCTGCGGTGCTGTCATTGACAGCCCCCGCACGTACCACGGCATTTAAGGTGACTAAAGGCACTTCGCGCTGCGGCATTAAATATACAGTTAAGCCGTTATCCAGTACGAACTTGTCGTAACTTGGCATCACAAAGCTGCCAGTTTCAACGCGTTTTGGCGCCGATGTCGTAGCACAACCCGCTAAGGCTAAACTTGTGCCTAGGGCTAATGCGGCCATTAACTTAGAAGGTTTCCCGAGTGATGCCATCTTAAGTGATTTCATTGCTGTCGATTTCACTACTGTCGATTTCATTGGGAGATCTCCTCGTTTGCCGCCAGCACAGCTACAGTGCGATTCGATTTACGTAAATAGGTTTGGGCAACACGTTGAATATCCGCTGGCGTCACCTTGTTATAGGCTTCTGGCGCATTAAATAACTTATCGTAACTGCCAAAATACATCTCATAGGTGCCTATGGTGTTGGCCTTGCCATTAATGGTTTCCATCGAACGGTAAAAATCCATCAACTTGATATTTTTAACTTTATCCAGTTCTTGCTGAGTAATGCCCGTTGTCGCAATCGCATCGATTTGTTCAATCAGCGCATGCTCCAGCGTCGAGGCTTTCACCTCAGGCGTGGCAACACCCATCACATAGAAAAGGTTAGGATCGACCGACATCGGCATGTAGGTTTGCGCTTCTAAGGCCACTTGTTTATCAACCAATGATTGATATAAACGCGAGCTATTACCTTGGCTTAGAATCGAGCTTAATAAATCCAGCGCATAAAAATCCGCATGGGTTGCCGCCGGAATATGATACGCCAACATCACATTAGGTGTGCTGACCGATGCCTTTTGCACAAAGGTGCGACGCTCACCCTTTTGCTCAGGTTCGACAGTGCGAATCGCCTTAGGCGGAGTTTGTGCCGGAATAGGCGCAAAGTACTTGTCGGCCAAGGCTTTTACTTGGGCAAGCTTTACATCGCCGGCAATCACGACCACGGCATTGTTCGGCGCGTAATAGGTTTTATGGTACTGGACTAAATCTTCCAGCGACCAAGCGGCGATATCCGACTCGTGACCGATCACCGACCAAGAATAAGGGTGGGCTAAAAATGCCACGCCTTTGATTTCGCCTTCGAGGGCATTCCAGTTAGAGTTTTCTAAGCCAGTGGAGCGCTCCGACTGCACTACGCCACGCTCGCTATCGACCATGGCTTGGTTGATATCTAAGTTAGCGATGCGGTCAGCTTCGAGATCGAACATAGTTTCGAGCGCATTGGCGGGGAACCAATCGGTATAAACCGTCATGTCTTCAGTGGTATACGCATTGTTCGCGCCACCGGCGGCTTCCATAGAGCGGTCGAACATTTTTGGGCCGTACTTTTTCGAACCATTGAACATCATGTGTTCGAAAAAGTGCGAAATACCGGTAATACCGGGCACTTCGTTACGTGAACCGACCTTCCAAAATAAATACATGTTGGCATTGGGAATAGAGGCATCTTCTAGCACCATGATTTTCATGCCGTTATCTAGCGTGAAACTCTTAATGTCTTCTGCCGTGGTGGCCTGTGCTTGGCTTAAGGGGTTCAAAAGTCCCATGGCCAACACCAGAGCCGATAGCGTACGCTTCATCTTGTTCGCTCCTTGCTGTAAATATCAACATATAGAGGTAAATTGTTTAACAAATCAAGCGCAGAATGCGTATCCCACGCCGATTTTTTGTAAGCTCAAGTTATACCGAAGAGCTTACGGAATAACGCCTGTCCGACTTATAGCGTCTAAAGCGCAGTTAACGCCACTTTAGTCATGGCCTCACCCCCACACTTATCGCCTCGCGGTTTATATTTTTCGCCCGCAGCAAGCGCTAAGATTTGAATAGATAGAGTTGAATAAATAAAGCTGAAGCTAAGCCGAAGCGAGAAAATATTTTGGAGAGGTCGAATAGACTAAATAAATATTACTCTCACAATTATTTATAAGCAGTTGTTATACTGCATAAAACTTATTAAATATATATCATCGCATTTATTGTATATGTTAAAATCTAAGTATGATAAGTATCATTATTCACAGCAAACAGTTATGAATTAGGGATTTGATTCAATATAGACAAAAGCATATAATTTAAAAAACACTGAATAACGAAAATTAATATGCCTTTGTCTAAAGAAGCTTTTAAAACAATTCATCTCATAGCCCAATCTGGCAGCTTTGCTATCGCTGCAGAAAGAATCAATCGCGTCCCCTCAGCCATTAGTTATACTGTAAAAAAAATGGAAGAAGAGCTCGGCTTTGATTTATTTGACCGTAAAGGGCGACAAATTAAACTCACCCCAGCCGGAGAGTATTTTATTGCCCATAGTAAATGGATGCTTGATAGCTATGAGGAGTTGGTACGCAACAGTGCAATGATATGTACTGGTGTTGATGCCTCATTCAATATTGCGATTAATAATATTATTAATCGTAATGGCTTAATTGATTTAATAGAGAAGCTTAATCAACACTTTCCCTCAACTAGAATTTCTATAACAACAGAAGTGTACAATGGCTGTTGGGATGCCCTTTATGATAAACGAGCAGATCTCGTAATTGGTGCCCCTCATTCAGCACCCAAAATGGAGGGAATTGTTTATCAGGCAATTGGTAAAATTGAGTGGGACTTTATCGTTGCTCAATCCGATCCTTTAGCGAGTCAGATAAATGTATTAACCGCCGAACAACTACGTAAGTATCCTGCAATCGTCGTCAAAGATACGTCTAAACATATCATGCCACAAGATGCATGGTCTCTAATCGGACAAAAGATTATTTATGCGCCTGAACTATCCACTGCGATTAAGTTAATTGAACATGGTGTCGGTATCGGTTACATGCCTCATCATCGTATTAAAGAATTACTTGATTTAGGGAGAGTTATAAAAAAAGCGATTGTAGAACATAAACAACCCACTCAACTATTCTATGCTTGGCATGCCAATCGTGAAAGCCCTGTATTAAATTGGTGTATTGACTACTTAATGCAACCAGAAAATACCAACCAGTGGACCGACTAGAATGAGATTATGAGAGATTGAGATCCCCGTCTCATTTCTAACATCCGCTCTGCGTGAGCCAATTCACACTTTACTCTCATCATTGAACAATATAAGCGATGTGATTAGTCAAAAATTTTGACTAATCTTAATCCAAGATCAACCCAATCACCCTATCCTCTCAAGACTGAGTATAATCCTTAAATTTAGCAGGCTTCAAAAGGGCTATTAATCAAATTATTTGATTTTATAAGTCTAATTTTATCACTTCTTTAATCATTATCTGCTCGATACTATCAAACGGTGTTGACTACTTTGAGTTAACCCGGCCAACTATTATAAAGGTTATTAAATTATGACTAGATTATTTCAAGCCGAACCATTTGCATTAAACTTTGATCCACAAACGACCGCACTGGTGGTTATTGATATGCAGAGAGATTTTGTTGAACCAGGTGGATTCGGTGAAGCACTTGGTAACGATGTATCTTTAGTACGTAGCGCGATTGAACCATGTTGTAAATTATTAAAAACAGCACGAGACTCAGGGATTATGGTTATCCATACCCGCGAAGGTCACCGTGCAGATCTTTCTGACTGTCCGCCGGCCAAGCTGACTCGTGGTGGTAAAACATTTATAGGTGAAATGGGGCCAAAAGGTCGCATTCTTATTCGTGGCGAAGCTGGTCACGATATCATTCCAGAGTTATACCCTATTGCTGGCGAGCCTATTATCGACAAACCCGGGAAAGGTGCTTTTTACCAAACCGATCTTCACCTTATTCTACAGAATAAGAACATTAAAACATTGATTGTTTGTGGTGTAACGACTGAGGTTTGCGTTAATACAACTGTACGTGAAGCTAACGACCGTGGTTATGAATGTATTATTCCTGAAGATTGTGTTGGCTCCTATTTCCCTGAATTTCATAAATCTACACTTGAGATGAACAAAGCACAGGGAGCTATTTTCGGTTGGATATCGAATAGCGAAAATATCATTGCAGGTCTGAAGTAAGTAATCGAGATTGTTTTGGTTTACCAAGGGATACCATTTCCCATTAAGCTCATTTAATGGCAAGGTCTATAGCATTTTCCAGCGGTCGATAAATATCAAAACTGACCTTGCTACAATACCTTGGGTATCTTTCCTTGATAAAGCGTTACCAGCAATACATGCAGTATCTCAGTACAACTTCGAGTCGGTAGGGTTATTAACAGCAAAAGTAAATATTAGCGATAAAAATGGCGACAAGTAACATTACATAGCTCACATCAGCTTTAATGTTACAGGTTAATATTATTACCTAAAAATAATAGCAGCAGACTAAACGGTTATTAACATTAATATCGGATACTAATACGGTGTAATATTGCCATCTAAAAGACTTCAACAGTATCCAAGAGTTCACTCTATTAATTGGAACATTAAACACTGAGACCAAACTCTGCCATACAGTGTATATCATTAAAAGTTCCATTTAAAACTTAAGCAATGTTAATTAACAATTAATATAAATTTCCTACTTATCATTTTTAGGCCAATGGCTCGTATATTTTTTAGCAAACAACTTTAAATAACTAACATTGTGTGATGACTACTTTAAGTATTAGTTCAACTTTTTTCGCTGATACTATTGCTGGAATGCTATATCTCCTCAATTACGTATTATTGAATTAGAAAATTTATTTTAGCAGGTATATATATGACTATTAGATATACAACATTTGAGAATCTATATCAGGATTCCGTTTCCTTAATGCAGATTTCGGCCCGCATTAATAAAATCAATGGGGTTGATGAAGCCTCTGTTGCCATGGGAACCGCTGCAAACTTAGCCCGTATGGCAGATGCTGGTTTTGGTATCGATATTATTGCTAAGCCAAATGACCTTGTCATCGCAGTAAAAGGCGAGGCAGAGGCATGTGAAGAAGCGATAAAAATTGCATTCGAAGCACTAACGGCCAAACCAGATACGGGTAATGATAGTCAGCAATTCTCACAACCATTGACCAGTTTTGCCCTCGGTTTAACTCAGCATCCGGATGCTAATCTAGCATTGATTTCCGTCCCAGGTGAATATGCTACGGCAGAAGCGATGAAAGCGCTGCAGCTGGGCCTTAACGTGATGATGTTCAGTGATAATGTATCCGTTGAAGATGAAAGAGCTATCAAGCAACTAGCTCAGCAAAAGGATCTCATGGTAATGGGTCCCGATTGTGGTACCGCCATTATTAATGGTATTCCTCTGGGGTTTGCAAACGTGGTTCGCAGAGGTGCGATAGGCGTAGTCGCCGCATCTGGCACTGGATTACAGGAAGCAACCTGTCGTATTCATCAGTTAGGTGAAGGTATATCGCAAGCCTTGGGAACGGGTGGCCATGATTTACATCAAGAGGTTGGTGGGATCTCTATGTTGCATGGCTTATGTGCGCTAGCCGATGATGATGACACGCAAGTCATTGTGCTCATCTCTAAGCCACCCGCAAAGTCGATTGCTGAAAAAATCTTGAAAATGGCTTCGCAAATCAACAAGCCTGTTGTAGTTCACTTTCTTGGGGCGTCAAGCTCTGAGCTATCACTTAATGGCGTTTATTTTGCTCACTCATTAGCGCACTCAGCGGAAGTTGCTGTAGCGGTATTGAATCATCAAGATATCCCTGCGGTATCAACAACGCCAAAAGATGACACTGTATTAGCCAATCTAAAAACTCAATTAACCCCAAGCCAACGCTATATCAGAGGTGTATTCGCAGGGGGGACTTTCTGTTTCGAAGCACAAATTATCGCGAGTCAATATGGGTTGAGTGCCTACTCAAACACCCCAGTTCAGGGTAACAGCTTGCTGAATGATGTGTGGACTAGCCAACAACATACCATAGTGGATTTAGGTGATGACGCTTTTACTCAGGGTCGACCACATCCAATGATTGACCCCACTTTGCGTAACCAACGCATTTTACAAGATGCTCAAGATCCCAGCACCGCAGTGATTTTGTTTGATGTCGTTTTAGGTTATGGCGCAGCAGAAGATCCGTTGACCGAGCTATGTGAGGTGATTGCGCAAGTTCGCCGTGAATCACTGACTCCACCAATGTTTATTGCCCATGTTTGTGGCACTGACTTAGATCCACAGTCGCGCAATTTAAGCCGCGATACGTTGATCGCTGCAGGAGTGTTAATTGCAGATAGCAATGCTGATGCAGCTCATCTGACTGCTCAATTTATTTCTCAACTTTGCTAAAGAGGTAATTCAAATGAAAGCACTTTTCACTCAGAAACTAACAGTCCTCAATGCAGGTCTAGCCAGTTTTGCCTCTAACATTGAACGTGCCGGTGGTGAGGCGATTGCTATGAATTGGCAACCACCAGCAGGTGGCGATCGTAAAGGTGGCCTCGCTTTAGCAGAATTACTCAATCAACCAGAAATCGAACTTGCTAACAAAATGGCGATGGAGCGCTACTTAGCAGCACAGCCAATACTCGTCGATGTCATGCTCGCTGGTGAAGCAATTCCTGCATTATTAGAGAAAAAAATGATTTTGCATGCCGGTCCTCCTATTGCATGGCAAGAGATGTGTGGCCCGGTACAAGGCGCTATTTTAGGCGCTATATTATTTGAACAGTGGGCCGAGGATATTGAACAGGCTGAATCTCTCATACTCGCAGGTGAAGTCACATTTGAACCTTGTCATCACTATGATGCTGTAGGTCCAATGGCCGGAATTATTAGTCGTTCAATGCCATTATGGGTTGTTGAAAATCCTAACAATGCTCATGAGCGTGTCTATTGTAATTTTAATGAAGGCCTAGGAAAAGTACTGCGTTTTGGTGCTAACAGCCCAGCGGTTATTGAACGGCTAAAATGGATGGGTACTGAACTAGCAGAGGCAATGAAAGCAATGTTAGTTCAATCAGGCTCGATAGAGTTAAAGCCCATTATGGCGCAAGCCCTTCATATGGGGGATGAGATCCATAACCGTAATGCCGCTGCAACAGGCTTACTTTTAAAACAAATTGTGCCAGCACTATTAAGCACTTCACTGCCAAAAGAACAACTGCAGAGAGTCATTAGCTTTGTTACCGCAAACGATCACTTCTTCTTAAATCTATCTATGGCAGCGTGCAAAAGTATGCTTAAAGCTGCTGAAAGTATTTCCAATAGCACCATGGTGACCGTTATGGCACGTAATGGTGTTAATTTCGGTATTCGCCTCTCAGGTACTGGTAATCGCTGGTTTCAAGCTCCTGCTAACCCCGTTAACGGTTTGTTCTTCCCGGGTTATGGCGTTGAAGATGCGGCAGCGGATTTAGGCGACAGTGCCATTACAGAAACTGCGGGGGTGGGAGGTTTTGCAATGGCGTCATCACCAGCGATTGTGAAATTTGTCGGCGGCACGCCAATTGATGCAACTAACAATAGCCGCGCGATGCAGGCGATCACGTTAGGCGGTAACCCAGCCTTTACATTACCGGCATTAAATTTTGCCCCCACCGCAGCAGGTATAGATGCCCGCAAGGTGGCTGACCATTCTATTTTACCCATTATTAATACTGGTATCGCTCACAAAAAAGCAGGGGTTGGTCAAATTGGCGCAGGTATTACGACCGCGCCAATGCAGTGTTTTGTTGATGCTTTACAATATCTTGCCGCTCTTAGAAATAACAAGGAATCAATATGACTAAAAGACCTTTAGCTGTAGTCGCCTTTGGCGGCAATGCTTTGATTGATGATGATGCTCATAGTTCAATCAATGATCAGTACCAAACTGTCGTCAATAACGTGGGTTACTTAGTTGATTTAATCGAACGTGGTTGGGATTTAGTGTTAACTCATGGCAATGGACCTCAAGTGGGGTTTATTTTACGCCGCTCAGAACTGGCTTCCCATGAAGTCAATACCGTTCCGGTTGACTATGCGGTTGGTGATACCCAAGGTGCCATTGGTTATATGTTTCAAAAGGCACTGAGTAATGAGTTAAGACAGCGTGGTATTTCACGCCCAGTAGTGACATTAGTGACTCAAACGCGTGTTGACCCCAATGATCCCGCTTTTAAGAAACCCAACAAACCTATCGGTTCATTTATGGATAAAGCCAGAGCGGAAGAATACGCCACCGAATTAGGTTGGCACATTATGGAAGATTCTGGACGTGGCTGGCGTCGTTGTATTGCAAGCCCAAGCCCACAAGAAATTATCGAGATAGACAGCATAAAGACGCTGCTCGAAAGTGGAACGTTAGTGATTGCATGCGGCGGTGGCGGCATTCCGGTTGAACGCAATGACAAAGGTGATTTAGTGGGGATTGAAGCGGTAATCGATAAAGACGTGGCGTCAGCAATGCTTGCCAGAGAGTTACAAGCTGACATGTTAATCATTCCTACCGGCGTTGAAAAAGTTGCGATTAACTTTGGTATGCCAGGAGAGCGATGGTTAGACCAACTTATTCCTGTTGATGCAAAGCTCCTTAGCGAACAAGGACAATTTGGTGAGGGGTCGATGAAACCGAAAGTCGATGCTTTATTAACATTCTTAGAGGGTAACCCTAAAGGCGCAGGGTTAATTACCAAGGCAAGCACAGTTATCCAAGCCATTGACGGTAAAACGGGCACCTGGATCCGCAACAACTAATTATTTAGGTCCGGTTTGGCTGGACCGCTTTTATTACGGAGTAAACCTTATGTCTCTTACGACTCTTTTAGCTGTAAACGGTACCTTAATGCGCGGCCTTGAACTCAATCCAAACTTAACCAATGTTGGAGGTAAATTCATTCGCGAAGAGAAAACAGACAAACATTATCGTCTGTGGTCAATTAATGATGTTCACCCTGCAATGATCCGTACAACAGAAGAAAGTAACAGTGTGGATCTTGAAGTATGGGAGCTGCCCATGGAAGCCTTTGCAACCGTATTGAGCAATGAACCCGCGGGGCTGGCAATTGGTAAAATTAAGCTCGCTGATGGGACCGAAATGCTTGGTGTTTTAGGTGAACCATGGCTTGTTGAAGGACAACATGAAATCACAGGAACGGGCGGTTGGCGCAACTATATAAAGGCATAAATCTTTAACGCATAAATCGAGATGAATAAATAATACTAAAGACAAGTCATCACACACTTGTCTTTAGAATCTCTTCAATCACATTTAATTGTGAATTTAAGGCGTAATAATATGAGTAGCAGAAAGAATGCGGAACAAACGAATACGGCCTCCGGTGCTCAAATTACAATGATCCTTTTGGGCATTATTGTGACCCCTGTACTCTTAGCATCATCGAGCCTAGGTAGCCAGCTAACATTAGGGGCTGCCACTGCAGTTATTGCTGTTGGTAGTTTAATTTTAACCATTCTTGCAGTGATCAACATTGCTATTGGAGAAAAAGCTCGCTTACCTACCTATGGAATTGTTAAATATTCATTTGGTAGTAAAGGTGCCATCGCGATCAACATTATCATGGCTATCAGTCTGTTCGGCTGGATAGCGGTAACAGCCAATATGTTTGGCCACAGTGTACATGATCTGCTGGCAACACAATTCCAATTAGAGCTACCTGTCTCGATTATCGTAGCGTTAGGTTGCGTTATTTTTGTCGCTGCCACGGCATTTGGATTTGAAGCTCTGGGCAAGGTTTCAAAATTTGCCGTACCTATTATTATTTTGCTGATGTTTATCATCTTATATATGGCATTAACCACTTCAGTGACTGCAGTCAGTAAATTTAGCAATCTCAGTTTTGGTGCCGCAGTCTCATCTGTTGTCGGTACCATAATAGTATTAGTCGCAACATCCCCAGATTTTGGCAGCTTTGTTCACAATCGTAAACACGCAATATTAGCCGGAGTGCTGACCTTTGGTTTAGCCTATCCAGTGCTTTTTTTAGTCGGAGCGATACCTGGATCAATGACCTCACAAGGATCATTACTCGCCGCGATGGCGATTATCGGCAGCACACTGCCCGCAGCTATTCTGTTAGTATTTGCTTGTATTACAGGTAATGCGGGTAATATGTTCCAAGGTACGTTGGTGGTATCGACCTTATTTACTAAGTTTCCTAAATGGCAAATTACAGTTGTGTTAGGTATTTTGGCTGCAATAGTCGGTAGCATGGATATCATGGCGTTGTTTATCCCATTCTTGCTATTTCTCGGCATAGCAACACCGCCTATAGCGGGTATTTATATTGCAGACTTTTTTATAAATCGTCGTGATGGTTATGATGAGTTAAGTTTAAAAAACGACCCCGCAATTAAACCTTTAACCTTCGTTGCTTGGATCGTGGGATCACTCGTTGGCTTTTGTACTGTCAAAGGCTGGTTTACATTATCTGGCATCCCATCTTTAGACTCTCTTATTATTGCTTCTGTAGGTTATTTCTTATCGGTACAGATGAGTAAATTAAAAACTAAAAAATAATCTTCAAACGCTGATAAAGCGTTAACCCTCTTCCATAACTCAATTTCTAATAAAAAAGCTGCGACACATGTTGTCGCAGCTTTCGATTATCATACTGTAATTCCTGTCACAGTCTATTAGCCCTATATGCAACCTAATTTTCAGCGTCAAGTCACCTTACTTAGCTTAATTCCGCGCGCACCACGAAAAATATCCGTCAATGAATTAGTCGAACGGCTCGTAAACCGCACACATGATGCCAGTAAACGCTCAGTACAACGCGATCTTAAAGCTATGTATGAAATGGGCACCTTTGGGTTACGTCTTGATGACAGAAGTAAGCCCTATGGTTGGTCGATTGAATCTTGCTGGCGCGGCCTTAATCTAGACTTGATGGATCAACATATGGCATTGGCGCTCACCACGTTAAAACGCAGTGCAAGCCAGCTTATGCCACCGCAAAGCTTACAACAGTTACAGCCTTATTTTGAGCGGGCCGATAAAGTATTAGCCAGCGATCCTGAAAACCCATGGTTATATTGGGCTTGCCGGGTGGCACAATTACCTGAACCCTATCCTTTTATTTTGCCATCGCACGAGCCTAAATCTTTGGAGGTAATACAGCAGGCTATTTTAGACAGAAAACAAATTAGCTGTGATATCAAAAAATTAATTAGCGGTAATATGCATTGGTTGCACTACAGCCATATCAATCCTCAGGGAATCCTTAGTCGTGACAGTGTGGTGTTACTGGCATTTACTATCGGCAGCTTTGATACTCGGCTTCATCACAAACCCATAGGTTTATTGCGCAATGCACAATTACTCCCCTCTAAGGCAGTGGAAAGCGAAAACTTTGATATCAAAAATGCCGAGCATGGTACCCAGAATGAAAAAATTCAGCTTGAATTACTGCTGTCAGACCGTGCCACTTTTATTATGCGTGAGGCAAAATTCAGCGAAGACCAAGATATGCAACTGCAAGAAGATGGTCGCTTCCGTGTGACGGCTAAGGTATTTGATACACCAAAGCTAAGAGCCGCATTATGGGAAATGGCTGATACGGTCGAAGTATTGGCTCCCACAAGATTAAGGGAACACTTTGTAAACATGACGCAAAAAATGCGCGCTAAGTACCTATAATTTAGTATGAGTATTCTATGCGACAACCCCAGTCGCAGCCCAAGGTTAGTCTTAATATATAGCAGCTAACCTTGAGAATCGTATGTTTGAACTAATCTCCGATGAAAGCACTACCTCCATGCCTAAATTAATCGTATTTGGTGTAGGAGGTTGCGGCTGTAATACCATTAATCAGCTTAGCCAAATCAATCTTCCCGCAAGCGTAGAGCTGGTTTCTGTCAACACAGATGCCCAGTCTATGGCGGCAACTAACAGCCATTTCAGCATACAAATTGGCCCAAAAACCACGAAGGGATTAGGTGCAGGCGCTAAGCCGGATGTTGGTTGCGCTGCGGCATTAGAGTCACAAGAGTCATTAATTAACCAAATGCAAGATGCCGATATTATCTTTCTTACTGCAGGTTTAGGTGGAGGTACGGGTACGGGTGCATTGCCACAGGTGGCAAGATTTGCTCGCGAGCTGATAAAACCTGTGATTGCCGTGGTGACTTTACCCTTTGGTTTTGAAGGCAAGCATCGAGCACTTAATGCCGAAGCGGGTTTGAATGAATTACTCCAGTGTGCCAATGCGGTTATTGTGCTACCCAACGATAAGCTTGCCGAAGTCCTTGGGGCAAAAGTGACCTTGCTGAACGCCTTCAATGAGAGCAATAAAATATTACAGGATGTACTACTCGGTCTTGCCAATACAATTAGCCAAGCAGGACTTATCAATATTGATTTAAATGACTTTATTTCAGTAATTAGTCGCAAAGGCCGCGCAACTATGGGTGTAAGCCATCTAAAAAAAGACGAAGATTTGGTTACCGCGGTTAAGCGCGCGATGCAGAACCCACTGCTCGATAATATCGATTTAAGTCAGGCACAGGCAGCGATTGTCAGTGTGGTGGCCAAAGATACCATAGAGCTCAGTCAATACAATCAAATTGGCGCTACTGTGCATCAACAACTACCTCACGATGCCTTGGTGATTATCGGACTCACGGTCGACGCTAATCTTGAATCTGAACTCGAGGTGATGGTGATCGCCACAGGTATTGCCACAAAGTTGTTAGAGGAGGATTTATCCGCGTCGTTACAAAGTGAAGATAACTACATCAATGTGCATGACTTTCTAAAGCATCCATCGGCGCTCAATCAAGGATTAAAACCAGAGCTAAAATCAGAATTAACACAAAAGCCATCGCAATATCATCACGATGTGAATGATTTGCAGATACCGACTTATCTACGCTATCAAAAACAACAACCGCACTAATCCGGCGGACAACTTTTATTTAGAAAATATTTATCAATGAGTTAGGGCAGGAAACCATAATGACACCGGCCCCTTAGAGGTTGCAGCGGCGTAAAGATGTCTATTTATTATCATTCGAAGAGACAAATACTGCTGGCTCCTGCACCTGCTTAGTGCATAGCCAACACGAAAAATATTCGCGCTGCTAAGTTTCATGCCTACGATTAAGGCTTAGGAATTTTATGCTCTTGTGCAGCGGCCTCTTTTGCTTCTCGCAAATATTTTTGTTCGTGGGTCTCCCGCTCATTGAACTGTTGTTGCGCTTTACGTTGTTGCTGCGTAGCCCAATCATTAGCTTGGGATTTTTGTTTAATTATATCTGCACGTTCGGCAGCATCTTTTGATGCTTGGCGCGCTTTTTCTAATTGAGTTTGCTCCAATTGCTGAGAATCGACCCGAGCCTTATCCGCCTTTTGCTCTAGCGTTAATACAGGCTTAGCCATATCTGCGGCATTGGCCGCGGATATGGCTAAGAGTAAAGCTGCCAACATCAATACATTCAATAAATACGCCATAACAAGTCTCCTTTACTGACAAATAGCGCCACTTAACAATAAATTTTAATCCGAGTAGTCAGTGACAAACATAGCATGAAACCAGCCTAGGCTTGAATATCGAACAGATTTATTAAAATCATTTCTAAATACCCGCTTTACCCTAAAATTTTTTAATTTTCTATTTGGGCGAAATTGTAATTAAGCTTATTTTTAATTCGAAGGGAATGAGGTACTATTTAATAAATTTCGTTATAAACGAAATACCTATGGAAGGGGATGTGACCTTTAAGTGTCACTAGGGAGTATCCTGATATGATCAGATGGCAACATTTATTGAATAAGCTCAGTACCGATGATCCGGTATTACAAGAAAAGCTGCAATTCTGGCAAACCAAGCCCCATAAAACCCCCTTAGCATTAATTCAAGGCTTTAGTTTTATTAGCGCGAACCAAGCCACGTTGAATTATTTTGAGACTAAATACGACGCGTTTATCAATACTACCCCCTATGATTTTTCACCCAGAATTCAGTCCTCAGGCCGCAATAGTGTCGAACACTCAAGAGAGATGATACTAGAAACTGTTGCAGGTAAAAATATAGAGTTCAACTGGTTGCATCTCAGCCAACAAGGCACTGAACTTCCTTCTCGCATCAACTTATATCGCTGTTATCTACAGCAGCAAACCGTTGTTCTGGTGGAGCTACAAACATTAAACCGTCGTCATCGGGTTCGCAAAACCGTGTCAGATGGCTTTACGCATATACCTAAAGAAATCATATCGACTACCTTAGAAGAAAGTGCCGAAGCCGTTTATATCACTGATGCTGATAACCGTATTTTAGCGGTGAACAAGGCGATGTGCCGCATTTGCGGTTATAGCACCGAGCAACTGATCGATAATACGCCTGAGTTTTTAGATACCCGCAATCAGGTCTACAGTGATGAAACGGATTGCCAACTGGCCTTAAAGCAAAGAGGATTTTGGCAAGGAGAAATCTGGAAACGCCGCTCCGATGGTAATCATTTTCCCGCTTGGCAGAGCAGTCGAAAAATTGTCACTCATAACGGTGAATACTATCATGTGAATATTTTCAGTGACATAAGTACGAAAAAGCTGCTTGAAACTCAGCTAACAACCCGTGCTATGTACGATACTTTGACTGGATTGCCTAATCGGTTTCATATTAAACAAATCCTTCATGGTGCCCTCGAAAAACTCAAAACCGATCCGCTTACCCTTGGCGCGTTGATGTTTTTAGATCTCAATGGTTTCAAAAATATCAATGACAGCTTTGGCCATGCCATGGGCGATAAAGTATTACAGCTGGTTGCCGCAAGGCTCGAAGTCGGTTGTATTGAAAAAGCAGATATCGCGCGCATGGGCGGAGATGAGTTTACTTTAGTGTTGCAAGATTGCAGCTGCAAAGAAGAAATCCAACTATTTGCGGAACAAATTCTCAGCTTGTTCGATAGCCCTTTTGAAATTGAAGGACAAAAATTTTTCCTCGGTATCAGTATCGGTATCGCACTGTACCCGACCCATAGTGACCAAGCCTCTCAGCTGATTAGCCACGCCGATACCGCCATGTATTGCGCTAAAAAAAGCCAACCACATTTAGTCTTTTACGATAAAGCTATGAGCCAAGCTGCCGAGCAAAAATTAGAGCTAATTAATAGCTTAAGACATGCGCATAGCTTAAAACAGTTCACTCTCGCCTATCAAAGCATAGTGGATTTACAGACCAATCAAACCATCGCCGCCGAAGCACTACTGCGATGGCAAAAATCGCCGACGGAATATTATGAAGCCGCCAATTTTATTGCCTTACTAGAAGAAACGGGGTTGATCGTCAATATTGGTCAATGGGTGATAGAACAAGCTTGTTTACAAGCTGCACTCTGGCGTCAACACCACCAACCGACTTTTAGAGTGTCTGTTAATGTGTCACCACTGCAATTAGAACATTTAGATTTTGTTGAACAGGTCATTAATGCGTTAAACACAGCAAATTTACCCGCCGAAGCCCTGATTTTAGAAATCACCGAATCAGCATTATTGCGCCAGCCAGAACAAGCTAGAACCACATTAACTCGTCTTAAAGCGCTTGGGGTCAGTATCGCCATTGATGATTTTGGTACCGGTTTGTCCTCGCTCAGCCGCCTAGGGACTTTACCTATAGATAGTGTAAAAATTGATACCGAGTTTGCCTTACATTTAAACGAGGCATCGGGACAAAAGCTCTACAATGCTATAGTGCAACTTGTGCAAGCTCTCGGGATTAATTTCATCGCAGAAGGGATAGAAACGCAACAACAGAAGGACATAATGACGAGGATGGGACCAGGCTTTGGCCAAGGATATTTATTTAGTTACCCTAGCTCGGTTGAGTACTTCACCCAGGCCTTTCTTACCCAAAAATGCTTGGCTTAAAACGGTGTCGCTATCGATTGATAACCACTATTGGTATTAACTCGATAGCCCTGTCAGCACACCATTTAACAATAAAATAGTGGCATCACTCCCCTGCAAAGCAATTAGCTGGCAGGGCTATCTATCATCATTTGCAGTACAAATGAATCGGAGCCATTAAACCCTATTCCACATTAAGTTAGCGTGATCTGAATAAGATTTTAACAATTTTAATGCGTACGCAGTCTCAAAAATACTTATTTAAAAAACACGCCACCACATAGGAACGCTATCGAAATTATCCCAATAGCAAACTAAGTTGAAGATGGTTCACCATTCGCGATGTTTGGCTCCGCATAACGAGCCTGTACCGAGCTCGGCATTGCCTTAATCCGCAGTGTGACCATTGCATCGAATGCCTTCGTTAATGGTTGAATGTCGAGCGCGGGTTCGAGGGCATTTAACATATAAGCGCACGCCTCTAAGGTTGATAAGCTGTCACTACGGCTCGATTTACGGATGCGATAGCGTGACTCATACCCTTGCGCCAAATGCACCGCAGGATACTGAGTTAACCAAACATTAAGCTGCAACATTTTAAACGCCTTACGCCAAGTTCCATCAAGCAATAACAACACGCAATCGGGAGTAATACTTTGATCTTCAACGCTGACACTGGATGTCGAAGGGTAGACGAGATAAATCGGCTTATTACACGTCGCTAAATATTGCTGCAAATCCACAAAATCAGTCTCACATTCCCCCACATAAACTTGGGTTGTAGGCACAATAAGACTCAATACCCGTACGCTATTTTTTTTATGTTCCACTTCACTCGGATGTTGTAACACCACCAACTGAGTGATTGGATAAATGGGCTGAACACTGGCGCAAAGACACGCATTCTGCGGATAACGGCAAGTAACACAATAATGACGGGACAAGTGGCAGCCTCAGATACATCAATCTAATGGTGAGTATACCAAAGGATAAAGAGCGAAAAGATACAATAAAAAATACCCACAGTTTGCGGTCAAACAAGCTGTGGGTAAAGGGTGTACTTGGTTATCAAAAATAGTACAAATTAATGTTCTGTCGTGAGTTGCTCTTGGTGCCAATGATCGAATCGGCTCAATGCCATCATTACTAACAACCCGATAGAAGATACGCCCATCACTAATGCGACAGCATAAGGCGCGGTAAGATCGGTTTGTTGTACCAGCCCAGCTAAAATAGATGCGCCGCTCATTTGAATAAAACCTAACATAGCCGCAGCCGTTCCCGCTCGCTCGCCAAAGGCCGATAACGCCATACTGGTTGCAGGGCCCAGTAAAAAGGCAAACCCTACACATAACAACATCATCGGCAGCATAAAGACAAAAGCGGCCGCCATACCCGTGCTCGGGCCAAACAGCTGAGCCACCACGACTGCAACCGAAGAAATAATAAGTAAAGCAAGCGCCAATACCACAGTCGGACGATTACCTAGCTTACGTATCACTATTGGCGCCGCAAAACAGGCAACGATATTAAACACCGCATTGAGCCCAAATAGGCCACTAAAGGCGAGCTCCGACACCCCTAAATGACCAATTAACCATACTGGTGCATAAGACACATAACTTAAAATGGCCGCCATCGCTGACATACAAGCCAAGGCATAAAATAAAAAGTGAGTATTACCTAGTACAGGTTTATATCGGCTCCAACGATAAAGTGGGCCTGTGGTGACGGTATTAGCAGGACGCGTCTCAGGTAAGCGATAACCCACAACAATCATCATTAACATGGCGTATAGCGTCATAAAAACAAAGGTTGAGCGCCAACCAAATTGCATCGCGAGCAAGCCACCTAGCGTCGGTGCTAATGCTGGGATGACACAAATCGCACCATTTAAGTAACTGTAAATCTTGGCACCTTCTTTTTGAGAGTAACAATCGCGTACTGCGCTAAATACTACGATTGACGTCGAACAGGCGGCTAACCCTTGTAATAAACGGGCAATCTGTAACCAATGAAACTCAATGGCAGCAGCGGCGAGAAGGCTACTCGCACCATAGAGTAATACGCCAAATATCGCCACAGGACGACGGCCATAACGATCTGCCAATGGCCCAATTAAGACTTGCCCTAAGCCCATAGCAAATAAAAATAAAACCAGTGTGGATTGTACGTCACTGGCAGATACAGCAAATTCTGTCGCCATCGTTGGCATTGAAGGTAAGTAGATATCGATTGCTAATGGGCTAAGAAGCACCATAGACATCAGGATAGGTAACAGATTGCGCCGCATAAATAATCTCAGTTAAACCATGAACAATATTTTAGTGGGCGCTATTTTAATTAACTCGAGGTATGAATAGAAATGGTATAATTTCCAAAGTAAATTTCCTCTGAGGAATATCTTTGAATATCGACAACTTAGCCAGAATTGATCTTAACCTACTGGTCATACTCAAGGTTCTACTAGAAGAGCAAAGCGTAACCCGCGCCGCAAGCCGCTTACACATAAGTCAGTCCGCAATCAGTAAGAGCTTAAATCGCCTTAGAGAAACCTTAGATGACCCGCTATTTCAGCGTACCGCCCATGGCTTAAAACCTACGGCACATGCTCTTATGCTCGGACAAAAACTGCCGAATATATTACAAGATCTATATCAATTAACGCAGCCGCCGACGTTTAATCCAACCATTAGTAATAGACAATTTGCCTTTGCTATGGTCGAAAGCGCATATGAAACGTTAATTCCATATTTTATTGGCCCTATGCTCACCACCGCACCTAACGTCAGACTCGACTCCTATGTGTGGACTGAAAAATCGATGCAGGATTTACAACAAGGGCAAATTGATTTTGGTATTGCAGGACGAGATCTGCATCCATTGTCCGATTTTCAAGTCGATCGCCTACCCGAAGGCATTGCCTATCAAACACTCTTTACCGACCAACAAGTCTGCTTAGTTCGTGAGGATCATCCATTGATGGCAGCACTCACCTCTGAGCAATGGAATTTAGCACTCTACCTCGAGATGGCCCATGTGCAGGTTCGCTGTGAAGGCAACGATTGGTGGGCGCTAGATTACTTTCTTGCTGATATTGGCAATAGACGACAGATCAGTACGACAGTACCGGACTTTTATGGTGCTGCTAGTGTATGTGCCCACAGCAATTTGATCTTCACGTTGCCCTCGAGCTTTGCTCGCCATGCTTGCCAACTTTATCCACTCAAACTGTTACCATTGCCCTTCGAGTTTATGCCCATGGCCTATATATTGTTATGGCACCAAAGAAATAATGAAGATCAAGGGCATAAATGGATTAGAGAAACCATTTGTCAGAGCGTAGCGGCCTTATTTAACCCGCTTGATAACTCGCTTGGCAACTCCTCGCTTGATAGTCTAGTGGGAGAATAACGGCACACGGTGAGAATCATTAAAAGAGAATATCGCCGTGAGTATCAATACAAAAAGGCCCGATAATATGGCTATTATCGGGCCTTTTATACGGCATAACATTAGCCATAACGAAACAACGGTAACACTATAAAATAAAGGTCGCTACCTGAGCTTTCAAATCATTTGCACGAGCTTTCAACGCTCTAGCCTGTGCTAAGTCTAACATCGCTGATGCGCTGATTTCATCAGTTACATCTTTAATCGCAACCGTATTTTGAGTAATTTCACCCGTCACTTGGGTTTGCTCTTCCGCAGCGGTGGCGATTTGGCTGGCCATATCTGAAATAACGTTAACCGCTTGGGTAATCTCTTCTAGCGCTTTCGCCGCCGCATTAGCATCGCCAACACTGTTTCCAGCTAATTTCTGACTACTTTCCATCAAGCTCACAGCTCTAGCCGTAGTACGTTGCAAGGTTTCAATCGTTGTATGCACTTCTTGAGTCGAGTCTTGAGTACGGCGCGATAATACCCGCACTTCATCTGCCACAACCGCAAAACCACGACCTTGTTCTCCAGCACGCGCCGCTTCAATCGCTGCGTTAAGTGCCAATAAGTTGGTCTGTTCTGCAATCCCTTGAATAGTCGCTAAAATACTCGAAATTGACTGCGCATGGCGGCTCAAATCTTCAATCACATCCGTAGCTTGAGTCACTTCATCGGCGAGAGAATTGATAGAGTTACGGGTTTTATTCACTAACTCTTTACCCTGTAAGCTACTCATAGCCGATTGCTGTGCTGCCGTTGCTGTATTCTCAGCATTAGCCGCAATTTCATTGGTGGCACTCGCCATTTCAGTCACGGCTGTCGCGACCATAGCGACCTCTTGCTGCTGACGTTGTAATTCATTTACTGAGTTTTGCGTCGTCACTAAACTACGCTCAGCATCAGCATCTAATTCGCTGGCCAGTTGACGGATATGGCTAATTAACTGATGCTGACTACCCACAAAACGGTTAAAGCTATCGGCAAGCATACCCACTTCATCGTGAGTATCGACAGAGATACGTTGCGTTAAATCACCATTACCATCGGCAATGCGGGCAAGAGCTTTTGATACGTGACCTAAAGGCCCTAAAAGCACATTCACTAACCATGATATCGCTGACACACTCACGAGTAACACTAGTGCAGCAAGTCCAAGCTGGGTAAGTAATAGACTAGACAATGGCGCCTCTAAGGTTGCCTTATCAAGCACTAACACCAATTCCCAGTCGGTATCGGGAATATCAACGCTCCACACCAGCTTATCGCTAGCTTCATTTTCAAAATACATCGGCAGCAGTGCACCTGCTTTACGATTTTGCTCAGGTAAATCAGGATTAAGTTCGTTATCAATTTCACTTATCGGCTTCATCGTCTTAGCTTGATCTTTATAAGCGATCACAGTGCCATCTTTGTGCATCATGATGGCATAACCGTTTGCAGGTAATTTCAATCGGTTGACACCATCGACAAGGCTTGCGATAGAGAGGTCACCACCGACAACGCCTTGTGCGGTTGGTTGTGCCATCGTTACCACTAAAATATTGAATGCAACATCCACATAAGGTTTGGTTAAAATAGGCGCGCGGGCACTGACTGCTTGTTGATACCAAGGACGGCTGCGTGGGTCATAACCGCTACGATCAATACTGGGATCTGAATCATTCATTTGCCCAGTTTGAGAGCCAAAATAAGTTAACTGAAAACGGCCAGATGCTTGAGCCTGTTGCAGAGTATTAAGCGTATCGCCTTCAACTTTACTCGCCAGTGCTCCCATAATATCTTGTTTGCCCGCGAGCCATTCTTGAATACGCTCAGCTTGTTGATCACCAAGACGTTGCACTTGTTCTAAGCTATTTTGTAACATTTGAGCTTTTTGGCTGGAATAACTTTGCCATGACAACAAACCAATCACGAGTGAAAGGGCTACCACAACGGAGAACAGAATTTTTTGCTTGAGCGAATATGAGTTCATGTTGGCGTCTAATTTATTAACAAAGCATTGAAAAATAGGGTGTCTGAACGGGTTGAGCTAATATTTATAGTTAATATTACAAGGCGACTTTTTGCATTAAAACTAAAGCTTAATTTATACTAAATTGTCTCATATTTTGTACAGTTAAGAAAGACGGTGCTCACATTTGCAGCAGAAAGATTTTTATAAAACCCATGCACAACCAACAAAGCCACAACTGATAACTCAAATTGTTTTTCAGTCACAAATAAACCAAATATTTAACGATAAATTGGTTCTCAAGGTAAAATAAAGTAAATTAAGCAATATTAACGTGACCTAAACATACTCGCTATTGCACACTAAATGTCCACTGCTTATCGAGGAGTTCGCATGATTTATCTACAGTTCCAACGAAGCCCAATGCAGACACGAATTTCTGGCCCTCGGGCTTGGTTAGCGATGGCGATTAGTCTGAGTTTAATTTGTTTATCGTTATTTTTATTACCCTTCGTTCTCCTATTTGGGGCTATTACCCTCGGCTGTTTAGTGTTATTTAGCCGTGTTTATATGGCGCGTCAGGTAGCAAAATTTAACCAAGCACAGGCAAACGCTCATCAGCATGACCACACTACTGAGGAGCCACACAGTCACGTTTACAACTCAGTGAATATTGTCAGAGAGTCTAATGCGAGAGAAACCCATCGAATGCGCCAACAAGGGCGGACTTTTGAGCATAAAGAGGATGAACACTAGCTTAAACGAGTAAAATGGGCTTAAGACAGTAAAGCCTGTGCGCGTGTGAGGCTGTGAATTTCTGCGGAGTCTTGCGTTACTTTCAACACATTTTCAATCTGTAATGCAAGTGACTGCCAAAGGGGCTCGATAATATCGGCCTCTTTTTTATTGGCATTTTGCCTTGCTAATTTAAGCAAAGCCGCAGCCCCCACCACATCGATTCGCCCTAGTATGCCGTCGGCTAATGCCATACTCAGCTCGATCATGGCCGCAACACTGTAGCTGTACTTAATCACTTGGCGCAGGTAATCCTCAGCCTGAGTCAAATCGTTTCCAAAGGCATTATCATCATTGAGCATATGTTGCGCGCGCGTAAGCATGGCATCGAGTTGCCCTTGCTCTGCAGCTTCAGCCATCCAATGCTCGCTGGCTATTACATCCCGTGTGCAGCCATCACCATTAGCCAACATTAAGGCCAAATGGTATTGAGCGTGGGGATAACCTGCTTGCGCGGCTTTACTGATAAAATAATGGGCTTGAGTGAGATTTTTTTGCTGGTAATACAGCACACCTAAGTTAGCCATGGCTTCGGTTTGCTCGCCATCTGCCGCACGCTGTAAGTAATGCTGAGCTAAATGGCTATCGGGTTGAAACGACTCACCGCCGACAAGATAAAAATATCCCAACAACGCCATCGCATTGACGACTCCAGCCTCAGCTGCGGTGGCAATCGCTTTTTCACCTTCAGCCACCTCTGGTGTACCTTGATATCCGTGGATCAATGCCACGCCGTATTCATGCAAGGCTTCCATATTTCCGGGAGCCGCAAGGGAAAACCAATAGGCAGCCCGGGAAAAACAGTCTGTCGCACTTAAATGAGATGCGCTATTGGCTTGGGAGATAGCAGATACATTTGGGGTTAATACTGGGTCGGCGGCTATCACAAGCGTTTGATCTTTAAGTAACGCTTGTTCTTCGAGCGATTCTTGTTCTTTAAGCATTAGCGCCTTGGTCTTAAAGGATATTCCCAGTAGATATTGCGCTTGTGCGTCGTCTTCCATCACAGCGCGGTAGCATAAATCCTTGGCTGTCATAGCGTCAGATGCTTCATAACAGTAGTGAAGTGCTGCCTGGCCTTTCATCTTAAGATACAAGTGCTCAACTAAGGCTAAGACATCTTTAATGGATTTTTGCGCGAGCGCGAGCAATTGCTCTTGGGTAAGGTGATATTTCTCGGGGTGAGCGCCGCGATTACCATCGGCACGTAATCGATGTAAGGCGCGAGTGGTTTTAACATCGATGATACGTTGCTGGTTAAGTTGTTCAATCCTATCGTATAAATTCGGACTCGTGAACGCGATTTGCTTATCTTGCCCGAGTAACTCAGTAAGCTTATGAGTAAAGCTACGAATGTGCAGCAGCGACTGGGTCGGCACATCCTGCACATAGCTTTTTGCCTTGAGATAATCATCACTCAAAGAGGCCGAAAAATCTTGGATAAATTCACTATCCTTAATGACCGCTTTCATCCCCATGAGTGATTCCCTACAAACTATATTGAGTGTGCACTATTCAACGCTAGGTTTTCTAGACACCATATATAAGCGGAATAACGCGACGTTAACGAATAAGCCGATGAAAGACATAATGGTATCCACCAACATTTGCACAGGAAAACCACCCATAGCGGCGAATCCAGATAGCTGACTGCCGATGACTGAAAGTGGTAGATATAACATTAATAATGCAATGGTTTTTAGCACAATAGGACCACTAAAACTAAAGCTCCCCTTGATGGCCTCTAATGGGGTTAAGCGCTCGACTACAACCATAAAGTTGACGTAAGCCAATCGAGAAAATAGATAAAAACTAATCACCAAGCCTATCAACCATAAAGAGCCAAAGGCCGCAAACAGCATTACAGGAGCTAAAATCGCTAAGCCAGAAAACACGCCAGCCAATAATAGTGGCGGAACAAAAGGTAAGCTGGCCTTAAGTACCATGCCCGCAGAAGGATTGTGCCCCTGAGAACGTAGTTCTAAAAACAGCGTGACTGCGGCAATGAGTACAGAGAAAGTGAGCAACAACAGCATCATGGCAATCATGTGCGGGGCACCAAACTGTGGATTTTCTAAATCGACTTTACCCATCTCTATGCCTAGCCATAACTGGATCCCCACTTGGATCAACAGTAATGGCATAGTCAACATAGCAAGTTGCGCTAGATGATTACGGAAGAAGTTATAGGCTTCTGACAAAATTGCGGATAGTGACATGCGACTTTCCAAATAATTGAGATGAATTAACACTGATAATTGCCGCTAAGGATACCGAAAATCCCTTGGTAATGCACAATAGAAATCATCAGTGTTAACTGTAAATCACGAAAACTACTGCAACAAAATAAGCAAACCCGCTAAACTGTCCGACGAACTAGCGCGTAAACCATTAAAGGACGCTTCCATATGAAACATATTATTACCTTGTCTATCTTCCTTAGCACTTGTATTTTGGCGGCGCCCACCAGTGCAGGATGGCTAGATAACTTGACTGGTGCTCAAGCCAAAACGGAGAAAACGCTCGCGACGGCAACAGCAACTCAGTCAAATGATTTGGTTGGTAACGTTATGTCACAGTTAGGTTTAAATCAAACTCAGGCTGAAGGTGGTTTAGGCAGTTTACTCGGTTTAGCGCAATCTAGCCTTGGCACGACTGACTATTCAACACTGGCAGCCAGCATCCCTAATGCTGATAGTCTGTTAGCGGCAGCACCTACACTAGACTCAGCCTCAGGCGTTTCTGGCTTATTGTCAAAAGCGGGTAATTTAGGATCATCACTACAAAGTAGTGCAATGGTATTTGATGCCTTTGAAAAACTAGGCATTTCTAAAGACTTAGCCATGCCAATGATCAACATTGCTAAGTCTTACTTAGACGCGAATGGCGCAGAAGGTACCTCAGATTTACTTACAAAAGGCCTGAGTTCACTACTTTAACTCAGTATACCCTCACCCTAGGCGCTCGATACTTAGGGTGAACTTTCATCTCACAATCGACTCTACTCTATATTCCTCCTGCATGAGAACCGCCACATATGATTGCAAAATTAAGACGATTTCTTGAAGCGCATACCCAAGCCGTCTCGCCAGAAGACAAGGCGCATCAACTTAAGCTAGCCGCAGCCAGTATGTTACTCGAAGTAGTATTTGCTGATGAGACACTGTCATCGCAAGAAGCAGAGTTATTACCGAAATTACTGACCGAAACCCTATCAATGTCGCAAGCAGATGCTCAAGCATTAATCGATGAAGCCAAAAGTGTTCAAGGCAACGCCACTTCACTCTTTGAGTTCACCTCCGCCATTAATGCTGAATTTAGCCTCGAGCAGAAGCAACAACTATTGCTCGCGATGTGGCAACTAGCCTACGCCGACGGGCAGCTATCTCAGTACGAAGACCAAATCATTCGCCGCACCGCTGATTTGCTCTACCTCAAACACAGCGAATTAATCCAAATGCGCAATATGGCGATAGAAACAACGAGCCATACTCACTAAATTTTAATCCTGCTGGTCACAGTAATGACTCTGGTATAGCTAAACTTTGTTTACGGATAATGTGGCTCTTTTGCCACCACAGGAATGGCGCCACCACTAATATTAATACCAATACATAGGACATGCTTGCACCAAGCGCAAAAGCCAGTACAACGCAAAAGACACACCCTAGAGCCACTAACGGCCAATTATGCCGTGGTAATAACTTAGCCGCTGCTAACATCGCCATCAGATAGATCACCACAAACACACTGTTGCTCCATGCGATAAGGTGCTCAAGCTCTTGCCCAGAAATATAGGTGAGCACAATGACACTTGCCATTACCGATAACAACGCCGCCAAAGCCCGAATAGGAACACCGTGGGCATTCTTTACCGCAAAAAAGCGTGGCAAAATACCCTCACAGCTAAAACTCCATACTAAACGAGCTGCACTGGCGGCATATACGTTAACTGTAGCTAACCCGCTCGCAATACCTAAAATGCCAATAACTTGCGCACCATAACCGCCTAGCAATTGATCGAACACACCAATCATAGCGACGCTTTTATCTGTAGGGACTAACAAGAGTAATAGTGTACAAGCCACATAAATAACCCCCACTAATACCGTCCCCATCATCATCGCGGGGATCATATCTTGTTGCGGACGGCGAAAATCATCGGCGAGATGGGTCATAGCTTCGATACCCAAAAAACTCCAAAAAGCAATGCCAGCAGCAATCATTACGGTCGGCATTTCGGGCATACCGTGGCTAGCAAGTATGGTTAGCTGGTCTGGTTGAAAACTATTTGCGCCAAACAGCACCACAACCACGGCCACTATGCACAGTGTCAGGCCAAATTGCAGCTTAGCCGACACTTGAATGCCCCTTAAATTAATCAAGAACAAGCCAAAAATAACCAGCACCTCAACAGCAACCTTCGACCAGCCCGATATAGGCACCAAGGCATTTACAAACTGAAAGGTCATTAAAATAGCGGCGGGCGCCCCCATGGGTACGACCAGTAAAAAGATCAGCCCTATGGTTCGACCAGCAGTGCGACCAAACGCTTTTTCGACAAAGTAGGCGGGCCCAGCAGCATGGGGAAATACACTCGCTAAACGCCCAAAGACAAGTGCCACTGGAATAATGGCCAAAGTAAGCAATATCCACGCGACTAGCGCGCCAGATTGCGCCTTATCTATTGTCATCTGAGGCAAAATAAATACCCCAGTACCAAGCAAAGTGGTCGCCATCAACCCTGCACCTTGCCAACGACCTATCGTTCCGCTATTTGAATTCATCTGCTAATATTCTGTGGTTTTCAAGCCGCCAGTATAGTGAAATTTAGCCCCACAATCTGCCGTTAATTTCAGTGTTACTCACATCCAGAACAGACAAAATCACGGAGATTTAGTATATAAGCATCAAAATGACGGTTAACTTAAATTTTGCCGAAAATCAAAATCTAAATAATTAGTAAATTCTTTTGCCATTCAAACTAATAACAAAATAGTCTATAGATTTAATATAAGCATTTTCATTGGAGTTACCCTTGGATAAATTTGATACTGCCATCATTAATAGCCTGCGTCAGGATGCACGTCAGAGTGTGTCGAATATTGCCGAACAGGTAAATCTGTCACGCAGTGCGGTGGCCGAGCGTATAAAAAAACTAGAACTCACTGGGGTTATTCGTGGCTATCAAGTGCTATTGAGTGAGTCGCAAAAAGAAGGTGTATCGGCTTATTTCGAGATCCAACATCAATGTCCACGCTGTGCTGACGTGGTACACGTTTTTCAAGCGATTCCCGAAGTGATTACCTGCCGTGGTATTTCTGGCGATATGGATTTACTGGTGTATGTCAACGCACCTTCAATGCGCCGCTTACACGAGATCCGTGAATATATTGAAACCCATACCGATATTATCAAAATCAAAACCCATGTGGTTATGAGTGAGTGGATCAATAATCTCGGCCAATAATTTGTGTTACTCCAAAACAAGAAACGCCACCCTAAAAATAAAGGTGGCAACGCCCATTTGGAGGCAGGGCAAAATAGTAAAGTCTACAATATGGCATCCTGCCCAGCGACCTCCCTGTTACACAACAAATCGCGACTAGACTTATCCTTGAGAGCTAGCATCACAAGGGTTTAATCTACACTGTTTTCCTTAAACATTGTTTTCGCGATCTGTCGATGTCCTTCCACTCTTATCATTGTGCTTCCTGAGCTATATAACGATTCTGCTTTAGGCTATTGTCATTTGCCCCGTGTAAAGGATGAAATTACGCAGCAATATGACCCCTAGCAAACTTAAGCAGGCCGTTCCTGCGACATAAGCCCATTTACGTTTCGATGTCGAAGTCATAAATAGATTCATCGCTAAAGGACCAGATAAACCGAACCCAACAATACCTACCCAGAACACCCATCCCCAGAAGCCATAACCTAAGGCATTAAAGGTCGCGACCTTACTTTGCCCGCCGGTAAGTACTAACCCCATAAAGAAGGTAAACAACAACACTATTTCAACTAAGATCAACGGGATCTCAACTTTATGGATAAAGTGCACCTCTTTGTCATCAGGCTTGCCATTCATCAACACGCCCCCGAGTAAAGCCGCAGCAGCACCAGAGGAAAGCCCAGAGACTAAAAACAACAAAGGTAATACTGGGTTTTTAAGCATAGGGTAGCCGGGCAATGCTGAGAGTAAGAAGCCTGTATAAGCTCCTAAAGCCAAAGATAGGATCACCAGTAATCCCGTAATGGCAGCCTCAAACCTAGCCAGTAATGCTGTGAGTTTCAACACGATAGGAAAGCGTGTTTCACACCAATCATCGACTGGTTTACGGAAGGTTAAACCAATCCACATAAACATGAATACTTGATAAATCAGCAGAATAAGTACACCCATCGACATGACCGATTTAGGGTTGTAAAACACTAAAATCTTCCAAAAATCGAGGGGTTTCGTTAAGTCTACGACCAAAATGCCCAATCCAGCCATTACCGCCACTGGCGCGACAATACAAGCGGCGCGCACAAAACCAGATTTATAAGCGTTTTGCTTTAAAACAAAGTGTTTTAACAATACAGCGAAGAACATCGCCCCTGCCGAAACACCTGCGAGAAACAAGTAAATGGCGATGGGCCAATGCCATACTAAGGTATCAAAATGTAAGGCACTCATAGCACTACCTCCCCAGATTTCGCCAGAATACGGAACAACTTAGGTCGCGTTCCGAGAGCAACTTTGGCGCGTTGAGTTGGATTAGCTCGCAACACTTGCACTATCTCAGAAGTCGAATCTTTTAAATTACCAAACACCAATGCTTTGGTTGGGCAGGCAGCAACACAAGCAGGTTGTTTACCTTGAGCTAGGTTAGTTTCGCGGCAGAAATCACACTTATCCGCTGCGTGGGTGACAGGATTGATAAAGCGAACTTGATAAGGACAAGCAGCAATACAATATTGGCAACCGACACATTTCCATGCATCAACTGAAACGATGCCGGTTTCTTTATCAATAAACGCGGCGCCAGTTGGGCACACATTGACACAAGGTGCATCTTCGCAATGCTGACAAGACTTGCGGCTAAAATGATAAAACTGGTTAGGATATTCACCAAAGGGGCCTGTTTGCAGAATTTCAATTCTAGACACTCCTTCGGGAACCTCATTTACCTCACGACATGCCACTTCACATGCACGGCATCCAATACACTTAGATTCATCGTGAACCATCGCATACTTAATCTCGGCTTCGGCTTTAGCGCTTTCTGCCGCATTCACTGTAGTAAGAAGTGTTGCGCCTGTTGCGCCTGCTAATAAAGCACAGGTGCCCTTTAGAAATCTTCTTTTTGAATTTTCCATGACTTACTCCTGCTTGCCGGCGTGGCAACTACTGCATAACTCACTGCGAACCTTTGGCGTCATTTCAGCCATGGGATCGGTTGCGCTATGTAATTTATGGCAGGCAGCACAAGGCACTTTTTTAGCATGTACGTTATGTGTCCAATCTGCTGCACTAAGTTTTTTCGGTGTATGACATTTGCGACAAACGGCGAGCTGTTTATCAAGCTCAGATCCTTCTTGCAGACTAAACACGACTAAGTCGTTTGGCTTCTTGGGATGATCTCCTTTCTCGCCATGGCAGCTTGAACAGGACATTTTCATCGTATCTTGACCATGATGGCCTAACATTGAACCGTTTCGCTTGTGACACTTCATGCAGGCAGCATCACTATTAATTTGAAGGGGTGATTCGGCGCTCGCTGCACTAAAGCTTAAAAGTAATGCAATTGCACCCAAGCGAATCGACCACAGCCATTTTATTTTGGACATTAAGGAGTCCTCACATTTATTTGGGGAAGGGCGAAGATGAGTGTCAGGGTTCAGAATGACCTGAACCCGACGGTCGTAATCAGACAGCGAGCGCTTGCTTAAGGCTTTGTGCATCCCACGATTTCTGTTGATTCATTTCAATAAAGTTAATATTGAACTTACTAAATAATTTTTTCATTAGTGAGTTATTTGCTTTACTAGAATCACTGATCACCATTTTGACTTCGGACGAGTCTTGATCAATTAATACATAATCGAGACGATAATCATGATTTAAACTAGCATCATGCTGATCCATCTCAAATACAGTATCTAATGGCACATTACAAAAAACATCGTACTTGCCTTCTACTACGGTTTTTAATGATTTAAAAAAACTAAAGCTTTTCTTATCAAACAGCATGGGTTTTAGTTTTATTTCGTGATGTTCTGCATCATCTGGACCTGATTTAAAAAACTTAATACAGGTCATGACGAACATGACAAAAACGAATGGCACTGCGACAAACAGCACAAAGTACATAAACGCATAACTGAGAATAACTGAAGTATTCATAACGCCTCCAATAACCTATTTATTTTTTGTTATCACCTTTTTTAAAACAACTTTAGTATTAACGTGAAGCAAACTTATTTACTTGACAAGGATCACGCTTGAAAACAACAACCTAATAATAAACAACAAATTAAGAATCAACCCTCATTGTCACTTAGTGCAAATCTTGATAATGAAATACATAAAATCTACACTTGCAATATCTGCAATATCGCAAAGTGAATTTCATATATTTAAAAACATCTTTTATATTTTTTAATATATAAAAAATACAAATATAAAAAAGCACTTATGAATTGCGGCGATATAGTTTTAAAGTTGAGATATATTTCACATTAATATTATTCAGCAGAGCCATAATCAATCAATATTTAAAGCATTTACTCCATATTAAGGGATATAAAAAATGCATATTAGTAATCTTGATGGGCTCGATATTCTAAGTTTGAAAATACTCGTTTCATTATATGAAAATAAGTCTGCAACTTATGTGTCTAAAGCTCTCGATATTCCTGCGCCTAAGATTAGTCGTAGCCTTAAAAATATGCGTGAAATCTTTGGTGATGAACTTTTTATTCGTCGCAAATATGGACTTTTCCCTAATGAGTTTGTTTCTCATTTATATCCAATAGCAAAAGAAGCCATTGAGTGTGCAGATAAGTTTCACAAAGCCAGAGCGGCCAATAGTAATTTAGTCAAATCCCATGTGGAAATAGCTGCGCCAGGTTTAATTGCCTATGCTTTCCCAAAACCACTTATGCAGGCCATTAAAGAAGAACAAAAGCTCATGCATATTAATATCACTCCGTGGTCAATGCATACCACTCAAGATATTATTAACGGCGATACTATGTTAGGAATTTGCTGTAATAAAAGCGCAGCAGACGTGGCCGCATTCGGTGATAAACTTTTGACAACGGCACTGCAACACATGGATAAAGTTTATCTTGTTGCTAGCCGAAACCATCCTATTTTCAAACGGGATATCACCTTAGAAACTATTGCTGAATATCCCTATGTGAATACTGATTTGGGTAACGCCAAGACTAAACTCAGCCCTTATCAAGATTTTTGTATCAAAAATAGCATCCATCTTAATACTGAAATTAACATTACCAGTATTTCAAGTTTGTTTGAATACCTCGGTGAAAGTCAGGCGCTATCATTATTGCCCTATCGTGTAGTCTACGAAATGGCGAGTGATATATCCGAATTACATACATGTCAGTTATCGCAACTTGAGGCCGAACGTTTATATGCAGAAACGGAAGTACCGACAATATTCTTAGTGCAAAAAAATCAACCGAATAACACTAATGACGATTTAGTATGGCTAAATGGGCAGATTAAAAAAATTGTTGATCATATTGTTTAGCCCAAAAAAGTAAAAGCACACGATATAGAGGTGATAGACATATACTGCCTTAGCTTAAGCTCCACCTCATCCCCTAGATAACCCCAGGGCGGGATTAAGCTTTGTTAAATCTCTTAACCAAAGAAAATCTCGCGCCTAAAATCGTCATTCCATGCTGCCTTTCTTATCTTGGTTGGTTTACTGGCTTTTAGCGGATGCTGCTCTAAAAGGT